>DKGH01000186.1:0-2772 GCA_002453165.1 Verrucomicrobia bacterium UBA6775
AGGTGCCACTTGCCGATGATCGATGTGTGGTAGCCGGCATCCTTCAAAACGTTTGGCAACAGGGTGACGTCCTGCGACAGCCAGCCCCAGTTGTTTTGTGGGTGGGTACGGATGACGCCCGGCACTCCGGCAATGTCCGGGTAGGTGCCGCTCAAGAGTGCGGCGCGGGTGGGGGAACAGACAGGGCAGTTTGCGTAAAACGAATCGAACCGCATTCCGTCCGTCATCAAAGCGTCGAGGTGTGGCGACTTCAAATCCTTGGCGCCGTAGGAGGACAGGTCGCCGTAGCCGAGATCGTCGACGAGGATGATCAGGATGTTTGGCTTGTCTGCTGCGAGGGTAGCGGTTTGCTTGAACGGGGCGAGACATGCCACGGCGATGAGTGCGGAGTGAAAGAATGAGTTCAGGTTCACGGGCACAGCGTAGCCAGAGCGCTTGGCCAAGGGCAAGTTTGGGGGAGTGGGAAACGCCAGGGTGACCACGGCAAATACGAAGCAAACTGCCGTTGCTGCCTTCCGGCCCTGGCGGGGTTCGTAAGTCCGCACTCCGTGGGCCCTGACGTGGCCAAAGTATCACTTGGCCAAGCGATACTCAAGGCAATTGGTAATTCGCGTCGCAATTCGATATCCGTCATGCTAAAGACTGTCATCAAAGGATTTCTTGTCGCCCGCCTGGTAAAGGTCTAGGCTCCGCCCGTTCCGATTGACAGGCTTAGTTTTTGCCCAGTCAAAAGAGCCTAAACACTATTTGGTTAAACCCATGAACGTACTCACACGACTACAACTATCGATAATGATGTTCCTACAGTTTTTTGTCTGGGGAGCATGGTATGTCACCGCACCGAACTATCTTGGAACAATCGGGTTTCAAGCGGGGGATATAGGTTGGACATATTCGGTGGGTCCGATTGCGGGTATGATAACCCCTTTTTTCGTTGGCATGGTGGCGGATCGTTTTTTTTCAGCTCAACGAGTTTTGGGTGTGCTTCATCTGTTGGGTGCTGGCTTGATGTGGGTAGCCATGCAAAAAATGACCTCGGGTGGGACGCCGACTGAGATCAACTGGATTTTCTTTGGCTATATGCTCACATATTTTCCAACACTTGCCTTAACAAATACGATCGCGATGAAAAACATGAGTGATCCGCAGAAGGAGTTTCCAGCCATTAGGGTACTGGGCACCATCGGTTGGATTGCGGCAGGGTTGGCGTTAACTTGGCTGGGTTTTGAAACGAATATTAGCATGTTTGAGCTGACTGCGGGCACCGCGCTCCTCTTGGGTTTGCTCAGTTTTATGTTGCCGGATACGCCACCCGCGCAGGAAGGCAAGGTGACCGTGAGGCAAATAATGGGTCTTGATGCTCTGGTGCTGTTCAAAAATCGTTCATACCTGTTATTCATTATCGCTTCTGCTCTAATATGCATTCCACTCGCTTTCTATTATCAGTTGGCCAGTCGTCTTGTGGAGATGAGCGGGTTGCCTATTGGTCAAACCATGAGTTACGGCCAGATGTCAGAGATTTTCTTCATGATAGTGATGCCGTTCTTCTTTGCTAGGCTTGGGGTTAAGTGGATGTTGGCGATTGGTATGTTAGCTTGGGTTGCTCGATATGGTTTGTTTGCAATTGGCGCTCCCGATGAAATTCGGTGGATGATCATCGCAGGTATTGTGTTGCATGGAATTTGTTATGATTTCTTTTTTGTTACTGGGCAGATTTACACTGATCAAGTGGCGCCAAAACCTATTCGCGGCCAAGCGCAGGGGCTTCTTGTGTTTTTCACGCTTGGCTTAGGGATGTTCATCGGGGCGCAAGTTGCCGGCTCAATCGAAGGTCGGAATACTCCCAATGCAGATAGTCTGAAGGTTTTGGCTTTGGACCAAAATAAATTGAATCGAATGACTTCTGTGTTTGGTGAAGATGAGGCCAAGTTAACTGTGGATAATTGGAGCAAATTGGCCGAGATAAAGGAGGCGCAGGAAGTTTTGGATAAAGCAACTACTGCTTTAAATGAGAAGGATTCTTCATTGTTTTCCGCATATCAGATAGCAAACGATGCTAATGCTGATGAGGTCTCAGTCGCAGAAGCAAAAAATAAGTTGGAAAAGGCTAAGGGGATTTCAGAGTACGATGAGTTTGTGAAAGCAAAAAATGCGCTTCAGGAGGCAGATGACATGCCTGAGCTTTCGGGAGAATTGAATGAGATAAATAGTGAAATTGCGTTAATACAAGCCCTTGATGATCAAGCTCTTGCTGTCGTTGGGCTCGGCCAGTCAAATGGTAACTTCGCTGAGCTTTCAGAAAAAGTTGAAGAGTTGAATAATGCAAAATCTGCCAAACTCGCAGAATTACAGGAGAAGCAAACCCCGCTACAAAACAAAGTTAATTCGCGGAGGACGAGTGATCTTCGCTCATTGGGGTGGGGGTCTATTTGGGGGATCCCAGCCGTTTTTGCTGCAGTAATCATGGCGCTATTCATCTTCCTGTTTCGTGAAAATGCTAGCAATCGTAAAGAAGAAAATAATGAATAATCAAACAAACAGACGTGAGTTTTTGAAGAGCGCCAGCTTGGCGGTGGGCGCGATAGGGGTGGCCGGGTTAACCGGATGCAAAACATTGAGTGGTGGGCGTAAGCTGTATGATATCTCCTTGGCTCAGTGGTCGCTGAATCGCCAGTTCTTTGGCGGTAAAATTGATGCTTTGGATTTTGCCAAGGTTTCACGCGAAGAGTTCGACATCGGTGCCATTGAATACGTCAACCAGTTCTTTAAGAC
>DKGH01000186.1:3188-6397 GCA_002453165.1 Verrucomicrobia bacterium UBA6775
ATGGTAGATGGTGAAGGCCAACTAGGCCATGCCGATGCCGGCGAGCGGGCCAAGACAGTGGCCAACCATCACAAATGGGTTGATGCTGCGAAGTACCTAGATTGTCATTCGATCCGCGTCAACGCGGGAACCACCGGCAGCGGTTCTTTTGAAGAGAAGCAAAAACTGGCTGCGGACGGTCTTCGCCAGCTCTCAGAGTATGGTGCCCAGCAGGGGTTAAACGTGATCGTGGAAAACCACGGCGGCCTGTCTTCCGACGGTTCATGGCTTGCTGGCGTGATGAAGTTGGTTAATCTGGAAAACTGCGGCACCTTGCCGGACTTTGGTAATTTCAATGTTGGTGGAGGCAAGATGTACGACCGTTACAAGGGTGTAAGAGAATTGATGCCGTACGCCAAGGCAGTTAGCGCCAAGTCACATGAGTTTGATGAGAAAGGTAACGAGGTAAAAACCGATTACTTGCGAATGATGAAAATCGTTCTAGAACACGGCTACAACGGGTACGTTGGCGTAGAGTATGAAGGCAGTAAGGTGGACGCCTACCAAGGGATCAAGTTGACCAAGGCTTTACTGGAGCGCGTCCGGGATCAATTGTCCTGACGCAATAGCGCATTTATTTGAGGGAGCCGCAAGGCTCCCTTTTTTTGTGGCTTGGCCAATCGCTTGGCCAATCGGATTTAGCGTCGGTTGTGGTGCGGTGTGTTGTCGAGGTTCCAGCGCTTGGCCGCAAAATCCTTCCGGCCCTGATCCTTGTTCAGTTGCGCGGCGAGATCGATCCGTTTTTCCGCCGTTACGTGTCCGTCGACGAACAGTATTTCTGCGCGCTCATTGTGGAGGGGCAGGGGCCATTGGCGTTCCTCGTACATGCCGATGAAGCCGCTCCAGTTTCGGTCGCCCTTGCGTTTGAGATCCCAGTTGCTGTCACCGAGCGCGATCATCTCACTGGGTACCTTGACCTGGCTGGGCTTGGTTTCACCCCAGGTTGCGTGGCCTTTGTAAACACCCATCCCTTGGTTGGGCACCATGCCGGCCCAGGCGCCCCAGACGTTGTAGCCGTAACTCATGAAACTGCTGCCACCCGGACGTAGTCGAACCTCGCCCTTGAGGTAACCGTCTTCGGCCTGCGCATTACCGCTGAACTCGACCTTCCAGTTGGCCTTGTCGGGGGCGGAGGGGCATTTGAAAAGATCGGTGCTTTTGGACTGGGAGCCGCCAAGGTATTGGCGGATTTGCGAGGGCCAAATCCACGAGGAACCACGATTGCCGTTGATGCCGACCGGGTAGTGTTCAAAATCGTCGGCAAAGGCGATGAGGCCGATGCCCATCTGCCGGAGGTTACTGGAGCACCTGGCGCCGGCGGCCTTGCTCTTGGCCTTGGCCAGAGCCGGGAGGAGCATTCCGGCCAAAATGGCAATGATCGCGATGACGACCAGTAGTTCGATCAGGGTGAAACCAGACGGCTTGGGGAGTCTCGTTTTCATAAGTGGGCGACAGGAGGCTCCGCCGCTTGGCCAAGCGGCGCAAGGATTTTGTTGTGCCTTGGCGCGACTGGCGGGCGGCGCCTGTCCAAGCTGTGGTTGCCCTACTTTTCGATGATGATCTCGTCGCGGATCTTGTCCTCGGCGTCGTAAGCTCGGTAGATGAGTTTATTGCCGTCGATGAGGATGTCGAGAATCTGGAAGGTGGGAGTGTTGGTGAAGCCGACCTCGGTGTAGTCGCGCGGGTCCTGTTCGTAAAACTTGGTGCCGGAGACGGAGACGACGTAGTAGGTCCCATCCTTCGCGGTGGCGACCTTCTTTTGATTGTTCATCGGGAAGGTGCGGAGGTAGGCGTGGTCATGCCCCTGCAGGGCCATGTCGACGTGGTATTTGTCGAAGAGCGGTGTCCAGAGGTCGCGCACCTGCTTGTTGTCGCGAGCCGGTTCGGAGGAGTAGGCGGGGTGATGGTACACGGCGAATTTCCAGGTGGCGGTGCTGGCCTTGAGTACTTTCTCAAGCCACTCGTGTTGCTGGTTCGCAGGCAGGGTGGTGTCGAGGATGAAAAACTCAGCGTTGCTATACTTGAAAGTGTAGCACCGTTCCGGTTCGACTTTTTCGGGGCCGTTCTTGGGGAGGTCGAACAACTGGAGATAGGTCGTCGGTTGGCCGCCCTGAATTTCGTGGTTTCCGATGGCGGGGATGAGTGTGCGCTGGTTGTACACATCCCGCGCGTGGTGGAGCATGTTGTCCCAGTCGTCGATGTCATTGCCGCGATCCACGAGGTCACCGGCCATGATGTAAAACGCGGCATCGGGTCGCTTGCGGAAGGCGCCGGTAATCATCGATCGCCAGCGTTGGAACCCGTTTTGGGCATCGCCCATGTAGACGAACGAAAACGGTTCGGTCTTCGCCGGGGCGGTTGTGAACTCGGACAGCTCGGACCAGTTTTCATCGGAACCCTGACCAACGGAGTAAAGGTAGGTCGTGTCCGGTTCCAGCCCGGTGAGGTTTGCCGTGTGGCGGTGGGTCATGGGATCGTTGACGTAGTTCGTGTTGGACATCTCGAACGTGACGGCGTCCATGATCTTCGGCGTGGCGGGGCGGAAACGGTTGAAGTCGGCTTTTTTGACCCACTGTATTTGTCCCTTGTCGACCGTGTCGTCGGTGCGCCATTGGATGGTTTGGCTCGTGGTGGGGTCGTTGGCCCATGTCAGGATGACCTGATCCGGCTTGGGCGAACTGGGATAGGGTGTTCGGCGAAAGATGCCGATGAGCTTGGCGTCGTTGCGGTTCTCGTAAACGGTCTGCACAACCGTCAGGCCGGATAGGACGGCGGGCAGTGCCGGCAGTTTCTCGTTTTTGTCCACGAAAGGCGCGGTGCCTTCCTTCATCGGCGCGGTACGAAGCTGCCCGGGGTACATCTTGGTGACCTCGAGCTTGGGCTCCGGCTTGAGCGGCATGAGGGCAACCCCGTAGTGATGGTCGTTGCCGGAGATTGAATTGATCCCGAGGCCGACTCGGCCCGGTTGAAAATCCTTCACCCAAAAATCGACGTCTCGGTTTTGGACCTTGATTTTCAGGCCAAGCGGCTTGAAGTCACGCTCCTTCAGCCAGAACGGCTTGTCGCCCATGGCGGCGTCGCGGATGATGAACACCTTCACTGGCACGTTGACGTTAAATGAAACGTGTTTGTGCGCGAGGATGTGGCGCTCCTCCTTCGTCAACAGCGAC
>DKGH01000070.1 GCA_002453165.1 Verrucomicrobia bacterium UBA6775
TCAGCCGGTGATCTCGCTCGATATTCTGCCCACTGTGGTTGAGGCCACCGGCACCGGTCGCTTGGCAAAGCGGCGTTTCGACGGCAAGAGTCTGCTGCCGCTGCTCACCGAAAAAACGACCGAACACCATCCGATTCTCTTCTGGAACAGCGGCGAGGAAAAGACCGAGTGGGCAGTGCGTGAAGGCAACTGGAAAGCCCACAGCCTGCGCGGCAAACTTGAGTTGTTCGACCTCGCGAACGATCCCTCGGAAAAGACAAATCTTGCAGCCAAGCGACCGGACCTGGCCAAGCGCTTGGCAAAACGTCACACCAACTGGCTGGCGGAGATGCGCCGCTCGGCTACCGAACACGGCTTGGCCAAGCACAGGCAAAAAGCCGCCCCGGAAAAGCCAAGCGCCCGGGAAGCGAAGCGCGAACAAAAACGGGCGGAACGCAAAAAAGCACGCCAACGAACCAATAAAAACAAGTGACCATCCTCCGCAATTTCACCGCACTTTTTTTCTTTATAGCCGCAATAAACTTGGCCAACGCCAAGCCGAACATGCTGCTGATCGTTTGCGACGACCTCAACACCCACGTCAGCACCTCCGGTTATCCGCACATCAAAACGCCGCACCTCGACCGCTTGGCCAAGGCGGGTGTCACCTTCAACCGAGCCTATTGCCAGTACCCGGTCTGCGGGCCGTCGCGGGCGTCGTTTCTCAGCGGCCTTTACCCGGAATCGACCGGCGTACTGAATAACAAGGTCGACATCCGCAACACTCGCCCCGGCACAGTGTCGCTGCCGCAGTTCATGAAGGAGAACGGCTACTGGACCGGCGGTGTCGGCAAGATTTTTCACTCCGCACGCCACGAGCCGGGCGACCTCGGCTGGAACGAATATCACCGGTTTGAGAATGATGAGTTTCCGTTCGTCGCCGAGGCGCGAGCAAGATTCGAGGCAAAACACGGCTCGGTCGAGCGCGGCAAAACCCGGCGACAGTGGAAGGAGAAACTGCAGGGCATGTTCACCCAGACCCGCGGCCAGCAGCAGCCGGGCTACGGGCCAAGCGGGCTAAACGATGCCCAACACCGGGACGGACGCAATGCCCGCAAAGCCGTCGAGTGGCTCGACAAAAAGAGCTTCGGCGACAAGCCGTTTTTCATCACGGTCGGAATCCACAAGCCGCATGTGCCGTTCATCGCGCCGCAAAAATACTTCGACCTTTATCCCCGGCAGAAACTGCAATTCGACCTTAGCCCGGCCAACGACTGGGACGACATTCCGCGCTTGGCGATGGTCAAGCGCTTCGGCGGATTTGGCTTCGAGTTGGGTAAGGAAAACGACGCCCTGCGGCGCGAGTACACGCAGGCCTACCATGCCTGCGTGTCGTTCGTGGACGCACAAATCGGGCTGATCCTTGACAAGTTGAAGGCACAAAAACTTTGGAACGACACGATCGTGATTTTCACCTCCGACCACGGCTATCATCTCGGTGAGCATTTCATGTGGGGCAAGGTCACTTTGTTTGAGGAATGTGCCCGCGTGCCGTTGATCGTGCGCGTGCCCGGCGTTTCCCCATCAGGCAAAACCAGTCAGGGCTTGGTCGAGACGATCGACCTGTTCCCCACCCTTGCCGAGTTGTGTGGCCTGACTGCACCGGCCCAACTTCAGGGCAAAAGTTACGTGAGCCTCATCCGAAAACCGGGCGGCCCGGGCAAGCCCAGCGCGTACACGGTCGTGTCTCGCGGCACCCAACTCGGCCGCTCCATCCGCACCCAGCGCTGGCGTTACGCCGAGTGGGGTGAGACCAGAGCCGCCGAGTTGTACGACCTACAGCGTGACCCAAGGGAGTACACCAACTTGGCCAAGTCTCCCGAACATCGCGACATCATAGGACAAATGAAATCCCGCTTGGCCAAGCGCCAAGCTCAGGCGGAGTCGGCTCAAAACTGATCAAAAAGTAGCCCATTTTTTGCCTCTTTTTTCTGGCAAAACTTGGCCAAGGGCATAGCCTCCATTTCCCAACAGGACGATGCTGACGATTTTTGACGGCCAAAAGCCGATGAATCGCCGTGAGCTGCTCCGCGTGGGCACACTCGGGCTGGGTGGTTTGTCGTTGTCATCGCTGCTCGGCGTCAAGGCCTTGGCCAAGGGCCAGCCGAACCCGCTCACCGGCAAGTCGGTAATCTTTCTTTTTCAACAGGGCGGCCCCAGTCAGCACGAGACATTCGATCCCAAGCCGGACGCACCGTCGGGAGTCCGCTCGGTGGGCGAGGTGATTCCAACCTCCGTTCCGGGAACTCATTTCAGCAGCTGGATGCCGCGCCTGGCCAAGCTGGCGGACAAGTTCACTGTGGTGCGCTCTTTCAGCACGGAAAACTCCGGGCACAACATCCAGCCGATCGTCAGTCGTTCGTCGAGGGAGGCGAACATCGGCGTGCACTACTCGCGCGTGGCTGGTGTGACGCGGCCAAACTCGGGCGTGCCGACCAACGTGGTGCTGTT
Source organism: Verrucomicrobia bacterium UBA6775 (assembly GCA_002453165.1). GTDB lineage: Bacteria > Verrucomicrobiota > Verrucomicrobiia > Limisphaerales > UBA1096 > UBA1096. The sequence continues at coordinate 2,491 of DKGH01000070.1, forward strand.
CCCCCGCTCCGTCGACGCGCATGTACCCGGCCCGGAGGCCCGCGGAAACATCTCCGCCACCGGCCCGTACAGCAAGGGGTTCGCGCCGTTCATCCCCGGCAAGGGCGGGCAACTGCAGGACGACATGAACCTCGCTCTGTCACGCGACCGATTTTTTGAGCGGCGCAAACTGCTCGCCGGACTGGACAGCCTCAATCGCTCGGTGGATCTCACCGGACAGGTCGGTGCGCTGGACGAGATTCAACAACAGGCCGCCGAGGTGCTGCTCGGTGGCGGCGTGTCCGCAGCGCTGGACTTGTCGCGCGAGGACCCGCGTGTGTTGGCGCGTTACGACACCAGCCGCTACAAGGCCGGTGAAAAGTGGAACTCGGTCACACGCGGCACCAAGGGCTACTACAATGCCCAGGCCGGCACGATCGGCAAGCTGCTGTTGCAGGCCCGGCGGTTGTGCGAGGCCGGCGCCGGCTACGTCACCATCCACGCAAGCTACGCCGGTGTCTGGGACATGCACGCCGACGGAAATAATCTCAACATGCAGGACGGCATGGACGCGGTCGGGTACAGCTTCGACCATGCAGTGGCGGCGTTCATCGAAGACTGCGAGGCGCGCGGGTTGTCCGACAAGATCATGCTGGTGTGCTGCGGCGAGATGGGTCGCACGCCGAAGCTGAACAAGCGAGGCGGCCGCGACCACTGGGCCAAGCTGGCCCCGTTGATGATCTACGGCGGCGGCTTCGACGGCGGCCGCGTGATCGGTCAGTCCGACCGCATGGGCGGCGAACCGGTGACCGACGCCTTCAACCCCCGACACTTGATTTCGACCATCCTCCGCTCGGTGATCGATCCCGGCCAACTGCGGCTCCTCCCAAACGTCCCAAAGGAAGTCACCGAACTCCTCGATCACCCACCCATCACCGGTTTGGGTTAAACCAAGGTGAACCTCACGCGAAGGCGCGGAGGCGCGAAAAAGTCCGGGAAGAGCACAGAATGTCCCCTCTCCTTTGGTTGACCCGAACAAGGGATTAGCCAAGAATTCGCAGAGATGCGTATCCTTCTTTCATTTGCAGCATTATT
>DKGH01000221.1 GCA_002453165.1 Verrucomicrobia bacterium UBA6775
GCGGTGGATTTTGAGAATCAGATCAAGCCACTGTTATCTGACCGCTGCTTCACCTGCCATGGCCCGGACGAAAACACCCGCAAGGCCGACCTGCACCTATACTCGAAGGAAGGTGCGATGGATATCATCACGCCGGGCAAGCCGGAGACGAGCGAATTGTTCAAGCGACTGGTCACCACCGATCCGGACGACCTGATGCCGCCGCCGGACTCCAACCTTAGCTTGTCCGCCGAGGAAAAGGATTTGATCCGGCGCTGGATCGCCGAGGGGGCGGAGTGGAAAGAGCACTGGGCATTCGCGCCGGTGAAACAGCCGACCATCCCCAAGCCGCCAAAGGCCAACTGGGCCAAAAACGAGATCGACCATTTCACGCTGACGAAGATGACCGAAGCCAAGGTCGCTCCGTCGCCCGAGGCCAATCGCGAAAAACTGATTCGTCGGTTGTCGTTTGATCTCACCGGGCTGCCACCGTCGCTGGACGAGATTGACCGGTTCGTGAATGACGACTCGCCCAACGCCTACGAGAAAATCGTCGACCGGCTGCTTGGGCATCCGCGCTTCGGCGAACACCTCGCGGTGCACTGGCTCGACCTCGCGCGGTACTCGGACACCTACGGCTATCAGGTCGATCGCAACCGCCACGTCTGGCCCTGGCGCGACTGGGTGATCCGCGCGTTCAACGACAACCTGCCTTACGACGATTTTCTCACGTGGCAACTCGCCGGCGACCTGTTGCCCGACCCGACCGACGATCAGCGGCTGGCCACCACGTTCAACCGGCTGCATCCGCAAAAGGTCGAGGGCGGCAGTGTGCCGGAGGAATTTCGCGTCGAGTACGTCGCCGATCGGAATCACACCTTCGGCACGGCGATGCTCGGACTCACGCTCGAGTGCGCCCGTTGCCACGACCACAAATACGACCCGATCTCGCAGAAGGAATACTACCAGTTCTTTTCGTTTTTCAACACCATCGACGAGTCCGGCCTGTACTCCTACTTCACGCCGTCCGTTCCCACGCCGACGCTACTGATGAGCAACGATGCCGCGAAGGAACAAATCGATGCCGCGAAAAAGTTCGCCGAAAACGAGGCAGCCGAACTCGAGAAAATCAGACAAGCAGCGGAAGAGTCGTTCGCCAAATGGCTCAGCGACCGCCCCGCCGAGGTCGCTCTGCCCGGACAGCTTGGCCATTATCCGTTCGACGAATACAAGGATGGCAAACTGCCGAATCTTCTCAGCGATTCCAATCGGGCGTCCAGCAGTTCGAAAAACAAAATCGTCCCCGGCAAAAACGGCAACGCCCTGCAATTGACTGGCGACGATGGCGTCAACCTGGGCGTCGGCAACTTTAAGCGCACCCAGCCGTTTTCGGTCGCGCTCTGGATGAACACGCCACACCACAAGGAGCGCACGGTCGTCTTTTCCCGCTCGAAGGCGTGGACCGATGCCGGCAGCCGCGGCTACCAGATGCTCCTCCGCGACGGTCATCTCAGCACGTCGCTGATCCACTTTTGGCCCGGCAACGCGATCAATATCCGCACCACGGCCAAGCTGCCGAAAAACGAATGGCATCACGTCACCATCACCTACGACGGCTCTACCCGCGCCGCCGGATTGGCGATCTACGTCGACGGCAAACCCGCCGATACGGAGATTCACAAGGACAACCTTTACAAAAACATCACCGGCGGCGGGAATGACCACATCGTTATCGGCCAACGGTTCCGCGACGTTGGCTTTGCCAAGGGTCTCGTCGATGACTTCCGGGTGTTTGACCGCGAACTGACTTCCGCCGAGGTCGCGCAACTTCACGACGGCCAGACCTTGGCCAAGCTGCTGGCCAAGCCGACGGATGCGCTTGGCCAAGCGGAACGCGACGCCCTCCGCGCCTACTATCTCACCACCGCGAATGAGTCTCACACCAAGCAGTTGGCCAAGCTCCGTGCCGCGCGCGAAAAGGTCACCCAGTTGCTCGACGGCAAAACCGAGATCATGGTGATGGAGGAGATGAAGGTGAAACCCCGCTCGACCTTCGTGCTGAATCGCGGCGTGTACGATCAACCGGGCGAGCGCGTCGGCCCGGAGACCCCGGCTATCCTCCCGCCGTTCCCCAAGGGCGCGCCGCGCAACCGGCTTGGCCTCGCGCAGTGGCTGACCGCCGCCGACAACCCGCTGGCCTCGCGCGTGGCAGTGAACCATTTCTGGCAACTCTGCTTCGGCGAAGGCCTCGTCCGCACACCGGAGGATTTCGGCAGCCAGGGCAAGCGGCCCTCGCACCCCAAATTGCTCGACTGGCTCTCGGCCGAATTCATGGCTAACGACTGGAACGTCAAGCGTATGCTCAAGCAGATCGTTATGTCCGCCACCTACCGGCAGTCCAGCCACACCCGGCCCGCGCTTGAGTCTGCCGACCCGGAAAACCAACTGCTCGCCCGCGCGCCGCGCTATCGGCTTACGGCAGAAATGATCCGCGACAACGCGCTCGATGCCAGCGGCCTGATCAGCACCCGCATGGGCGGTGGCGGCTCCAAGCCGTACGACCTCACCGAGTCCTTCAAGCCGATGGGCCACGACAAGGGCGAGGGACTTTACCGGCGCAGCGTGTACACGTTTTGGAAACGAACCGGCCCGGCCCCGGTGATGATGGCGCTCGACGCCAGCAAACGGGACGTCTGTCGGGCCAAGCGCGAGACCACCGCCACCCCACTGCAGGCGTTGGTGCTGATGAACGGCCCGCAGTTCGTCGAAGCCGCGCGCATGCTCGGCGAGGCCATGGTGCGGGAGCACGGCGACAACATTCAGTCGATCATCAGCGAGACCTTTCGCACGCTGACCAGCCGCGAGCCGTCCGGCCGCGAGGTCGCGCTGCTGAAGAGGCTGCATGACGAGCAGTTGGCCCATTTTGAAAAAGACGCCAAGGCCACCGATGCATTCCTCGGCACCGGTGCCAGCCCCGAGCCACGCGGCTTGGCAAAGCCTCGCGTGGCCGCCGCCGGCGTGCTGGCCAAGGCACTGATGAACTTCGACGAGGCCGT
>DKGH01000240.1:0-1956 GCA_002453165.1 Verrucomicrobia bacterium UBA6775
AAACCGGCCAAGCGGGATGGCCACGGAAAGGTTTTTCAAATTGTTCTTCCGTAGGTTTTTGAAAACCAGCAATGGGGTTTTGTTTTTGCCACCGCGCTTGGCCAAGGGCGGATTCGTTGGCCGCACTTGGCCAAGCGCTTGGCCGCCGTCCCGCTGCCGGCCAAGCTCCAATCCGGTTACAGAGTTTTTGTTGCGCAGGATTTGTTTTAAGGTGCCACTCGCGACCACCTCGCCCCCTTCAACACCGGCGCCCGGGCCAAGATCAACGATGAAATCCGCACGAGTCATCGTGTCCTCATCATGTTCAACCACGACGACCGAATTGCCCCGGGCGCGAAGTTTGCACAGCGCATCCAGCAGCTGATGATTGTCACGGGCATGCAAGCCGATGGTTGGCTCATCCAGCACATACAACGCGCCGCTCAAGTTTGATCCCAACTGCGCAGCCAGGCGAATGCGCTGGGCTTCGCCGCCGCTGAGCGTTGTCACCGAGCGCCCAAGCTGCAGGTATCCCAAGCCAACCTCGTTCAGAAAATTCAGGCGCGAAGCGATCTCCGGCAGGATGTCGCGCGCGATCTCCCCTCCCCGACCGCTCCATTTCAATCTGGCGAACAACTCGTCCGCAGCGGACACCGTCGCCTGCGCGAAAGCATCGATGGTCGGCTCGGCATCAAACTTAACTCGGTCCGGAACCACCAACGGCAGCCGAACGGAGCGTGCAAGTGGATTCAACCTCGAACCAGTGCAGTCGGGACAAATCTCGCGTTGATCCTCAAGCCACTCAAACCAGGTCTCCTCGACTGCCTCCTGCGCCTCGCCGCGATCCACCTCCGGCATGTCGAACGTCTCGCCAAACCCACGGCAAGTGGGACACCAGCCGCGCGGGGAGTTATAGCTAAAATCCTTTGGATCGAGTGGCGCGAACGACCGCCCACAGATGCCACAGGCATTACTCGTTGCGTGCACCGTCTCGCCGCCGGACTCGTCCACGGCAAACAATGTGCCTTGACCATGCCCAAGAGTTTCGATGACGAGCGTTTCCAGCGACTTATCACGTGTCGACTTGATCTGCCCAACCACAACCTCGACGTCGTGTTCGCGAAAACGATCCAGCCGCAGTGGCTGATCCGTGAAGAGAAATTCACCATCAGCCCGCACTTGTTTGTACCCGTGACGGACGGCCCATTCGCCGACGTCGGAGTGAAAACCTTTGCGGTTGCGAATGCGCGGGGCGATCAGACGCAGCGGGCCGCGCTTTTTGACCTGCTCCCGCAGGGCACGCGCAAGCGAGTCGAGCGTCTGTGCCTGCACCGGCAATTGGCAGTCCGGACAGTGGATGACGCCGAGCTTGGTGAAAAGCAGGCGGATGAAATGGTGAATCTCCGTGACGGTGGCAACGGTGCTTTTGCCTCCGCCACGCGAGATGCGCTGCTCGATGCTGACCGTCGGCGGCAGCCCGTGGACGGCATCGACATCCGGCCTCGGCATCTGCTCCACAAACTGCCGGGCGTAGGCGTTGAGGGAATCGAGAAAACGGCGCTGGCCCTCGGAGAAAAGAATATCGAACGCCAACGTGCTTTTGCCGGATCCACTCACCCCGGTGACCACAACCAGCTTGTCACGGGGGATGCGGACGGAGATGTCGCGGAGGTTGTGTTCTCGAGCGCCCTCGATACGGATCCAACGGGAATCGTCAGCCGTTTTTCTCCGCGCGGGCACGGCTCACATCCGCTCGGTGGTCTCGAGGCCAAGCGTCTCGAGGCCGGTCTTGAGCACCCGGCCCGCAAGGTCGCACAACGCCAGGCGCTGGGCGCGCACCTCGCCCTCGGCCTGCAGCACCGGGCAGTTCTCGTAAAACGATCCAAAGAACCCGGCGAGTTCGTACAGGTAGTTGCATAGAAAATTCGGGCGGCACTCGTCGATCACCTGTTCCAGCACCAAGCCAAACCGCAACAG
>DKGH01000240.1:2361-2738 GCA_002453165.1 Verrucomicrobia bacterium UBA6775
CCCTCGAGCTTGCGAAAGATACTGCGGATGCGCGTGAAGGCGTAAAGCAGATACGGCGCGGTGTTGCCAACCAACGCGAGCATGTTGTCCCAACTAAACACGTAGTCGCTCTGGCGGTTGCCTGAGAGGTCGGCGTACTTGATCGCTCCGATCCCCACCACGCGGGCGATCTCCCGCCGGTCATCCTCCGACAGGTCCGGGCTCTTTTCCGTCACGGCATCGAAGGCGCGTTGCTCTGCTTCGTTGAGCAGGTCGCTCAGGCGGATGATCTCGCCGCTACGCGTCTTGAACGGCCTACCATCCTCGCCGAGGATGGCGCCGAACCAGACGTGATTCAGCTTCATCGCATGCTGCGGTTTCCAGCGCGTGTAGAGCGC
>DKGH01000141.1 GCA_002453165.1 Verrucomicrobia bacterium UBA6775
GTGATGTCCGTGCCGAACAACGCGCTGTCGGCCGAGGACGGAACCCAGTACTGTTTCATCGCAGGTTCGTCGTAGGGATTTACCAGCGCGATTTTTGTGCCCAGTTTTTTTGCCTCGTGCAGGTACTTGGTCATCACCGGCTGATCGTTCGCCGGGTTGGCACCGAAAAAAACGATCAGGTCCGTGCCGTACATGTCCGTATAACTGCACGTCGTCGCGGCGTATCCGATTGCCGCCTTCATGGCAGAGGTAGAAGGTGAGTGACAAAGCCGGGCTGCATTGTCGACGTTGTTCGTCCCCAGAAAACGGGCCACCTTTTGGGCGATGTAGTAGACCTCGTTGGTCACTCCGCGCGAGGTCACGAAAAACGCAAGCCGCTTCGGGTCGATCCCGCGCAACCGCTCGGCAAGCATGCCGTTGGCCTCCTCCCACGTGATCCGGGAAAAACCCGACTCTCCCTTGCGGCGCAGCATCGGATAGGACAACCGTCCCAGTTTACGAAGCTCTGCGTTCGATTTGTTTTTCAGCTTGGAAACATCGCCGAGCACATCCGGATCAAAACCGGGCATCGTGTTGAGACGCAGCAGGTTCAACCTCGTCATGCATAGGTGCACGCCGTCGATCGTCCAGTCATGCAGTCCGGCAACCCCAAGCGCACACCCATCGCACACGCCACGACTCAACACCTTCCAGGCATAGCCGAGGTTGTCCCGGTTTTCCCAGACCACCTTGAGCATGTCGCGAAAGTGCTTGGGCTTGGTATGGCCGATGCCAAAAGGCGCCAGTCGCGCCACCTTTTGACCCATCGTTTTTTTGACCCTGACGGAACTCGCCTCCATGCGTTGAAAAGACGCAGATAGTGAAGAAGCCACGCAGGCGAGTCGAGCCACGAGTCTCCGGACTGTAGCGCTTGGCCAAGCGCGACCTAGAGTGGTCGGGCCTCGTCGTCGAAGCCGATGATATAGGCGTTGGAGGAGCGGCCCCGGTCGATGAACAGGTAAATCATTTTCACGTCGTTGTCCTCCAACTCTTCAAGCTGTTCATTGCTTATGCCCTCTTCCTTCGATGGCTCTAATAGGAATTCTTCCCAGAAGTTGTGATGCCCGGGAGCATAGGTCTGGGAATACCAACCCTTCAACGAGATTGGCTCCGTGGTTAAGCCAGTGATTACAGTCTCCTTCCACCCCTTCAGAGGGGCGGTATAACCGGCGGTTGGCCCGGTGGGAGCCGGCGGCCAGTAAAACTCGACATCAATTTTTTTACCTCCCTTGCCCTTGGCTAAGCGCTTTTGCAACAGATCATCCGGGGTGATCTCTTCGGTTAGGTCAAACAGAGTCAGCGTGATCTGGTCGGTGCGCACTTTCTTTTTCTTCAACCCTCCCCCACCAAACGCCTGCCGCTGGTAGTCGGTTCGCGACTTTTTATAGGTCGCCTGCAGTTGCCATTGCATCTCGTCGGTAAACAATATCGGCGAGCTGCGATCCGGCATCCAGCGGGGGATGCCGGCGGAGAGCTTGTACTTCACCGTCTCGCCATCTCGCGTCTCCTCCCAGTGATCGTTTAGGAATTTTGTATTGTTCACCGTGCCGGAGCTGAATCGATGTCCGTCCCAATTCTTCAACCCGTCCCCAACCTCAACCGTCTCGCCGTCGATCACGCGCGTCCACTTGGCTTTGTCCACGAATGACGCCTTCTGTCCGGAGGTGTTGAGCACGCGACTGAGTGCACTCACGTCCCACACCGACTTGAGCCTGTGCCGGGAAAACACGCCCCCGCCATGCTCCCCCTGATAAAGGCGCAACATCGCGCTTCCTCCGGCCAGGATCGGGATCGGGTTCTTTAATTCCGGCGGCTTCGGCAGCTCACGCACCTGCTTGACAATCAATTTGTCCGGCTGGATTTTTTTGTACTCGAAATCCAGCGTGTACTCTTCGCGATCGACAGCGTAGCGGGAAAATCCGGAAGCCACCTTCTCGAGCAATGCGTGCAGTGATTCGTAGTCGCTCTTCCATTTCATCACGTGATCCTCTCCCGCGCGCAGCAGGCTTGAGCGGCTCTGGAATGTCACCCGGCGATTGGTGGAGCCGTTCGAGGAACGGTAGCCCGATACACTGACCACCTCCGGCACGGCGGTCGTGTCGGGGTTGGCCACACTGGTCGCCCCGAACTGGGTCGACAGCGTGCTCCACATGTTGAACGCACTGCCGGTGTACTTCCGGTAATCCGACACCGCCACGCCGTTGGCCAGTTCGAACTCATCCGGGAAGGAATGGTGCACCAGGATCGCCATGCCGACTTCGTTCTCGTCAATCTCAAATCGCCGGCGCTCAAGGTAGGCGTTGTCGTTGTAAAAACTGGCGTAAACGCGCTTGATGGCGCGGAACACACCTCGCTCCTTCGGCTTGGTTTCGTCGCAGCCACACGGCCCGGCTTGGTCATCGTCGAGGTCATCGAGCAGGCAACCGCTGTAGCTGCTGTACAGCCCGGCCCCGGTGAAGTAACGGCTGTCCTCAACGTTCGTGGAGCTTCGGAAGCGAATCTTCCGATCCTTATCAAACGGCTCGAGTGCCGCGATAATAGCCTGCCTTTGACTTTCGACGAATTCCCCGTTGCGAATCAACTTTCGCACACCCTTGAGTGCGTCCGCCAGCTCCGCCTGCAGGCCGGACTCGTGCGCCTTGGCCAAGCGCTCAGCGATCTCTTCGCTCAGCGATTTGCCGTTGGTCAAGCGCTGGACCATGAACTCATCCCAGAGATCAA
>DKGH01000233.1:0-7280 GCA_002453165.1 Verrucomicrobia bacterium UBA6775
TAACGATTCATCCAAAAACCATGCTGTACACCGGCTGTAAGGACCGGGCCCTCGTCCATGAAGCGCCCGGGCTCGTCATCTGGGCTGCCCATTTGGAATTGGCCGGGAGGAATCCAAGCCATTTGATCTGGCAGGGTGATATCCTGCCATGTTAGTCGAAAGAATGCTGAGTTCTTATCGGTGTTGAAAAGAGGCAATCCTGCTTTCGCCTGTTTTTTAACAGGGAACGCATGAACCGGGGCCCATTCGCCTTGTTGAGAAGTTGGATCGTACGCTCGCCATACGACCGCGAGACCACGTTTGGGTAATTCGGAAGTGGTCACTGTCAGAGAAGTACCGGGCGTCGAAGACTCCAATTGCAACTTCACCTGGCCAAGCGCAAGCGGCGAACACCACACAAGCCATGTTATGAACAGTGTGTATTTTAAATAATGAAAAAACCTCACTTAGTATCCCGAAACTACGCGAGGCGATGAGGCTGGGTTACACTCCATCGATTTGAAAACACTACCCTAAAAAAGAATCCGGCGGGGCCAGCTTGAAGAAAACTGCAACCCCGCCGGGGATAGTTCGAGGATGCAATGCCAGTTAGTAGTAGACTCTTACGACAGCGCTTGCATCCGCACGCCGTGCAAGATGCGCGGGACAATACACGTTTTTTTTTACCTAACAAGCATTTTTTTTATTGTGACATCTTTGTGACACAATAGGCCGATTTAACCCTGTTTTTTTGGGGTTAAAAGTAGAGATTGCCCATCATTTTGGGCTTCTTGATGAAGGTCACGCCCTTGACCCACTCGACGTGGCCGTCGTAAAAACCCTCGTTGGTCCCCTCCGGTTCGTCGCCCCGGTCGTTGTAATGATTGACGCCCCGCATGAGCGGGTTCGGATCTCCCGGTCGACCCCATGAACCCTGATATTTGCGGTTCAAATCCGCCCAAATCACCTCGTAGTGGGGAGTGTCCGTGCTTTTCACGGCGAACACCGGGGTGCGAACCTGTTCCTGAAACATCGACTTGTTGTTGGCATAGCGCTTCTCTCCGGCGAAATAAAAATAGCCCATGACTGAATCGCGTCCACCCGGCCATGCCCAAAAGTCATCCCGATTCCAGCCACGGTTGGAGGGGCAGTAAAACATCGGTCGTCGGATGTGGTACTGGTTGGTCATCGTGTCGCGAAACCAGACCGAGTTCCAATAAGGATTGCTGGAGCCACCGGGGGGGAAGGCATCGTCGTTGTCGCCGGCGTACATGGCGAGAGAGAGAAGCCACTGGTGGGCGTTGTTCTTGCAGGTCGTCCGGTTGGCCTGTTCCTTGGCACGCGCCAACGCCGGCAGCAGCAGGCTGACGAGGATCGCGATGATGGCAATTACCACCAGCAATTCAATCAACGTGAACGCAGCACGACGATCTCTGTCCTGAAACGGAACTATCATCGGAACGGACGCGCAGTCTGAAAACGGAACCGATTATTGGCAAGCCATCAATCACCGAGCGCTTGGCCAAGCGACATTTAGCTTCGATAATGTGGACTGTATCATCTATTCCCGCAGGCGCATGGGGCGATTGTTGCGGGTGCGGATGAGGGTTTGCACGCGGTCGACATCGCGGACGCCCTGTGCGTTGAGCAGCACGGGGCCGGCTGGCAGGGGGACTTTGATCCTCTGTTCCCGCAGCCAGATTCCCATCGCCTCCTTCTGCTTGGCCAAGCGCTTGGCCTCGTCGGCGACGAAGTCGTACTTGTACGCCTCGAAACCGGGCTGCTTCACCAACGCCTTATGTGCGATGTAGCGAACCGCGGAGTAGGGGTCGGTGAGCGTGTCGGCCAACAGCGGGGACTGCCAGCCACTGCCGCTGGCGAGCAGGGCCGGTTCCCAGCCCATGTGCCAAGCGGCGAGCGCGCGTTGCCCTGCGTCTCCGTTGAGCAGCCAGACGGCGGAGGCGGCGGTGGTTTGGTGGATCGGCGGCACCTTGGCCTTTGGCTGGCCGGTGCGCTTGGCCAAGTGCTCCGCGGTCCAGTCGAGTGTCTTGTTGAGGTGACACAGGTTGCAGGCGTTGGGACGACCGGTCTCGAGGGTGGTCGCCACGTCGGGCGACTCGATCGTGTGACCGCGGATCGCTTTGAGCAGCCCGTACGATGTGTGCGGCATGTGGCAGTTGTAACAGTTGCTGCCGGCGGAATTGGCGGCGTGGCGAGTGTGCGCGGTGATATCGTTGGCCATTTCCTTGTGGCACTGCAGGCAAGCCTGATTGCTGCGCATGCCGTGGGCGAGTTGGTCGTTCGGATCGCTCTTGTGCATGGAGTGGCAACTTAGGCAGGACATTGTGCCGCGTTTGTGGCAGGGCGACTCGAGCAGTCCGTTGTACTCGCGGCCGGTCACGCGGATGTGTCCGTCGAGCCAAAAGAAGTCATCGAGGATGTCCGGGTTCTTCTCGAGCACCGGCTTGAGCCACGGCTGTTTGTCGAGCTGTGTCGGTTGGATGATCGGTGTTGTTTTTGCGAGATCATCGCCGGGGCGGTAGCTGAATCCGTGCGCGGTCCAGTCTTCACTTTTGTCGAACCACTTCATTCCGTGGCACGACCCGCAGACCTGCGTGCTGCGCGTGTGGTCGAGATCGGCCGGCATCACGATGGACAGGGGTTCGGCCTCCAGCGCCTGTAGACGTTGCGCCTCGGGGAGCTTGGACAGACGAAGCTGGCGATCGACGTGATTTTGGCCGGGGCCGTGGCATGCCTCACACGAGATGCCGAGGTCGGCGATCTGAGTCTCGAACCGTTGCTCGGCCTTGTTGGGCTTGGGCTTTGGGCCGGTGGTGTGGCAACGGATACAGTTCATGTTCCAGTTTTCCTGCGTGATCACCGTGTGTGGGTCGCGAATGAAGAGGCTGTTGCGCGGTGCCCAGCGCCGATCCTCCACCAGCCATGAAAAGGGGAAACCGATTTGCAGATTGCCCATCATGCCCGGCAGCCAAAATACCTGCATGTGGTGCGAGCCGGTGACCATGCCCATACGCACATGGTACGGCTCGGGGTCACGACCATCAGGTGCTGCCTTTGCGGCCTCGAGACTCTCGATCGTAGTCCAATATTCTTCGCCCCGCTTGTGCATGGTGAATCGTTCGCCTCCAAAAGTAAGCTCTTGGCCATCGAACGCCGCCTTGACGGTGTCGGGCGTCATGATCTGCGTCATGCTTCGGTGGTAGGAATCATACCAGCTTTTGTGTTCGTCGATGTGGCATTCGAGGCAGGAGGCGGAGCCGGCGTACTCATCGTCGGCGCGCCGGTAGGGTAGGTTGACTTCGTAGGGTGGTTGCGGCTTTGCCGGGGCTTGGCCAAGCGCTTGGTTTTCGGGTGCACCTGAGGGGCTTGGCTTTTCGGGTGCAGTTGGCAGGTTGATGGCAAGTAATATGACAGACACGACCAGAATGGCGATCAGCCAGCGGATGGTTGAAGGGTGCAAAGTCATATCGCAGCTTTTAATAATTCTATGCGCCAGATTTTGTGGCGGAAAAGAAAAAACGGCCCACGCAAGTGAGCCGTTTTCGAAATGTTAAAAGAACGATTAGCGGCTTGAGCTCCCCCACCAGATGTCGTTTTTTACGGTAGGCCTACCACCTGTTTGTGCCATTTGATAGAACTTTTTGTATGTCAAATTGATCGCAGCTCCTGACACAATACCGACCGTGGCCGAACCTCCTACATCTTGCCTATTGTTTTTGTTAGTACCTGCGGTGGCATGGCGCTGTGAAATACCTTCATGTGGTTGGTTGCCTGCATCGTTAAACCAAAATGGATTAGTGTCATCTGTTTCCCACTGAATTATATTGCCAGGCTCAGTGGAGGAAACTTTTCGGACTTTTCCTGCATTATAACCTCCAGTTGAAGGATTCCCGTTGTGGAAAAAGATAATATTGCCGTTCCATGTGTAACTTGTAATTTTTATGGGTCGCTGGGCGAAAGACTTGGAACCTTTGGAAAGTGCGGCATCACGCGGGCACATAAGGACTTGCTGATTGTTACCAAGATAGTTTCCAAGCTGCCCATGTTTAAATGATTCCCTTTGACCGGCTAGATCTTTTTCCAAGGTTGCTAATGATCTTCCTCTCGCGTAAGTCGGCATGGCAGTCGAGCCTTTCCAATTATGCGCTGGTACATCACACCTTCCACCACCAGGGAATTGTGTGGAGTTTTCCTTTGCACTTCCTGCATAAGCCCAACCCGTTGGCCCAGCACCATCACCACCCCAAGTCGGGTGAGGCATGTAGTCCTCGTTGTCACCCGTGAACATGTTGAGTGCCAGCATGATTTGCTTATTGTTGTTCCAGTCTATTGAGTTATGAGCCTTGTCTTTTGCTCGAGCTAAGGCTGGCAACAAGAGGCCGGCAAGGATGGCGATAATTGCGATGACGACCAGCAGTTCGATCAAGGTAAACCCTAAGAACATCTTCATGTTCGTTTTGCTTGGATTAAGGTCTTTTTTCATAAAATTTAGTTAAGTTTGCGTCGATGAAAGGTCTCGGTCAACGGAAGCTACGTTCGGTGTGGCCGAGAGTCAATGGTAAAGTTGGCAGTTTTTTAGTGTGTTCAGGCTTTTCTTGAAGGGTACAAAAAAGACCCTCCCGTTAGGGAGGGTCTTGGAAATTGCTTGGACTGGATTACTTACCAGCCGGGAAGAGCATTTCGTTGTCCTTCGCGCTAGAGTCAACTAGGTACTGTTGGAGCTTGCTGTCGCTAGCCTGTTGAACTGATGAGTCAGAAAGGAGGATGTTTCCTTGATTCTCATGGAGACTTTCAGTCCAGCCTACGGTGCTTTTACCACTAAAACGCTTGCCAAGCTTCTTGATTGCACCTTTACCGTCGTTGTCGTTGTTGTACTTACCGAACACGATATTGCGAGTTGCGGAGAGTATGTTGTTAGGTTTGGACTCATCCGCTTCAGAACCAATTGTGTAGCTGAAGCTGTAGTTACCCTTAAGTCCGAACGGCACAACTGTACGACCTGCTGCACCCTTTGGCTTCTTAGTTACGAAGCTGTTGGCCTGATTGCGGTTGCTGTCACGCGGGCTGCGAACAACTTTTGGGTTGCTCAGCTCGTTTGACAGTGCCTGCCAATGCACCCAGTTCTCCTTGTACTTGCCAAGTGAGTCAGCGGAGCCGCCTTCTACTTCAGGAACCTGCCATGGAAAACGATCTTGATTGTCTGTTGCGTATATTCGCGTTGCAATACCAATCTGTTTCATGTTGTTAACGCAGCTGATGCGCTGTGCCTTTGCTTTAGCTTTTGCCAGAGCAGGGAGAAGCATCCCCGCCAAGATGGCGATGATGGCAATAACGACCAACAGCTCAATAAGAGTGAAGGCCCCGATCTTGTTTTTTTGAAAACGCTTCATGATGCGATTCTCGTTGGTTTGTTTACTAGTTAACTGTTAACTCTTTACCGAATTAGGGTTAAAGGAAGGCGCAGCTTCGTGTCTGTCGGGACGCTTGTCAACGCCTATTTGAAGAAAAAAATAGCAGCACTAATGCCATATAGAATCATGCCCTGAATCGAATGTAATTGAAGTTTTAGCTTTGTTTTTGTGCGTGATTTTCGCGCGCGCCGCGTGGAGCTCACCCCTTTTTGGGTTTTGTGTTCAAGCGCTCTCCATTAACTGAATTCCAGGCTCGATGTGTTCATGCCGTTTTTCTAGTATTTTCCTTGTGGCTCTTAAAAGTGTCGATGCAAGCATTCGTATGGCAACGGAATTGCTAATGTTGAGTGAATTGCTAAAATTGTTTTTATATTATTCCGCAGTGCGGTGTTAGACATGATGAATCTTTATGACATTTGAAAAACAGCTGCTTCGGGTGTTGGGGCGAAAGAATTACGTCCCGCTCGCGGCAGATGAACTCGCGGAGCGAGTCGCGCCGGGGCAGACAAAAACAAAGGAGATTCGGCGAGAGCTGCGGGGGCTCGTTCGCGCTGGCCGTGTGGTGAAACTGCCGGACAAGCGATTTGCGCTGCCGGATGACGAGGATCACGTAGCCGGCCGCATACTGATGAATCGTCGCGGAGGTGGCCGGGTGCTGTCCAGCGATGCCGCGCAGCCAACGATCGACATCCCGCCCAACTCCGCCGGTACAGCCATGCACAACGACCGCGTGTTGGTCCTGGTTAACCGCGACCTGCCGTCCCCGCGCCGCGGCGGTCGAGTCGAGCGCTTGGCCAAGCGACCTCGCGGCAAGGTGGTGAAAGTTTTGGAGCGTGCCCGGACGCAGGTGGTCGGCACGCTGGAGAAGTCCCGGCAGCTTTGGTTCATCGTGCCGAACGACCCGAGAATCTCCCACGACATTTACCTGCCCAAACTTGGCCAAGCGGGCAAGGGCAAGGCCAGGCGCGGCGACAAGGTGGTGGTGGAGATCACCGAATGGCCCTCGCGCCACAACGCGCCGGAAGGGCGCCTTGTCGAGGTGTTGGGCAGCGCGTCCAAGCCGGGCGTGGACGTGGAGTCGGTCATTCGCCAGTATGAATTATCGACGCGATTCCCGACCAAAGTCGTGGCTGAGGCCAGACGCCTCGGCACGGAGGTGACGAAGGCCGATCGCAGGGGGAGGGTGGATTGCCGTGATGATCTCGTGATCACCATCGACCCGGTGGACGCGCGAGACTTTGACGACGCGATCTCGGTGGAACGAATTGAAGGTCGGCGCTGGCGACTGTGGGTGCACATCGCCGATGTGTCTCACTACGTGCCGCCTAAGAGTGCATTGGACAAGGAGGCGCGCCGCCGCGGCAACTCGACCTATCTCGTGGATCGCGTTATCCCGATGTTGCCGGAGGAGTTGAGCAACGAGTTGTGCTCGCTCAAGCCGAACGTCGACCGGCTGGCGCGCAGCGTGGAGTTCGTGCTGACCGAAAGCGGGCGGGTGGAGCAGGCCCTATTTCATTCCACGGTCATCCGCTCCAGACATCGCTACGCCTACGAGGAGGCGATGGCGATCCTCGACCGCGAGCCGAAGAACAAAACGGAACAGATGCTGCACCACGCCAACCGGCTCGCGCAAAAACTGCGCAAGGCGCGGTTCCGCTCCGGTGCGCTGAATCTCGACGTGCCGGAGCACAAGGTGTTCCTCGACGCGAAGGGGCGGGTCAGCGAAGTGCGCCGAATTGAGAACGATATCTCCCATCAATTGATCGAGGAATTCATGCTGTTGGCCAACGAGGCCGTGGCGAAGGAGATCAAGCGTCGTCGGGCCAAGGCCGTGTACCGGATCCACGAGGAGCCGGACGACGAAAAACT
>DKGH01000233.1:7671-14576 GCA_002453165.1 Verrucomicrobia bacterium UBA6775
GCCGACCAAAAACAGGCCGGGAGATTTTTGGCCAGCCTCGCCGGGCATCCGCTCGAGGATGTGTTTCGCATCGGCTACCTGCGCTGCATGAAGCGGGCATGTTACTCCACGCATGCGGTCGGGCACTACGGTCTGGCCAAGCAGGATTACGTGCACTTCACCTCGCCCATCCGCCGCTATGCCGACCTGATCGTGCACCGGGTGGTTTACCAGAACAAAAAATACGAGGGCGCCGCCATTGAGGAGGCGGCGGATCACATTTCGTTAACCGAGCGAAATTCCTCCGACGCGGAGTTCGACAGCAAACTGATCAAGCTGCTGACCCATCTGCAGCGCCAAATCGACAGCGGCCAACCGGAGACCTACACCGGGATGGTAACCGAGGTGCGGAACATCGGCGCGATGATCGACGTCGTGGGGTTGGGCATCAAGGGGCTCGTCAAGCGGTTCAGCATGGCGGACGACCACTATCGGTTCGTGCCGGAGCGCGGCCGGTTGGTGGGGCGCCTGCGCGGCAACGAGATCGCGCCCGGCGACACCATGCAGGTGCAGATTGATGAGGTGGATTTGCACAAAAAGCAGGCGGACTTTCGAATCGTCAAACCCAAGCAGGCCAAGGGCAAAAAGAAAGCCAAAGCCCAGAGGAAAACCAAGCGCAACTTTTCCCCCCGAAATAAGAACAATAACAGGCAGCCCAAAACTAAACGCAGAAAAAAATGAATCGCAGTTTAAAAGTTGGGCTGACGCTAATCGCGTTGTTGTTGGGCGTGGGCGGCCTCGTTCGCGTGGCTCACGAGTCGGTTAGGGTTGAAATGTTAACTTCGAGCCAGGCGACATTGACTGACTCAAATTTGCCGGCCAAGCCGCAGCTATCGAAGCCCATCCGGCCTTGGGCGCAACCTTCGCAGCCAAGCCGCTTGGCCAAGGCGATTGAGCATGGCCAACCGCTGCGCCTGCGATTGCCCGGGCGTGAGTCGCTCGATTTTTCGTTCCGCGACTTCCCTCTTTTCACCGAGGACTACCGAACCACTCTTGGCCAAGCGCGCCGATTGGAGGCAGACCTTCGCGTGTTTGAAGGCCGGGCGGTGGATGCGCTTGGCCAAGTGCACCGTGCCTCGTTGGCCTTGGCCAATCGCTCACTCGCCGGAGTCGTCCGAATGGCGGATGGCAATACGATTGAACTGCGCGGGCCGGAAGATGGGCCGGTGCTCGCGCTTGGCCAAGCGCCCGGCCAGGCGGAGTTCATTTGCGTGAACGACCCGCGCAACGGCGAGTCGCGCACGATGTCGCTTGATCCCGATCTGGCTGCGGCAGACTGGTCCGGCGCTGAGTTGGCATCGCTTGAGCTGTCGGAGGAATTTCCAGCGCTGGCCAGCTCCGGCCTTGATCCGGTGACCGGTGCGCAGACGCTGGTGCTGGACGCTCCGGCAAACCCGCCGCAGTATGAGGCATCACTGAAGGTGGCTACGGTCATTGTGGCGCTCGACAAATCCGCCACTGGGCGAAACACGACAATGAATTTGACCGAGGTAACCAGTCAATATTTGGCGTTGATGGCCAACGTGGCAGCGATTTACGAGAACCAACTTGGCATCCGGTTGCTGGTGCAGGAGTTGATCCTGACGCCTGACTCGGATGACTACGACGACATCACGCTCGGGGTCAACGGCGAGACGCTCCGCGACTTCGCAGACTGGACACAGCGATGGCGACCGGAGTCGACCTACGGGCAGACGCTGGCGATTCGTTTCGGCGCCGGGTTGACCGGCGGCACGCTGGGTATCGCCTATCAAAACGCGCTGCACACGCGCAATGGTGTGGGGGTGCTGCGAACCGGTTTCGGCTGGGCGCTGCCGAGTCACGAGATGGGGCACGTGTTTGGTTCGGCCCACTCGCTGGGCGGCATCATGAACGCTCAGTACAACAACGCGAACCGAACGTTTTTCCGGGACATCGAGGGGCTGCAAATCACCGCGGCCAAGCAGATACACGGGAGGGCCGCCGGTCGGTTGGGCGGCCCGGCAAACATGCGTGACCCCTCGGAGATGCCGTTTGCCAACGACGACGTCGCGTGGGGCGCTGTCGGCGAGCAGATTCGCTATGACGTGATCGCGAACGACCTGAAGCAGGTCGAGCGCGGAAGAGAAAACAATCTGTCGCTGGCTGAGGTGGGGCAGGTGACACCGCGCTATGCGGGCTCCGTTGCCGTGGAGGACGGGCGGGCGGTGTTTAAGCCGTTCAGTGGATTTATTGGCATGGCATGGTTCAGCTATGCGGTGCGTGGCGACGTCGGTCCGGGCTGGCTTCACAAGGGGGACGTGGCCGTGGTCATTGGCGATCCCGAGGGGGGGGTGTATGAAATGGATGTCGCCGTGGGGCAGGTTAAGACCATCAAGCTGCCCGGAGATGGCGCAATCTCGCAGTTGCGCTCGCCCAAGCAGGCTGAGCTGCATGAATTGGCCAGCGATGACTCTGTGCTCATTCTCCGGGTGGACGCCGATGCGAAGGGCAGCGAGACAATCCAGTATCGAGCGGGAAGCCAGCGGAAGACGCTGAAGCTGAACTATGTCAACGACCCGCCGGTGGCTGAACCGGATCAGGTCGTTCTCGGCGCCGGCGAGAAGGTGCATTTTAACCCGTTGATGAACGACCACGCTGCGGGTTGGCGCGGGGTGTACAAAACCGAGCCGGTCATCGGGGTGGGAACCACCGGCGAAGGGAAAGATGGTCAGGACTATTTTCCGGGCGGATTCCGTCTGGTCAGCGCGCGCTCCAAGGCGTCGCGGCTGGGTACCCTGACCGTGCATCGTTCGCCCGTTATGCAAAACGGTCGACGCCGAAACGAACCCAACGGGTTGCTTAGCTTCAAGGCAAAACAGGGCGCGAGTGGCTCGGGGGAGATCGAGTACACGATCGAGGATTCACTGGGCCAGCGAGCAAAGGGAGTAATCACGCTGATCATCTCCGGGGAGATGGAGTCGCTGGTCGACTCACGCAGCTACGCCCGGGGCTGGGTGCCGACCAGTAACCGTGATGACGAGGAATGGACGGCAGTGGATTTTGATGATTCCAACTGGAGTCGAGGCCGCAACGGCGCCGGTTATGAGCGTAGTTCCGGTTATATGTCGTTGATCAGTTCCACCCTGAATTTCCGCACCAAGATGTACAACCGCAATGAGACACTTTATCTACGGTACACATTTGATGTGGATCAACCGGAAGCGATCGACGAACTGCTGCTGCGAATGAAATACGACGATGGATTCATCGCGTATCTGAACGGAAAACGCGTGACTTCGGCCAATGCGCCGTCCACGGCGCGATGGAACTCCGGCGCCACCGCGCTGCACGACGACCAACTGGCGGTGGAGGCGCAGTCGTTCGACATTTCGCTGTACCGGGAGAACCTAGCCAAGGGCAAAAATGTCCTCGCGATTCACGGACTCAACTACGAGAAAAACAGTTCCGATATGTTGATCGTGGCCGAGTTGGTATACGCCTCCGGGGAGGGGGATGGAACGGCGCTGCCGGTTTGCGAACCGCCGGTCGAACGAACACCGGAGTCCATTCTTTTGAGTGGCCGCGTGGCCGGTCATCAACAGGAATCGAAAGCGTTTTTTGTCTGGGGAAAAACAGACGCCGGTCCAAGCGAAAAAAACTGGGAGTACTCAAAGGAGATCAAGCCAGGTGAATCGGGTGAGTTGCGTCACTTGGTCGACGGCTTGGCTGCCGAGTCGGAGTTGTTTTATCGGGTGTACGTCGATGGGCCACATGGCATCGCCTGGTCGGTGGACACACAGCGGACGTCGACCTTGGCCAAGGGCGTCTTTGTTGCGAGGCCGGACAGCTATCAGGTTGAGGCGGGGGAGGTGTTGCGCTTGGCCAAGCGGAGCGAAGGCGTGCAAGGGAACGATGTCGGTGTGCGGGCAGCGACTCGGTCTCTGCTATTGGCCAAGCCGAAAAACGGTCGGGTAACGCTCAACGCTAACGGCACGTTCACCTACACGCCGAACGACGGTTACATCGGGGAGGATCATTTCAATTATCGACTGAGTGACACGTTGGCGGATGGGGCGGTTCAAAAGACTGTTGTCTCAGTCGGGGGAGAGTGGCGGTATCACGACAAGGCGACTGCACCGAACCGCAACTGGGCCAAATCGACCTTCGAGGACAGCGACTGGAGCGTTGGCCCGGGCCTGCTGGGATACGGGAACGGCAATGAAGCCACGGAGATCAGTTTTGGCACAAACCCGGATCGTAAAAATGTAACGTCCTACTTTCGCCAGAATTTCGAAATTGAAGATGCGATTTTGATCCACAAGGTGACCTTTAAGCTACTTCGTGACGATGCCGCTGCGATCTACCTCAACGGCGAAGAAATCTATCGGGACAAAAATCTTTCACCGACCGCAAGGCACACCACCATGGCAACCAGTTCGATCGTGAACGAGTCCGCCTTCGCGACATTCGAGATCGAGGGCGTTCAATTTGTGGAGGGAAAGAATGTGATCGCTGCGGAGGTGCACCAGTCTAGCCGAACCAGTTCTGACCTTAGTTTTGCTCTTTTTGGCCAAGCGCACCTCATTCCGGGAAGCCGGGTAACGGTAACCGTTGGAAAAGGATCAAAAACAGACATTACTGCAAACTTTAACGTAATAGAAAATGAATTTGAGGTATTTTTTGGATCAAAACGGCAAAAAACGTACATTTTGGAAACTTCAACTGATTTGAACCAATGGGATACAGTTCAAGTTATTGAAGCCAAGGGAGATAAGGTGAGTATAAAGCCTGATTTTGATTTTCGAAGTGGAGCCCGCTTTTTTCGGGTTGTGGAGCAACCGTAGAGCGGCGCTTGGCCAAGCGCAGGCCGTTTGAAATTCGCTTTGCCAAGCGACTTTGTGAAATTTTTCACAAAATCTCTTGGCCACCTTCTTCGGGGGCTGTACTTTTCCCTGCACGTGTTGATTTGATAATGAAAAAAACCGAGTTAGGTTACAACTCTAAAATCGAGGGAAATGTTGTTCACACCCGCCTTGACTCTGCAGTGAGTTGGTTTCGAAAGAATTCACTTTGGCCCATGCCAATGGGATTGGCTTGTTGTGGAATAGAATTGATGGCTGTTGGGGCAAGTCGTTTTGATATTTCCAGATTTGGGTCAGAGGTGATGCGTTTTTCTCCACGTCAATCAGATGTGATGATCGTGGCTGGTACCGTGACATATAAGATGGCACTTGCTGTGCGAAGAATTTATGAGCAGATGCCGGAACCGAAATGGGTTATCGCAATGGGGGCATGCGCATCAAGTGGAGGCATGTATCGAAGCTACGCAACCTTACAAGGTGTAGATCGTATTTTGCCTGTTGACGTCTACATAAGCGGCTGCCCCCCTAGGCCTGAAGCTATTCTTGAGGCTTTGATGAAATTACAAAACAAAATTTCGAAAGAGCCTCACATCGCCGACAAGAAACCGGCCAGGGATCGTGGGCTAATTTTATCTTGAGATTTGAATGACGGCTAAGCAGTTTGCCAATATAATCAAACGTAAATTCAAGGATATCATTTCAGATATCCTTGAATTTCGTGGTGAATTAACATTGGAAGTTTCAGATTCTTCACAAATTTCTGAGGTGTGTCGTTATGCAAAAGAGGAGCTAGGATTCGATTACCTTGTAGATTTATGCACTGTTGATAATGATGATGATACGCCACGTTGGACTGCGGTTTATCACATTTATGGATATGGGCATCTTCAACACCTTCGTTTAAAGACAAGCGCTAGCGAGGAGGATTCTGAATTTCCTACAGTTACAACTGTTTGGAGATCTGCCAATTGGCACGAGCGTGAGGCATATGATATGATGGGTATTCGTTTTGCAGGTCATCCGGATTTACGTCGTATACTTATGTGGGAGGGCTATCCTTATTACCCATTAAGAAAAGATTTTCCACTTGAGGGTAAGCCAAGTGAAATGCCAGATGTTGCATTTACGGATCCTATTCCACTTGAGGGTGGGCCTTTTGTTACTCTTGCCGGAGGTGAAGACGCTGCTGCTCGCGAACCTAGAGTGCGTAATCCAGAATAAACGAATGGCAGAATACCAGAACATTCAGGTAAGTGATTCAATTGCGAGATCTGCGCAAGCCATGGAAGAGTTGCAAGATGTTCAAGGTGAAAAGATGACGCTGAACATGGGGCCATCGCATCCGGCTACACATGGTGTCCTGAGATTATCGCTTGAGCTTGACGGAGAAATTATAGTTAAGGCAGTTCCTGAAGTTGGTTACCTTCACAGAGGTGATGAAAAAATTGCTGAGAATATGACATATTCTCAATTTTTACCATACACCGACAGGTTGGATTACTTGGCTCCACTATCAAATAATGTGGCTTACGCTTTGGCTGTTGAAAAATTATTAGGTGTAGATTCAAAATTACCTGAGCGTTGCCAGTTTATTCGAGTTATATGTTGTGAGCTTGCTAGAATATCAGCTCATTTGCTTGGCTTGGGTGCATATGCTATGGACGTAGGTGCTCTTACAGTTTTTCTTCACACTTTCAATGAGCGCGAAAAAATTTATAATTTAATAGAGGCTCTGACAGGTGCTAGGCTTACCACAAGTTATACTCGAATTGGAGGGTTGTCTCGGGATTTGCCTGAAGGCTGGGTTGATGAACTTGCAAAGTTTAACAAAGAGATTTTATATGCTATTTCAGAAGCTGACCAATTACTCACAAGAAATAAGATTTTTTTGGACCGAACTAAGGACGTCGGTATTATTTCAAAAGAAGAGGCAATTGACTTTGGTTTATCAGGACCAAACTTGAGGGGCAGTAATATTGAGTATGATATTCGCAAGGCGCAACCCTACTTGGTTTATGACCAATTAGATTTCGACATACCCTA
>DKGH01000107.1:0-34175 GCA_002453165.1 Verrucomicrobia bacterium UBA6775
GGCTGAGTCAAGCGCTACTCCCGAGCCGGCGGCGAAACCGGCTGAACCAGCCAAGCCGTCCACCGAACCTGTCGAGGCCGCCAAGGAGAAGCCCGAATCCAAACCTGAAGCCAAGCCGGCTCCCGAACCGGCCAGCACCAAGCGACGCATCCCGACGCGCCGTGTCCGCACATCACAATGAAACGAAACTTTAACCAATCAAACGTCATGAAATTCCTGACTACTGGTCTATTGACCCTTGCACTGGCCGCGCTTGGCCAAGCGCAACAACCTCCGGCACCTCCTTCGCCGCCCGTCCCTGTTCCTCCCACGGCCCCCGGTGGCAATGAAGCCGCCGATCCCACTGCCGACCCGGCCGGAGCGATCGGGGACAACAATGATCCGGAAGCGGCAGCGACCGCCATCCTCGACGCGTTGGACAACGAGGCAGCCGAGGGCGAGGACGCGCCGTTGGCCATGGATGACGTCATCCCGATGGCTGACCTGCAGTTGGTCAACATGCCGATCGAGCAGTTTCTCAAGATTTATGCCGACTATGTCAACCGCACCATCCTGCGCCAGTCGGCGTTGCCCAACCTAAACGTCACACTTGAGGCGCAGACGCCGCTGACAGTCGAGGAGGCCATACAGGCGATGGACAGCGTCCTTTCGCTCAATGGCTACACAACGATCCCGGTAGGCGAAAAATTTATCTCCTTCGTGCCAAGTGCCAACGCGCTTCAGGAAGGTGCGGCGTTCTCAACGATCACCGATTCAAACGAGTTGCCGGAGGCGAACCAGTTTGTGACGCACATCGTTCAACTCAAGCACTTGTTGCCGAGTGAGGCGACAGCGATGATTCAACCTATGGCCAAGAATCCGGCAGGGATCGTCGCACTCGACGTCAGCAAGACACTCGTCCTGCGTGACAACTCGTCCAACGTCAAGCGTATGCTTGAGTTGCTCGAGCGAGTGGATATCAAGCCAGATGAGGATTTTAAGCTTAAGGTTATCCCTATTCGTTATGGTAAAGTGGAGGAAATCTATGACTCAATGCAGACTTTGATTACCGGCCAAGGAGGAGGATCTTCTAGGCCGTCGTCGAGTTCTTCGAGAACTTCTTCCTCACGTACTTCAGGGCGAACAGGGACTACATCGAGAACCGGGACAAGTAGTCTGCAGCAAAACAGGACTTCTTCAAATCCTTCCTCATCATCATCGAGTTCCTTTCGGAATCGGTTACAGAGCATAGTCAACCGTGCCTCAGGCGGGGAAATTCAAATTCTGGAAAATGCACGCATCGTCCCTGATTTCCGTTCCAACTCATTGATTGTTTTTGCTAATGACCGCGATATGGCTAAAATTGATGAAATTGTTAAGGAAGTTGATAGCATATTGGCGCAAGTTCTAATTGAGGCTATAATTGTCAACGTTAGTCTCTCAGACGGATTAGATACAGGTGTTAATATCCTTATGAATGAGGCGAAAGGAAATAATCCAAACTTTATCACGGGTTCTAGAGCTGGCGGGCCTTCAACAATGGTTGCTAATGCGCCCGTTGCTACTACTCCGAATGTTCAACCAGGGCAGGGGGGTAATTTTGGACAAGGTGGCAATGTTGAAGTCGCAGCTGAAGCTACTGGTAATGCAATTGGTACATTGAGTTCAAGTATGCTTTCCGGCGGGTTTTCATATTTGAGTAGATACGAAGATGGTTTGGATTTTGCGATGAGTGCATTTGCCAGTAATACTTCGGCGAAGGTAATGCAAACACCTCGGATTCAAACTAGCCACGCTGTGCCTGCTACTTTTTTTAATGGGGAAAGGGTTCCTTATCAGGGCAGTAGCGGATACAGTTCAGGCTATGGAGGTTACGGGGGTTACGGAGGTTACGGAGGAGGCTATACCCAATTTTTGGATGTTGGTATTACATTAGATGTTACTCCCTATATTACACCAGATGACTTGGTTGTAATGGAAATTGCACAAACTATTTCCGAACTTGAAGGTTTTGTAGACACTGGGGGAGGGCAGGTAGAAGGGGGAGGAATGAAAGCTCCTCAGACGGTAGAGAGAGAGGCGACTTCAACGATAGCTGTTAGAGACGGGGATACTATTTTGTTAGGAGGTTACATCCGTGCTGCCAAAAATGCCACAGAGAGTGGAGTACCTTTTTTAAAGGATATACCTTTTTTAGGTAATTTATTTAAGAATAATTCTCAACAAAACAAACGTTCTGAACTTCTAGTTCTAATTCGTCCGACAATCCTTGATACTCCTGAAGAGGCAGCTCTTATGAGTACCCAAGAGAGAATGAGATTGCCAGGCGTAAGAGAAGCTGAGGCAGAATTTACTGAGGATGAGCGTAAGCGGCTTCAAAAGGTCGAGCGTAAACTGGGTTCTCCTAGTGGTTCTAAGGCCGAACAGAAATCGGCTTCGCCTCCGGGCCGAAACACCAACATTAATCCCGCACACTAATCGGGAGTCATCTTACCGAAAAGCCGGTCGCGAATACGGCCGGCTTTTTTCATGGTCTAATGGTATTGTAAAGCCGGTCATACTCGGTTGTTGTGCGGAACCACGAAAAATCGGCCCGCATCCCATTGTCGCGCACCTTGGCCAAGCGTGAGGGATCGGAGTGCAGCCTAAACGCTTGGCCAAGCGCTTGGCCAAGGGCGTCGGCGTTGGGTTGTTCAAATTTAATGCCGGTGGCCGTGTCATCGCCTTGGCTAAGGTCAATGATTGAGTCTTTCAGCCCTCCGGTTTCCCGAACGATTGGAATCGCCCCGTAGCGCAGGCTGTAAAGTTGGTTAAGCCCGCAAGGCTCAAAGCGCGATGGCATTATGAAAAAATCGCAACCGGCCTCGATTCGATGTGCCAGCACAGTATCGTATCCAACGCGGATTGCGATACGGCCGGGATGCCGCTTAGCCAAGTCGCTCATCGCCTGTTCCAGCCGGGCATCGCCGCTGCCAAGCCCGGTGTACTGAAAGGCTGCCCCGCCAGCAAGTTGCTGCTCCAGCGCATCCAGTAATACATCGATTCCTTTTTGTTCGGCGAACCGGCTGATATTGCCGAGCAACGGCAAACCGGGTTGCTCGTCCAGTCCCAGTTCACGCTGCAGCGCGGTTTTGTTCGCGGCCTTTCCCTCGGGCGCATCCGCTGAAAACGGGGCGACGAGGTGCGGATTATTGTTGGTATTCCACTCGGAATAGTCGACGCCGTTGAGGACGCCGGTCAATGCGCTGCCCTTGGCTTGAAAGACGCCCTCCAATCCGCAGCCGTAGTCAGGAGTTAGCAGTTCCTCGGCGTAGCGCGGGCTGACCGTGGTTGCTAGGTCTGCAAAAACAACGCCTCCCTTGAGCAGGTTGATGTCGTCGTAAAACTCCAGTTGCTGCCAGTTGAAAAACGAATCCGGCAAACCGGTCAGCTCGAACTTGTCACGCCCGAAGCGCCCCTGATAGGCGGCGTTGTGAATGGTAAAAACCGTGCCGATCTGCGCTTGGCCAAGCGAGAGCAGCGGCATGGTCAGTGCGCTTTGCCAGTCGTGCGCGTGAACGATCTCCGCCCGCTTGGCCAGGCGCGCGGCGGCCTTTGAAAAAAAGATAAACCGCTCGGCGTCGTCGTCCTCCCCGTACACGTTTGCGCGATCGAAAAGCTCCGGTTGATCGACAAACAAAATGGTCAGGTTTTCGGCGGGGTTATGCGTCCAAACGGTGGCGGTTTTTTTCGCTTGGCCAAGCGGAACCGACAACTGGGTGTCGCTTGGTTTGATGCCCTCGAACTGGTCGAGGATACCGCGATAAAGCGGCGTCAACAGCGTGACCTCGTGCCCGGCCCCGGCCTGTGCCTTGGCCAGCGCCGCCGTCATGTCAGCCAACCCACCCGTTTTTGAGTAGGGAAACACCTCGCTGCTGACATGAAAAATATTCATCGCCGGTAGTTAGTTTTTCGGTTTCGGCAGGACATTGTCACGGTTGGTGTCGCCCTTTCAGGGCTGATTTGTTTGGGCCGTCCAACCCGGGACTGGCACCCCTGGCTACTTCGGGGCTGGTGCCTTGGTCAAAGTGGCGAAGGCCCTATAAGAGTGAAAATGTGGATGGTTTTGCTCGTAAGTCACTATTCACTTGCCGGGATGCGGTCGGTGCGCAGGTAGCTTTGCAGCGGCTCGGGGATGGTGATGCTGCCGTCGGGTTGCTGGTAGGTCTCGATCAACGCCACGAACAGGCGGGCCAGTGCAGTGCCGCTGCCGTTGAGGATGTGCGGGTACCGGTTTTTGCCGTCGGCATCCTTGTAGCGCAGGTTCATCCTGCGGGACTGGTAGTCTTCGCAGTTGGAGCAACTGGAGACCTCGAGGTAGTCGCCCTGGCCAGGTGCCCACACCTCGATGTCGTAGGTGGTGGCGCTGCCGAAGCTCATGTCGGCGGTGCAAAGCTGCAGGATGCGGTAGTGCAGGTTGAGCGACTGCAAAATATTCTCAGCGTTGCCGAGCATTTTCTGGAGTTCGTCGTAGCTGCCATCCGGCTCGACGATCTTGATGAGTTCCACCTTGTCAAACTGGTGGACGCGGATCATGCCGCGGGTGCCGACCCCGGCCGCGCCGGCCTCGGCTCGGAAGCACGGGCTGTAGGCGCAGTAATATTTCGGAAGCGCCTCGTTTTTTAAAATCTCCTCGCGATGGATGTTGGCGACCGGTGCCTCGGCGGTGGGGATGAGGTAGAGTTTGCCGCGACTCTCCTCGTCGAGTCCCTCCTGCACCATGTAGGCCTGGTCCTCGAACTTGGGGAATTGGCCGACGCCGATCATGCAGTCGTAGCCGACCATGAACGGCGGCGACACCTCGGTGTAGCCGTGCTCGTGGACGTGCATATCGAGCAGGTACTGGATCAACGCTCGCTCGAGCCCCGCGCCCCAGCCGCTGTACAGCAGGAAGCCGCTGCCGGAGAGCTTGGCGCCCCGGGCGAAATCGACGAGGCCAAGCGACTCGCAAATCTCCGTGTGCGGTTTCGGCTCAAAATCGAATGACGGTTTCTCGCCCCATTGGCTGATCTCGCTGTTGTCCTCTTCAGACGCACCGACCGGAACGTCGGCATGGGGCAGGTTGGGCAGCCGCAGCAGAATTTCCCGCAGGTCGGTGTCCACCTGCCCAGCCTTGGCGTCCAACTCGGAAATCTGGTCGCCGATGTCCCGCACTTCGGCCTTTTTTGCCTCGGCTTCCTCGAGTTTTTTTTGGCCCATGAGTGCGCCGATTTCCTTCGAGGCGGCGTTGCGCCTAGCCTTGAGTTCCTCGACGGCGGTGATGGCCTCGCGGCGCTCGGCGTCGAGCCGCACGACATCGTCCACCTTGGCGGCGAATTCCTCCCCGCGGGTGGCGAGGCGTTCGCGAATGTGATCGGGGTTCTCCCGGAACTGTCTAATATCCAACACGGGCGGCAGTATAGGGCGGTCGCCGGGGGGCGCAAGGCATTGACTCGATGCGTGCTAGGTGGTCATAATGGACGCCGGTTCCCACTCATCCGGAAGGGGGACATTGTCAACGCAACCCGACCATGACTTCAGGTTTCAGCAAGCTACGGCTTCTGGCGAATCGCTGGAAGAGTATCATTATTCCTTCATTTTTCACCCTTGGAGCGGCCTTGGCCGTGGTGGCGATTGCTGCCGAAGCACCGGCATCCAGCCTGACTTCCGCCACCGAGGCACCGCCGATCACGCTATCCGACCTTGATGGCGATGGTGACCTCGATTTACTGGTGGATGCGCCGCTTGGCCAAGCGCAGACACAGGCGGTCGATGTCTATGCCAACGACGGCAACCGAATGACGCCTCTGGCCAGCGGCTTGGCCAAGCGTGATCTGGACACGGAGTTGGCGGACCTGCTGCCAGGTTATTCGCGGTTCATTGCCGGGATGAAGGTGGCGAAGGTGCCTACGGAGGATCAGCTTGGCCAAGCGCCGCTGCCGCCGCTGCCGCCTGGCATGGAGGAGTTGGCCAGCGACCCGTTGGCGGCGCCGGAACGGTTCGACGATTCCTCTAGCAGTCTCGGGGAGGACTATCCGTTGGTGCGAACGCACACAATTCATTTTGCCGCGATGTCCGACCGGGTGACGGCGGCCAATCCCGGGCCGGACGAGACGGTGCGGCGGCATCGGTTGTTGAGCATCAGCAAAATGGGAGGCCTACCGGAGGAGGACTTCGCGCCGGAGGGACCGAGCTTGTTGGGCGGCGATTTTAAACCCGGGATGCGCGATCACTTCCTCGGCGTGATCGACAACCACACGGCGATCCCTGCGGACACGCACGGTGCGGTTGGTCCGGAGCACTTGATGGTGGCGTTGAACACCGAGATCGCGGTGCAGACCCGCGAGGGCGAGTTGCTGAGCAAGGTAGGCTTGAGCGATTTTTGGGGCGGCTTCGATCACGGTTTCGTGTTCGATCCGAAGGTGGTTTACGACCATCTGGCCAAGCGCTGGGTGCTGTTCACAATCGCGGATGTGAACACGACTAAGTCGGCTGTGTTGATCGGCCTCTCGAAGACGAGCAACCCGAACGGCGAATGGGACATGGCTTCGATCCGGGTGCACCCAACATCGGTCAAGACGAACTACCTTTACGCCGACTACCCGAGTGTCGGCTACAACGGCAAGTGGCTCGCCGCCTCGGTGAACATGTACAAGGGCACCAACGAGGTGGCTGGCACAAAGGAGTTCGTCGGCTCGCGCATCTACGCCTTTCACAAGCCGGACTATATTCGCAACGACCGGGCGTTTTACACGCAGTTTGATGATCCCGGATATTTCACCGTGGTGCCGGCGACGACGCACGACGCGGCCGACACAAACCTGCTGTTCGTCACCGAAAACAGCACACGGGCTCTGCGCATCAGCGCGCTGTCCGGAAAAGTCGGGCAGGAGCATTACACGCCCAAGTTTGCCACCACGCCGCTGAAGGACATCGTGCCGTGGGAGTTTTCCATCGGTAAAACCAACATTTCACCGCAGAAAGGCACCGCGAAAAACATCTTCGGCAACGACTCGCGCATGCACGCATTGATCAAGCGCAACGGCAAACTCTGGGCGGCGCACCATGTGTTTTTGCCGGAGGGCGTGACCAACGTGAATCGCACGGCCGTGCAGTGGTGGAACCTGGAGACGAACGCCACGATCATCCAGCGCGGCTACATTCAGGATACCAACGGCGTGAAGCAGTACACCTTCCCGAGCATTGCGGTGAATAAAAACAACGATGTGTTGATCGGCTATTCCGGGTTTACAAAGGACACCTACGCCAGCGCGTTCTACTCCTATCGCAAGGCTGGTGATCCTCTTGGGGAGATGAGCAAGCCGGCGCTGTTCAAGTCCGGCGTGGCGCCGTACGTCAAGCTGCGTGCCGATGGCCGGAATAGCTGGGGCGACTACAGCGCCACGCAGGTTGATCCCAACAACGACACCGACATGTGGACGATTCAGATGTATGCCGAGACGCGCAACACTGACCAAAAGGGCATCCCGGACGACAAACGGGATCGCTGGGGTACGTGGTGGGGGCACGTGGCGTTTCAGCCGGATGACCCGCCGATGATCGTGGTTCACCCGGCAAACCAGACGATTATGCAGTTCGGATCGACCGTGGAATTGTCGGTTCAGGCCAATGGCGCCGAGACGCTCACCTACCAGTGGCGTTTTGACAACAAGGACATCGAGGGGGCCACGCAGGCGTCCCACACGATCGACAACTTTCAGCCGGAACACATGGGCCGTTACGAGGTGGTCGTTCGCAACGCCGTGGGCTACACGCGCAGCAAGTCCGCCGTGTTGGATGCCGTCCTGCCGAGTATCGGCACGCCGGCCAATGTGAAGATCATCGACGGCGCCAACGTCACCATGACCACCGCGCCGACTCCAGTTGAGACGGTGATCGGTATCCACACGAACGTGGTGTTGAAGGTGGAGCCGAAAGGCACCGGGCCGTTTGCGTATCAATGGAGCTTAAATGGCGAGGCGATTGACGGGGCCACGGCCAGCTCGGTCGATATCGGCGTGATGACGCCGACCACCGAGGGCGCGTACACGGTCAACGTGCGCACCGCCATCGGCGAGGCCAACTCCGAGCCGGCCCAGCTCGAGTGGCTGATTTTCGATGAACCCAAGTTTTTCAACCTAAACCTCACTGACGAGCAGCTTGGTTTTCAGGTGCACGGCCACCGCTGGACGACGAACGTGTTCGAGTATTCGTTCGACCTGAAAAACTGGAAGACGCTGCTGAAGGGAGGGGAGGAGGACTTGATGTTCAACGCCTCCGGTAAAAACAGCAAGGCGATCGACCGGCCGGCCGGGGTCGACACGCTGTACGTGCGCGCGCTGCTCAAGACGGAAAAATATTCAAAAAACGCCATCGGCTACACCCGGGTGTCGTATCCCGTCGGCAAATCGCTCATCGCTAACCCGTTGAGTCGCGAGGATGGCAACACGTTGGCCAAGCTGTTCACCGGGTTCCCTGATGGCACCACCTTGGCCAAGCTGGACGAGGCCACCGGCGAGCTGACGGTGAACGTGTTCGAGGGTGGTGCGTGGGAGAACCCGGAAATGACACTCGACCCGGGCGAGGGTGCAGTGCTTGACCTTGCCGGAGAGAACGCCGTAACGGTGGATTATTTTGGGGTCGCACTGCAGGGCGATCTCGCCTCGGTGATCCCGGCCCGGGCCGCGTTGCGCAGCGCATTGACCCCGGCGGAAGGCGGCGTGGCCTCCGTGCTTGGCCTGCCGGAGGTGGATGGCCTCGAGGTGCAGTTGCTCCACAATGAGAGCGGGGCGTACGTCACCTACACTTTTTCTGACGAAGTCTGGCAGCCAAGCGAGCCGAGTGTTGCGCTTGGCCAAGCGTTTCGGGTGACGGCTGTCGCGGCGCTCGAGTGGGATCAATCGGTTGCCTACAATGCGATCATCCTGCCGGAGGTGACCACGCAGCCGGAAGATCAGGTGGTCACCAGCGGTTCGTGGCTCGGTTTGTCTGTGCGCGGTGTGGGCGATCCACTCGACTATCAATGGTTTTTCAATGATGAAGCAATCGAGGACGCCACGCGAAATGCGCTGGCGTTTGATGAGGCCACGGAGGCCAACGCTGGCAAGTACACGGTGCGTTTGACGAACCGGTTCGGCTCCGTGACCAGCCTGCCGGCTGACGTGGCGGTTCACTACGTGATCAACCGCGACACCACCGGCGCGGGCCGGATTGTGTTGACCCCGTTGCAGGATCATTACGCGCCGGGCACCGAAGTGACCGTGACCGGTGTCCCGGATGAGGGCTACTCATTTGCCAGTTGGGGCGGTGATGCCAGTGGCGACTCCGCGCAAACCACCGTCACCGCGGATAAGCATCTGACGGTCACGGCTGACTTTTCGCGTGACTATATCATGCCAACGCTGAAGGACGCGCACTTTAGGGCGGACGGCACGTTTCAATTCACCGTCGTCGCCGAGCCGGGTGTGAAGAACAACATCCAGTACAGTTTTGATTTGGAAAACTGGGTGGATCACAGCACGCAAACCAACCCGGGTGAGCTGCACGTGCCGGTGGTCCCGCCGGCGGGATCCGTGGGCATGTACTTCCGCGTACTGGTGACCGGCAAGGGATATTCGGACAATATCGTGGGTTATCACCTGCTCGAGGTGCCGACTGGCCAATCGCTTTTGTCCAGCCCCCTGGCCAAGGGTGACAACAACTTGGCCACGCTGCTGCCAACCGCCCCCGCGAACCTGACAGTCTCGACTTGGAACAGCCTGGCGGGTGAATGGACTGCCAGCACGTTCGGTGAAGCCTGGAGCAACGCAGGGCTAACGATTGCGCCTGGCCAAGCTGCTTTGTTTGACAACAAAACCGGCTCGGCAGTGACGCTGAAGTTTACCGGTCAAGTCACGCAAGGCAGCCTGTCTGCGGCGATCCCGGTTGGGGATTCGTACCATGCGGCAACGCTCCCGCTTGCCGGGGAAGTGTCGACCGATTTTGAGCTGCCAACCGCCGAGGGTCTGAAGGTGAGCCTGCTCAACAACGCCACCGGCGATTGGGCAACGTCGACCTACACCGACGGTGCATGGAGCCCGAACGAGCCGGGATTGGCTGCAGGGCAGGGATTCCGGGTCACATCGCTGGAAGCGCTGAACTGGAGCCGCGACATCAACCTCAATTCGCAGGGAACACCGAAGATTGTCAGCCAGCCGGTGGGTGCGCTCAGGATTGCCGGACAACCGATGACGTTTAGAGTGGAGGCCACCGGCACACCGCTCGAGTATCAGTGGCGGTTCAACGGGATGAACATCGACGGGGCGACCTCCGCGACGCTGCAACTTGCCAATGTGCAGCATGCTAACGCCGGTGACTACACCGTCTACATTCGCAATCCGTTCGGCAACATTTTGAGCGCCACGGCAGTGTTGGACGTGCAGTACACACTGGGCGTGGCAGCGGAGGGACACGGTAACGTATCGCACGCGCCGGAGCTTGAAACGTATCCCCACAAGTCGCGCGTGGTTCTCAATGCCGTGCCGAAAAAGGGATACATTTTCACCGGCTGGAGCGGTGCGGCCAGCGGTGCGGCCAATCCGTTGGCGGTGACGATGGATGCGAACAAGTCGATCACCGGGGCGTTTACGCGCGACGTGGTGCCGCCGGAGTATCGCAGTGTGAAAATCAACGACGCCGGGCAGCTTGAGTGGGTGCAGGTCGGTCGCCCGGGCAAAACACTGACTTCCGACTACTCGCTCGACCTGCTCAACTGGACACAGTTCACCAGCGACAGCAGTGCTTCGGGTGAAATGCGCATCCCGTTCAATCGCCCGGATGGAATCAATAACCTGTTCATCCGAACATGGGAGGAGGACACCGGCTACGCGGCGCGGGCGCTTGGTTATGTGACGCTCACCGTGCCATCGGGGTATTCACTGGTCGCCAACCCAATGTCCAACGGTGGCAACCGCGTCTCCGATATTTTCCCAAGCGCACCCAGTGGCAGCACGTTGTCCAAGTTTAACGCCGTGACCGGCAAGTGGGAGGCCAACACATTTACCGACGCGTGGAGCCAACCGGGCATGACGCTTGCGCCGGTTGAAGGCGCGGTGTTCAACAACGTGGGTGCTGCATTCGACGTGGTGCTGGCCGGCTTCACGCCCTGGGCGGAGACCACCCTTGGCATCCCGGCCGGCAAGTCGGTGGTGTCACCGCGCTTGGCCAAGGGCGGTTTGCTGAGCAGCCGCCTCGGGTTGCCGATGGTCGATGGACTCAAGGTCGAGTTACTCAACAACGGCACCGGCAAATATGACGCCTACACGGTGGGCGACGGTGCATGGTCGCCGACCGAGCCGGCGGTGGCGCTTGGTCAAGCGTTCATCGTCACCGCACCCAGCGCCATCGATTGGACCCATGACCCGACGATCCCGATGGTGACCTCGCCTCCGACCGATGTCGCCATCCTTTCCGGTGGCAAGGCGGGATTCATTGTCAAGGCAGTCGGCGAACCATTGGCCTACCAATGGCTGTTCGATGGCAAACCGATCACCGGCGCAACGGCATCGGGATTCCAGTTGCCGACTGCCACCGTGGCCAACGCCGGTCACTACTCGGTGGTCGTCAGCAATGGCTTCGGCAAAACCGTCAGCCCGGCGGCGCAGCTCGATATTTATTACACACTCAAGCTGGCGATCGAGGGTCGCGGCCGGATTGAGCTGGATCCGAAAAAGTCGGCCTTTCTCGCCGGCTCAAAAGTGACACTGAACGCGACGCCGGCAACCGGCTACTCGTGGATGCACTGGAGCGGCGACGAGGCGAGCGGCGACTCGACGTTTACGGTGACGATGGACGCGCACAAGACGATCACCGCGAACTTCAGCCGAGACTACATCATGCCGGACCTGAGCGAGGCGGCGTTCGACGACAAGGGCCGGTTCGCATTCATACTCACCAGCGAGCCGGATGCGAACTGCGACATCCATGCCACGATCGATGGCGTTCGTTGGCAAAAGCTTGGCAGTTACCAAAACAAAAACGGGATCGTTCGCATCCCGTTGGCGTACTCGAGCGAGGTCGCGAAACAGATGGTGCGCATCCTCGTGCCGGACGAGTTGGCGCCGGGGCGCATCGCCGGTCATTCGCAAAACTATGTCGGCTACATCAACCTCGACATCCCGGCGGGCCAGTCGCTCTACCATGTGCCGTTGGCACTTTCTGGCAACACGACCATCGCCACGTTGTTTCAAAATGCACCGAAAGATTCGACCATTTCTATCCTGAACACCGAGACCGGCGAATGGGCCGAGGGCACGTTGGGCGAGACGTGGAGCAACGGCGCGGTCGAGTTGACCCAGGGAGATATTTTCAAGTTCACCAATGTCGGCGATCCGTTCCGTGTGATCCTCACCGGAACCTATGCCGGACAGGGTGCCGAGATGAGTTTGACTGACGGATACTTTGGGTATCCGGCCCCGTTGTCCGGGGTGGTCGGTCGCGATTTGCAGTTCTCCGCATCGGCTCCGACCGGAACCAAGCTTGGCCTGCTGCAGGTGAATGGTGAGACCGCTTGGCACA
Source organism: Verrucomicrobia bacterium UBA6775 (assembly GCA_002453165.1). Lineage (GTDB taxonomy): Bacteria > Verrucomicrobiota > Verrucomicrobiia > Limisphaerales > UBA1096 > UBA1096. The sequence goes on from DKGH01000107.1 coordinate 12,553, forward strand.
CCTACGACGGCATCAGCTGGAGCCCGGGTGAACCCAGCCTGGGCACCATGCAGGCGGTGCAGGTCGATGTGCCGGACGAGCCGGTGGAATGGCAGGCGCACGGTGCGCCGGATCACAACCGCAAGCCGATTGTCCGTGCGATCACCGGCGACGGCACGCATCTGGCCGGCACCACGACACTACTTGAGCTGGACGCTGTCGGCACGCCGATGAACATTCAATGGACTAAAAACAATGAGCCGATTCCAGGTGCCACCCAGCGTTGGCTGCAGTTGGCCAATCTCGTACCCGGTCAGGCCGGTCGGTACGCTGTCACGCTGCGCAATGCCTTCGGCATCGAGAACAGCAACCCGGTTGAGGTTAACGTGCATTACTCGTTGACCACCGTGGTCGCTGCGGGAGAGGGCGCGATCGGCGTCGAGCCAAGCCTGCCGACCTACCCGCCGGGCACGGAGGTGACGTTGACAGCCAAGCCGGGTGAAGGCCTTGGCTTTGACAACTGGGAGGGCGACGCCTCCGGCACGAAGGAATCGATCACGATTGTGATGGACGGTCACAAGACGGTGTCCATCCGCTACCTCAGCGACAACCAACCGCCCACCGTCGCCATCGTGTCGCCGCGTGCCGGCCAGTTTTTCAGTGCACCGGGTGATGTGGAGATCAGTCTGGACGCATCCGATCCGGATGGCTCCATCACGCACGTTCTTTACGAACGCAAAACGGAAGGCACAGACGAGTGGGTTGCGCTTGGCCAAGCGGACTCAGCGGATGGGGTGTTCACATGGGAAAACGCCGGCGAGGGTGTCTACGAGATTCGCGCCACGGTGACGGACAATCGCTTGGCCAAGGCCGTGTCCGAGCCGGTCAAAATTACGCTGACCACCGGCAACCTACCGCCGGTGATCGTTAGCACCTACCCGGCTGAGGGCGACTTTGTGGCGGTGCCCGGCAAGTTTACCTTCGAGGTGGTGGCGTATGACCCGGATGGGGACATCAAGTCCATTGCGGTCAACCGGGGTGCATTTTATCCGGCACACGGCCCGACGTACTGGAATGAAAACGACGACGGCCACTCCGTGCTGACCGATACACGTTGGAAGACCGGCTACTATCCAAAATCATCCAAGGTTAAATTCATCGTTGATGTGACTGACAATCAGGACAAGGTCACGACGCTGGATGTTATTTTCACGGTGAACCACGCGCCGACGGTCGAGTTGGCCGCGCCGACCGCGGGGGCGGAATTTGTGTCGCCCGCAACGATTTCGCTCACGGCCAATGCCAGCGACAACGCAGCGGATGGTGAAATGCGGCACGTTGACTTTTTTGCCAATGGCGAACTGGTCGGCCGATCGACAAAAGCGCCTTACGCCTACACTTGGGAGGACGTTGAGGCTGGGGAATACCAGATCACCGCGGCAGTGACCGACCGGCATCGGCAGACCGTCGAGACCGAGCCGATCACGATTCAGGTATTGCAAGGCGCCTCCGTGGCGCTTGTGCAACCGGCGGCGAACATCGCCGTTAAGCCGGGCGGAACCACCCGACTTGAGGCTGACGTGGAGGCTGGTTCAGCGGCCATCGCCAAGGTCGAGTTTTTCAAAAACGATCAGCTCATCGGAACCGACAGTGAGGCCCCCTACGCGCTGGACTGGACCGAGGCTGAGGCCGGTGTGTATCAGGTCACGGCCAAGGTTACGGACGCCAAGGGCGGTTTTGCGATAACCGAACCGGTCGAGGCTGCCGTGTTTGAAAGCGGGGAATACCCGGCGTTGGGCCTGCGTCTCTGGCTGGATGGCAGCTCCGTGACGCAGGAGGCCAGCAAGGTCAGCGCCTGGGCTGACCGCACTCCGTTCGGGCACGACACCAGCCAGGCGGAGGCCGGCCAGCAACCGGCGTTTCACAGCGAGGGAATCAATGGCCAACAGGCGGTCGTATTCGATGGATCGGACGACATTCTCAGTGGTACGGTCAACGGTTCGACCCTGCTCGATAGCACTGCGGCGAGCCTGTTTCTCGTGATGAAACAGAACGGCGGAAGCCGTAACAACGCAGTGTTCGGCTGGGAATCGGACAGCCACCGCAATCATCTCGACCTACTTTTTACGTACAACAACGTGCTGCTGTTCGATTACGGCAACGCCTCGGATGGTGGCCGCATTTCCGGAGCTCAGCCGGAGCGTTGGGACAACAACTGGCATCTTGTCGAGGTATATCGCGACGGCGCGACCGGCCGTGTTGCCGTGGGTGGAGTGACGGTGTTCGAGGGCGAGTTTTTTGACGACCTCGCCGTTGATGTCGAAGGGACACTTTCGATCGGCGGCGTGGGTACGCTGCATCACGGGGGTGCGGTTGCCGAGGTGTTGGTGTACAACCGCACATTATCCGCGGAGGAAGTGGCGAAGGTTCGAACTGTCATTGCCAACAAGTTTGACCTTCCCGTAATGGCAAACCATTTGCCAACGGTGGCACTGACACAACCGGCGGATGGAGCCTCTTTCAAGGCAGGCGCAGTGCGGCGCCTTGAGGCGACGGCCGCCGACAAAGATGGCGCCATCACCAAGGTGCAGTTTTTTGCCGACGACACCCTGCTCGGCGAGGACAGCGAGGCACCGTTTGAGTTTGACTGGAAGCCCTCAACTGCGGCCGATGTGGTGTTGACCGCCGTGGCGACCGACGATCGAGAGGGTCAGTCCACCTCCGATGCGGTGAGCGTGACGGTGCTGCCGCGGAACGTGGGGCCGGAAGTGGTCATCACCTCACCCAGCGCAGGCAAAGGCGTGAGCGTGGGGTCGACAATGAAGGTGAGCGTGACGGTATCGGACAGCGACGGTGACGTGACTCAGGTAGAGTTTTTGTCGGGAGACGAGAGCTTGGCCAAGCGGAGCGAAGCGCCGTACGAGGTTGATTGGCGCTTGACCAAGCCGGGCCTGCAATCGCTGACCGTGAAGGCGACCGACAATGATGGAGCAGTCACCGAGGCAACTGTTACTGTCGCCGCCTACGGCGAGACGCCGGTGCCAGTTGATGGTTTGCGGCTGTGGTTGGACGCCGGCAATGGTTTGACCACCGGCGCGGATGGCGTGGTCAGCGGTTGGGCGGATCAAAGCCATTTCGGACATGACGTTAGCCAGGCGGAACTGGGTCTGCAGCCGACGCTGGTTGCCGAAGCCTTGAATGGCAAGCCGGCGTTGCTGTTTGATGGCGAGGACGATGTTCTGGCCCGAGTTGATGTGGCGGGTGCTGATCTTCTGTCGCCGGATGAGGTGAGTTTGTTTGCGGTCGTCCGCCAAAAATGGCAGAGCAAGGTGAACACCATCGTGGCATGGGAGGCGCCGAACTACAAAAACCACATGGCGCTGCTGACGAGTTACAACAACAAGTTCCTGATCGATTACGGGCACGGCTCGGAGGGCGGCCGGATCAGCGCGAACCAGCCGGAGGGTTGGGATGATGAATGGCACGTTTTGGAGTTTGCACGGGCCGGGAATCTATCGACTATAAAGGTGGATGGGGAATCCGTCGAGATGGGCGAGTTTGGTGACTCGCTCGAGGTGGATGCCTTGGGCGTTTTGAGTGTAGGCGCAGTTCCGAAGCTGGCATTCGGCGGCGAGATCGCCGAGGTACTGGTATACAATCGCACACTTTCGACAGGTGAACACAAGTCGGTCACTGATCACCTCGGAGTGAAGTATGGCTTCATCGAGGGCGAGGTTCCGGTGGATCCGACTGCCCCGACGCTTTCGGCGGCGCAGGTGACCGAAAATGGCCAGTTCCGGTTTCTCGTCACGGGAGACAAGGGCGGTAAGGTCGTGCTGCAGTATTCCGAGAACTTGGGTAAGTGGATCGATCTTCAAACGTATACCAACGAGACCGGCAAACTTTGGATTCCGGTCAACATCACGGAGGACGCCAGCCGGTTGTTCTTCCGGGTGCGGGCCGAATAACAAAAGGAACACACAGTTGAAAAAGACAGCGTCACAAACTGGAATGTTTCAACGTGGATTTACCCTGATCGAGTTGCTGGTGGTCATTGCCATCATCGCGATTTTGGCGGGATTACTTTTGCCGGCGTTGGCCAAGGCCAAGGAACAGGCCAAGGTTGCCAAGTGTACCAGCAACATGAAACAGGCCGGCCTGGCGTTGGGGATGTATTTCGGGGATTTCGACGATGAATTTCCGCCCAAGGTTTTGCCCAACGGCACCTCGCGGACGACGACTGGTTGGCTCGGTAAACCGGGTCGGCTGCCCAACGGTCGCCCGCATCCCGGTTATGGCCAACTCACTGCCGATGAGCGGTATCTAAACCTGTACCTTGGCGATTACGAGAAAGGCTCGACCGAGGTGGCCGTGGCCAAGTGCCCGAGCGATGAGGCCTCCAACAACCATTTGATGCGCACGCTTCCACAGTTGAAAAAACAGTCGCTCTACGACCACATGGGTTCCTCGTATCAATCCAATACCCATCCGAACTACAACACGGTCGTTAAAAAGAACAACACGACCTGCATTCGCCTCGGTGAGGTGCGGGACGTGAGCCGCTTTTTGGTGTTGTCCGAGGGCGGTGCCAATGTGGCCGGATGGGGATACCCGATGGACAGGGCATCCTTTAGCGGGTTCGACTGGCATTGGCCGGGCGAGAAAAAGTGGGTCGCCCTTTTTTCCGATTTGCACGTGGCACCGGGGCTGATCAACAAGCCCATCCTCGGCCCGGGCTACACGTTCGACCGCTCCAAATAGTGCTTGGCCAAGCGCTTGGCCTGTGCGTCAGATCTTCGGTTCCCAGCCGGGCCGGTACTCGCGCGACCACAGTTTTTCCGCCGCCGGATTGTTGACAATCCTGCGCTTGGCCGGGTCGAAATCGACCGTGCTGTTGGTGCGCCAGGCCATGTTGGCCAAGTGGCAAAGCAGGGTGCTGACCTGTGCGTCTCCAATCTCTGAGTTCAGTTTTTCCCCGTGCCGGATTGCGTTCACAAAGTTGTTAAAATGGGGCGCGTCATTGCCGGGCGCCGTCTTGGTTTCCAGTTCCTTGCCGTTCAGGTCGTGGATGGTGAAGTTGTTACCGGTGGTGCAGGAGAGGACACCGCCCTCGCCATAAAACGCGACGAACGGAGGCGCCTCACCCCGGCGCCGGTTGCAACTACTCTGGTCCCACATCGCGCCGCTGTGACCAAAGTCAAACGTGGCCATGCCGGTGTCCGGAGTCTCCTGATCGTCATCGAAATGGTAGCGCGCTCCGCCGTAGGTAACGCGGCTGGGCAGGTCTACCCCCAGTCCCCATCGCGCGAGGTCGAGGGCATGGACGCCGTTGTTGGCCATCTCGCCGCCGCCGTAGTGCCAGTGCCAGTGCCAGTTGTACGGGATGAGGTTGTCCTTGTACGGCCGTTCCGGTGCCGGGCCCTGCCACAGGTCGTAGTTGAGATGCTTGGGGATGGGCGCCGGTTTGCCCTTGCCGATTGAGCCGCGGCTGCTGGTGTAGAACGTGCGCGCAGAGAGCACATTTCCGATTACGCCTTCGCGCAGTCGCTGCATTGCCTCCATCACCACTGGGTAGCTTCGGCGTTGGTTGCCCATCTGTACATGGCGCTTGTGCTTGCGCGCAGCCGCCACCATCAGTTCCGCCTCGGCGGCGTTGTGGCTGCCCGGTTTTTCCACGTAGACATGTTTGCCAGCCTGACAGCCGAGGATGGTTGCCGGTGCGTGCCAAAAGTTGGGCGCGGCGATGGCGATGGCATCGAGATGGGGATCCTCCAGCATGCGTCGCAGGTCGGTGATGCCGCGGCACGGGGCGGCCTGTTTTTTTGTCACCTTGGCGAGCGCGTTGGCCGTGCGGTTGTCGTCCACGTCACAAACGTAGGCGACCTCGACATCGGAGATTTTGAGAAAATTGTTTACGTGCGCCATGCCTCTTCCGAGTCCCATCACGCCGACGCGGAGTGTGTTGTTCACCTTGTTGGCGGCCCGGATTGAGTTGCGCTTGGCCAAGCTGGCAGCCGTTAGACCAGCGGCGGACTGTGCGATAAATCGGCGACGATTGAGAGGGGTTGGCATAATGGTTTTTGTAGGAAAAAAGGGATTAAAAACTTGGCAAAGCATGCCACGCCGCCCGCGCTTGGCCAAGCGAATAGACCCTGAGATTTGAGTTTGACGCTATCCAAAAATGGGCAGAGACTCCTAGTCCCCAACGACCCTGAACCGATGAATAGGACCCCACAAAAACCCATGCGGAGCAGTCTCGCAACCCTCGCGGCGCTGCTGTTATCCCTGAACCAAACAGCCCAAGCCAAGGTGATTGACGACTTTGATGACAACAAAGTCAAGGGCTGGGAGAAGTTCGATTTTGGTACCGGAAACGGCTATTTTAAGGAGAAAGACGGCCAGTTCACGATTGGCATGCATAAGCCCACCGGACAGCAGTTTTTTGTTGCGGCCACCCACAAGGCCGAAAAATTCACTGTCACCGATGGCGTCACGCTGGAGTTTCGGGTGGACTTGATTGAGGCCAACCAATCCAACGCCTTTGCGGTGCTGTCGTTCATCCCCAGCGATACGCCGGTGAGCAAGCTCAGTGGTTACAGCCTGGCCAAGGACGACAACGACATTCTTTTGGCCAAGGGATTGAACAAGTACTTTTACGACATTACCGAGGGAGATTGGCTGGACGTGCCGGAAAACATCACGCTCAGCCTGACCCTGATCGGCAAGGGCAGGAGTGTGGAGGTGACAACGCGCATTTACGACATCGATAATGACGGCGCACTGTTGTTTGAAAAGACCGTGGTCGACACAGCCGAGGCGGAAGATCTTGACACGGGGGACGACAGTCCGGCGGCGAGTTTCATCGACAAGCCTGGGAACTTTGCATTGCTGCTGTACCATAACGATACCGGGGGATCGCTGCCGGCTTCGTCAATCACCCTCGATAACGCCGAAGTGTTCCAGTACGAGAGCGCCACAATCGATGACTTCGATGACAACAAGGTCAAGGGCTGGGAGAAGTTCGACTTTGGAACCGGCAACGGCTTTTTCAAGGAGAAGGGCGGCCAGTTCACGATCGGCATGCACAAGCCCACCGGGCAGCAGTTTTTTGTCGCGGCCACTCACAAGGAAAAGACCTTCACCATTGAGGATGGCGTCACGGTCGAGTTCAGTGTGGACTTGATTGAGGCCAATCAATCCAACGCCTTTTTGGTGTTGTCATTCATCCCTAATGAGACGCCGGTGAGCAAGCTCAGCGGTTATAGTTTGGCCAAGGACGACACCGACATTCTTTTGGCCAAGGGGTTGAATAAGTATTTCTACGACCTCACCGAGGGTGACTGGCTGGACGTGCCAGACAACATCACGCTCAACTTGATCCTGACCGGCAGGGGCAAAAGCGTGGAGGTGACCACGCGCGTGTTTGACATCGAGAATGATAACGCGCTGGTTAGCGAAAAGACCGTTATCGACACCATCGAGGCAGAGGATCTCGATACGGGGGATGACAGTCCGGCGGCCAGCTTCATCAACAAGCCCGGCAAGTTCGTTTTGCTTCTGTACCATAACGATACTGGGGGATCGCTGCCCGCCTCTTCCGTGACGGTGGACAACGCCCGTTTCTCAGTATTTGGTGCCAGCCAACGTAATCAATTGCCAGTGATCTCCGACGTTTTGCCGGTGACTTCCAGTCCGTTTCTCCCGGCTTCGACGGAGATTTCGTTCGTGGTTGCCGACGATCAACCGCTTGATCCCGGCGCCATTCGGGTCACCCTGAATGGTGTGGAATTTACCTCGGCCAACGGCCTCAAGGTCACGGGCGAGGATAAGTCGCGCACCGTTACTCTCGGTGGTTTGCGCGCCAACCAAACCTATCATGCTGTCTTTACGGCGGAAGATTCCGAGGGTGAAACGGAAACACGAGACCTGTTTTTTGACACGCTGGACAAGGGCAGCTTTGTGATCGAGGTGGAGGATTACAACTTCAATGCAGGCGAATACCTCGATGAACCGGTGGTGATCCCCGAGTTGGACGAGGATAATATGCTCAACTGGGATGACAACGCATACATTGCCACGGAGGGCTATCTGGACATCGATTACTTCGACAAGAATGAAATCCCTCAATCTGTCACACACCGGTATCGTCCTGAGGATGGGGTGTCCACCGCACCGGCGCTGGATCTGGATCGGGAACCGTTCATCAGTGCGGGCGGCAAGGATAAGGGTGTGTACGACTACGGCATCGCCGAGATTGAGGAAGGCGAATGGTTGAATTACACTCGGACGTTTCCCAAGGCAGACTTCATCGTGTACCTGCGCCAGGCTCAATTCTCCATCGAAAAGGCTGTCGCGACTCTGGAACGGGTCACCGGCGCCACGGATGAGGAAGACCAAACGACCGAGGTGCTGGGTAGCTTCATCGGGAGCGAGTCAGGTGTGGAATACCGCAACATCCTCCTGACCAACGAGGACGGTACCGAGCCAGTCGTACTGAGCCTGGGCGGCAAGGACACGCTGCGGCTGGTGCAACACACCACCGATGCGAATGACCAGTACTTGAAGCAGAATTATCTGGTATTCGTCCGGTATGAAAAACCGACAATCGAATTGCAGGTCAGCGACTCGGTGCAGGGGCCGTACAAGACGTATGCCGGCGCGAGCATTGACGAGTCGGCCAGAACGATCACGCTTGGCCAAGCGGGGGCAACCCAGTTTTATCGACTGAGCGGATTCACCGCGAAGATCACCGACATCCGCCTGACCAATGGCAAGGTAATCCTCTCGTACGAGTAGCAACCAAGCGCTTGGCCAAGCGATAAAAAGGGAGCCGATTTGGCTCCCTTTCTGTCATGGGGTGAGTTCCTGCTGCTAAAGTGCTTCCTCGCCTTTTTCCTCGGTGCGAATCCGGATTGCCCCCTCGACGTCGCTGACGAAGATTTTGCCGTCGCCGATTTTGCCGGTATTCGCTGCCTTGGTGATTGCGCCGATGCTCGCCTCGGAATTCTCGTCGGCAACAACGACCTCCAGTTTGATCTTTGGCAAAAAGTCGACGGTGTACTCGCTGCCTCGATAAATCTCCGTGTGACCCTTTTGCCGGCCGAAGCCTTTGACCTCTGATACGGTCATGCCTTCCACGCCTACTTCTGCCAGCGCATCGCGGACTTCGTCCAATTTAAACGGTTTGATGACTGCTTCGATTTTTTTCATGTCTGATAATCTGTTGCAAGCGGTGATGCTGCCACAACCCTTTCGTTGTGCGGCACTAAGCTCAAGCTGATAATTATGATGGCAAGTCCTGTGCCAAGCGGAATATGAAACAGGCTTAAAACACTTTAAATGAGTAGTTTAGGTGTTTTGGCAGGTGCGTATGAGTGATGCCGGTGTTTCTTTTTTCACGGCAAAATTGACGTGGTTTTTTGCAGGATGGTCAAAAAGCGACAGTTGGAGGACGTTCGTGAGGTATCGCCCCTCGACTCGTTGCCGGTTTATGCCTAGCCTGCGCCGCGTTGTCTGACATGCTTAAATCCTCCGGCGCCATGGCCGGGGCCACGCTGCTCAGTCGCCTGCTCGGGATGTTGCGGGTGATGGTGTACGCCCGGTTTATGGGGGATGGTCCGGTTGCCAGCGCATTTGTTTACGCCTTTCAAATTCCGAACCTGTTCCGCCGGTTGCTGGGCGAGGGTGCTCTCACGGCGGCGTTCATCCCCCTCTTCAAGCACAAGGAGAAAACCGAGGGCGAAAAAGCGATGTGGCATACGGCCAACGCCGTCGTCTCGGGTCTGGTGGTGGCAGCGACGCTAGTGGTGGGACTGGTGATGCTTGGCATCTCGATGGCATTGATGTGGGGAGAGTTCAGTGAGCATACGCAGTTAATGCTGAAGCTGCTGCGTGTGGTGTTCCCGTACATGCTGCTTGTCTGTCTCGCGGCGGTGTTCATGGGCATGCTCAATTCGAGAGGGTTCTTTTTTATCCCGGCGATGGGGGCGACGCTGCTCAATGTGGTGATGATCGCCACGGTGCTGTTCGTCGCGCCAAGCTGGGGGGAGAAACTGGAGGTGCAGATATTCGCGCTGGCGTTCGGGGTGCTCGTGGCCGGCGTGGCGCAGGCCGGTTTTCAACTGCCGTACCTGATGCGCGAGGGATATCGACCGCGCTGGGTGACACCGTGGCGCAACGACTCCGTGCGCGAGGTGGTGCGCAAGATGATCCCGGCGACCATTGGTGTGGCCGCGTTCCAGTTTAACATCATCATCACGCAGACGTTGGCGTTTTGGATCGAGCGCTCGACCGGCTCGAAGATCGTGGCCTCGTTCGAGTACGCTGTTCGGTTGATGGAACTGCCGCAGGGTGTGTTCGGTGTGTCGTTGGCGACCTTTCTTTTACCGACCTTGGCCGGCTTGGCCGCCGAGAAAAAATTTCCAGAGTTTCGCGAAAATCTCCAGCGGGGGATGGGTTATCTGTTTTTCGTGAACGCCATTGCGGCGGCGATGCTGATCGTGTTGGCCGAGCCGATGGTGCGCCTGTTGTTTGAGCGCGGGGCGTTCACGGCCGACTCGACTGAGCGCGCCAGCTTCGCGCTAATGTGCCTCGCCCCGGGCCTGTTAACCTACTCGGCGGTGAACGTCATGGCCCGCGCCTTTTACGCGATGGGTGACACGAAGGTGCCGATGCAGATTAGCGCCGTTTGCCTCGGGCTGAATCTTATCATCGTGGTACCGATGATTTTCACCTTCCCGAAGGGCCAACAGGCGGGGGCGCTTGGCGTGGCCAACGTGGCGAGTTCGCTCGTCAACGTGGCGCTGCTCTCGTATGCGCTGAAACGGAAGATGCCCAAGTGGCGGTTCGGCCCTCTAATCAAGCCGCTGGTTGGCATGCTGCTCACGGCCGGCGTCGCCGGAATACTCGCCTGGTTTTTGCACGCGGAATGGGTGGCCCGGCTGGGGACTGAAACGGTTTGGCATAGGATCGGTGAGGTGTTCGCCTCGGCCATCCCGGCGGCGTTGGTATACTGGGGGATCACCTCGGTGATGGGGATCCGCGAGGCGCGCGACTTTGTTGCGCTGGTTCGAAACCGCCGGTCGCAGGACTGAGCGCTTGGCCAAGCGCTTGGTTGTTTTCGCTTTTCACCCTCGGTCAAACCGGCTTAATTGCCTGCCGCAATGAGCCGTTACGCGACAATCACCGTCATCGGCAGGGACAAGACCGGCGTGGTGGCGAGAGTCACCAATCTGTTGTTCGACACCCGCGCTAACATCGAGGCGCTCGAGGAACAAGTCACGCGCGGTCAGTTCAGCATGACCATTCAGGCCAGTTGGAAGGCGGCTTCTTTTGACGAGAAGGCGCTTGGCCAGGGGCTGCACGCGCTTGGCCGCGAACTGGGGATGGAGATCAAGTGGTGGTTCACTGATCCCAAGCGCCCTCAACGCATGGCATTGATGGTGACGAAAGAGCCGCACTGTCTCGACGCCATCCTCGCGGCGGTAAAGTCTGGCAAGCTCAAGGCGGACATCGGCTGCGTCATCGGCAATCACCGCGACCTGCAGGCCAAGGCAGAGAAGGCCGGGCTGCCGTTCCACCGCGTGTCATGGGCCAACCGTGCCAAGGCCGAGGAAAAGGTGCTGAAAATTCTCGAGAAGGCCGAGGTGGATTTTGTCGTGCTGGCGCGCTTCATGAAAATCCTGTCGCCCAATTTTGTTTGGCGATTCAAAAACAAGATCATCAACATTCATCCGTCGCTGCTGCCCAGTTTTCCCGGGCCGCAACCGTATCGGCAGGCTTACGAACACGGCGTGAAAATCGCCGGCGTCACGGCGCATTTCGTGAGCATGCACCTCGATGAGGGGCCGATCATCGCGCAGGAAAGTTTTCGCATCAAACCCGGTATGACGCTCAAGCAGATCGTAGCCACCGGCCAGCCGCTTGAGGCCAAGGCACTGGTGAATGGCATCCGGCTCTACCTCACCCGCCAACTCGATGTGCACTGGGGCGTGGTGAAACAGGTTTGACCGGGCGGCCTATTTTTCCTCGTCGAGGAAATTGATCTTCAGGCCGCCACTGGACTGCGACTGCCCTTCGTTGAGGCTGTCCTGCAGGGTGGGCGAAAGGTTCGCCGGTTCGGCTGATGATTCCGCTTGGCCAGCCGTTTGGTCTTCCGGCGACAGTGCGGATCGGAGCGCTCCTTGCACCAACTCGGCACAGTGAATCTTCATCGGCGGCAACGGGCCAAGCTCGCCGGACAGCTCCTCTGGTTTCAGTTCCATCGCCTCGTCGGCGGTTTTGCCCTTGATCAACTCGGTGGCGAGGCTGGCCACAGCAATGGCAGTCTCACAGCCGAAGCTCTGGAAGCTGGCCTTGTCGATCACCTTCTCGCCGTCCTGCTCCTTGTATTTCACCCACATGCGCAGCATCTCACCGCATTCGGAGTTGCCGACCGTGCCGACGGAATCGGCGTCCGGCATCTCACCGATGTTCTGAGGATCGCGAATGGCGACTGCCACTTTTTTCTGAAGTTCGTCGTTCATTTAACTGAGCGTGTAACGGCGTATGGAGGAGTCGACCTCAAGCGACCAGGCGTCGATGCCGCCTCGGAGCGCGTGGACGTTTGGCATGCCATGGCCGAGATAATAGGCAGCGGCGTCGAGTCCCTTTTGGCCCTGATGATCGATCATCACAAACCGCTGTTCGTTATCCCAACTGCCAAGGATTTCCTGCATGAGCGGCTGGGTGAGCAGGACGGCGTCTTCGATGTGGACGGCTTCAAATTCCTCTCGCGATCGAATGTCCACGAGGCGGATGTTTTCGCCCTTGGCCAAGCGCTTGGCTAAGTCAGCAGGCTCGAGCAGGATGCGGGCATCCTCATCGTGACTTTGTTGGATTTTTTCAAGCACCTCACCGACCGGTAGGTCACCGTTGCGTTCGCAAACTCCGGCGAGCGTTTCGTCCGGCCGAAAGCCGCAACTGCTGCATCCTCCGATGTGATACTTGCGAAACAAAGCCCGCTGCGCTCCGGGAAAAATCTGAAGTACCTCCTGCATTGAAGACTCACCTGTTATGGTGTTGTTCATTACACAAAAAGTTTGCGGACTTGGTGGATGACCTCGATGAAGCGGTCGACCTCGGCCTCGGTGTTGTAAAAATAAAAACTCGCCCGCGCGGTGGCCGGGACGCCGAGCTTGGCTAGGAGCGGCTGGTTGCAGTGATGACCGGCGCGCAAGGCAACTCCCTTTTGGTCGGCCATGGTGGCGAGGTCGAGCGCGTGGGCATCTGGCAGGACGAAGCTGACCACGGCAGAGCGGCCTTCGCTTGGTCCAAACAAACGGATGCCGTCGATCTCGGCCAACTGTTCGCAGGCTCGCTTGGCCAAGCGCTGGTCGTGTTCGAATATAGCCTCGCGCCCGATGATGTCGAGGTAGTCGATGGCAGTCCGCAGTCCGGCGGCTCCGGCGACGTTGGGTGTGCCAGCCTCAAATTTGTGCGGCGGTTCGTTGAAGGTTGATTCGTTATATTCAACTTTAGTGATCATTTCGCCGCCACCCTGATAGGGCGGCATTGTGTTAAGCAGCTCGCGTTGGCCGTAAAGCACGCCGATGCCGGTGGGGCCACAAATCTTGTGGCCTGAAAAGGCGAGAAAATCGCAGCCAATCTCGCGAACGTCGACGCGAGTGTGGCCGGCACTTTGGGCGGCATCAACCACGGTGATGACTCCGGCTTCACGCGCGCGCCGGCAAAGTTCGGTTGCCGGATTGACGGAGCCCATCGTGTTGGAAATGTGCGTGAATGAGAGCAGCTTGGCGCGGTCTAGCTGTTCGTCGAGTTGCGAAAGATCGAGTGTCCCGTCATCGCCGTTGACTGGGATGAATTCGAGTTTGGCCCCGGTGCGCTTTACCAGAAGTTGCCAAGGAACCAGGTTGCTGTGGTGCTCCATCTCGGTGAGCAAAATTGTGTCGCCCTCGCCGATATTTTCCGCACCCCAAGTCTGGGCCACTAAGTTCAGGCTCTCAGTTGTGCCCCGGGTGAAAATGATTTCCTCCCGGCTGTCGGCATTGAGGTATTCGGCTATGCGTTGACGGGCACCTTCGTAGGCTTCCGTGGCGCGGTTGCTCAGCTCGTGGATGCCGCGGTGGACGTTGGCGTTGTCACGCTCGTAGTGGGTGCGAAGGGCGTTGATCACGACCTGCGGCTTCTGGCTGCTGGCGGCGTTGTCGAGGTAGACAAGTGGATGGCCGTTAACGGTTTGTTCGAGGATGGGGAAATCGGCGCGGAGCTTGGTCCAGTCCATCGCTTCCTGAGTTGTCTCTGAGCCCTGATTCATCACATCATGCCCAGTTGAAGCCGGGCGTCCTCGGTCATCATGTCTTGGTTCCACGGTGGATCCCACACGATCTCGACGTTAACCTCGTCTATGCCGTCGATGCAAAGCAGGCGGTTTTGTGCGTCCTGCTGCAGCACTGGTCCCATGCCGCAGCCGGGCGCGGTGAGGGTCATTTTCACTTCGACTTTCCAGCCGCCATCAATCTCGGTCGATTCGCATGAGTAGACCAGTCCGAGATCGACGATGTTCACAGGGATCTCCGGATCGTAAACCGTCTTGAGCTGCTTTTGCATTTGCTCATTCAACTCGTCGAGATTCTTGGGGCGCTTTGAATCTTCGGCAGGGGTTTTGACCGGTTCGAAGCCTAACGCATCGGCTTCCCGTCCTTCGATGCGGAACATGTTGCCGTTGATGATGACCGTGTAGGTGCCGCCGAGGGTCTGGGTGATCTGCGCCTTCTCGCCTTGTTGCAGGATCACCCTGTCTCCGGACGGGACGATGGAGGCATCGACGTCGCGGCTCAGTTCGATGAGTTCGGCTTTGTGCATTTAAGTGGTTTGTACGATGGAGTTACCGGCGAGTGCCCTTACGCGGCTGACCATGGAGTGCAGGCCGTTACGTCGCGTGGGGCTGAGGTGTTTGTCGAGGCCAAGCTGCGCGAACGTCGCCGTGCTGTCGGTGCCCAAAATCTGTTTAGCATTTTTGCCATTGTAAATCAGCAGCAATACGGCGATCAGGCCTCTTACGATAAAGGCATCCGAGTCGGCGTGAATATTGAACGTGCCGTTTGTCTGGGGCAGCATCCGCAGCCAGACGCTGGCCTGACAGCCGTGGACGCGATGCTCGTCGGTCATTTCGGTCTCGTCGAGTGGAGGCAGTTTTTTGCCGAGCTCAATGAGGTAGGCAAAACGCTCCTCCCAGTCGCCGAGAAATTCAAAATTCTCGATCAGCTCCTCAATCGTCGTGTCCAGAATAGTCGTCACTTCAATCGAGATGATGTTCGCCCTCGAGGCGGTTCCAAACCAGTTGGTCGAGTTCCTCGCGAACGCCGTCGTGCTGGATGCGATCGACGATTTCTCCGGCAAAACCGTGCATCAACATTCGGCGCGCGGTTTTGGTGTCGAGCCCGCGGGCGCGCAGGTAAAAAATCGCGTCGTCGTCCATCTCGCCAATCGTGGCCCCGTGGGTGCATTTCACGTCGTCCGCATAAATCTCAAGCTGCGGCTTGGTGTTGGCGGTGGCGTTGTCGCTGAGGATCAGGTTTTTGTTCGTCTGCTTGGCGTCGGTTTTTTGTGCGACAGGCTGCACGAGGATTCGCCCGTGAAACACCCCGCGCGACTGGTCGTCGAGGATGCCGTTGAAATACTCGTGGCTGTCGCAGTGCGGCGCGGCATGATCCACGATCATGTGGTGATCAGCAAGTTGGTCGGCACGCGTCATGTACAGCCCGTTAAGCACGCACTCGATGCCCGGCTTGGCCAAGCGCATGCGCAGGTTGTTACGCGAGAGTCGTGCGCCAAGCGCAAACGAATGAAATGCGTAACGGGCGTCATTGCTCAGCTCCGAGTGCAGCGAGGCCAGATGGATTGCGTTGAGCGACTGATCCTGAAATTTGATATGCTCGAGGTTGGCTCCGGCACTGACGCGCGTCTCCGTGACGACGTTGGTGCTGGCCACCGCTTGGCCAAGCGACAGATGCGACTCGATGATCGTACCCTGAGCGTTGGCTCCGGCCTCGATCCAGTTGCGGATATGCGTCGCCTGGCTGGCTTCGTTTGCTGTGGAGAGGAAAACGAGGTGAACCGGCTTGGCCAAGCTGCCGTTGGCTGGGATCTGAATCAGTGCGCCGTCCGTGAAAAAAGCGTCGTTTAACGCGATGAATGGGTTCTCATCGTTGGCAGAGAGCGAACCGATTTCGTTTTCCAAACCGCTCAATCTGTTGCTGAGATTCGTGATGGTGACGCCGTCCGGTTGCTCCAAGATTATCGAGAGGTCGCTCGAAAAATGGCCGTCGATGAATACGAGGCGGTCAACGTCGTGCTGGCCAAAAGTGATGTCGGCAATGTCCGCCTGGCCAAGCGCTTGGCCAAGCGGCTCGAGCGTTGGCAGGAAGGGCAGGTCGGCCAGCGGTTTAAGGCTGGTGAAGCGCCAGTCCTCGTCACTGGTCGTGGGGTATCCCCGTTCGGCAAATCGGGCCAAGCCGGCTTTGCGAAGCGGCAGCAGCGGGCCACCGGCCTGCTCCACTTGGGCAAAGGCCTCGACCGGTGCCGGGGGCGTTTCGTTGGTGGTTGCGCTGCTCATGCGGCGTCCCGGATCAGCCAGTCGTAGCCTTTCTCCTCCAACTCATGCGCAAGCGTCTTGTCGCCGGACTTGATGATGCGGCCGTCGTAAAGCACGTGCACGAAGTCCGGCACGATGTAGTCGAGCAGCCGCTGATAGTGCGTAATGACCACCTGCGCGTTGTCCAGCCCCTTGAGGCGGTTGACGCCGTCAGCCACGATGCGAAGCGCGTCGATGTCCAGCCCCGAGTCGGTTTCGTCGAGCACGGCCAACTTGGGGTTGAGCATCGCCATCTGCAAAATCTCGTTGCGCTTTTTTTCACCACCGGAAAAACCGGCGTTGACCGGGCGCTTGAGGAAATCCTCGCTCAGGCCAAGCTCCTTCATTTTTGCCTTCACCGCCTTGAGAAAATTCATCGCATCGAGTTCCTCTTCGCCGCGATGCTTGCGGATCTCGTTGACGGCGGATCGCAAAAAGTAGGCGCTGTTCACGCCGGGGATTTCCACCGGGTATTGGAACGCGAGAAAGACTCCCTCGCGGGCGCGTTCCTCCGGGGCGAGGTCGAGCAGGTCGTCGTCCTGCAGCAACACTTCACCGCCGGTGACATCGTAGCCGTCGCGCCCGGCGAGCACCGAGGCGAGCGTGCTTTTGCCACTGCCATTCGGGCCCATGATGGCGTGCACTTCGCCGGCGTTCACCGAGAGATCGATTCCCTTGAGGATTGGTTTGTCCTCGATCCCGGCCTGTAGGTTTTTAATTTCGAGCATGCAGTAAAAATGGATTAGCCGACGCTGCCTTCGAGGCTGACATCGAGGAGTTTTTGGGCTTCCACGGCGAATTCCATCGGGAGTTCGCGAAAGACTTCCTTGCAGAAACCGTTCACGATCATGTTGACGGCGTCCTGCGGTTCAAGGCCGCGTTGGTTGCAGTAAAAAATCTGGTCCTCTCCAATCTTGGAGGTGGTCGCCTCGTGCTCGATGCTGGCACTGGGGTTCTTCGCCTCAATATACGGGAATGTATGGGCACCGCATTTGTCGCCGATGAGCAGCGAGTCGCACTGTGAAAAGTTGCGGGCGTTGGTCGCCTTTTTGCCGACCTGCACGAGTCCACGGTAGCTGTTCTGCCCCTTGCCGGCGGAGATGCCCTTGGAGACGATGGTGCTGCGGGTGTTTTTCCCGATGTGCACCATCTTTGTTCCGGTGTCGGCCTGCTGCGCCTTGTTTGTGAGGGCCACGGAGTAAAACTCCCCGATCGAGTTATCTCCCTGCAGGATCACGCTGGGATATTTCCACGTGATTGCCGAGCCTGTCTCGACTTGCGTCCACGAAATCTTGGCGTTGGTTTTGCAGATGCCACGCTTGGTCACAAAGTTATAAATGCCCCCTCGTCCTTCCTCGTCGCCGGGATACCAGTTTTGTACGGTGGAATACTTGATCTCTGCGTTGTCGAGCGCGACCAGTTCCACCACGGCGGCGTGCAGTTGGTTCTCGTCACGCATCGGGGCGGTGCAGCCCTCGAGGTAGCTGACGTGGCTGCTTTCCTCAGCGACGATCAGTGTGCGCTCAAACTGCCCGGTATTTGCTGCATTGATGCGAAAGTAGGTGCTCAACTCCATCGGACAGCGTGTGCCCTTGGGGATGTAAACGAACGATCCATCACTGAAAACGGCTGAATTTAGAGCCGCGTAAAAATTGTCCGTATAAGGCACAACTTTCCCAATATATTTTTTTACTAATTCCGGGTGTTCCTGCACCGCCTCGGAGATTGAGCAGAAGATCACCCCGGCCTTGGCCAAGTCCTCCTTAAAAGTGGTGCCGATCGATTCGCTGTCGAACACGGCATCAACCGCTACGCCGGCTAGGCGTGCCCGCTCGTGCAGAGGCACACCAAGTTTCTCATAGGTCTCAAGCAACTTGGGGTCGACCTCGTCGAGGCTCTTTGGGCCATCGCCTTTTTTCTTTGGGGCGCTGTAGTAGGAGATCTCCTGAAAATCGACCGGCGGATATTTCACGTGCGGCCAGGTCGGGTTCTCCATTTTTTCAAAATGCCGCAGCGCTTTCAGCCGCCATTCCAGCAGCCATTCCGGTTCGTTTTTCTTGGCAGAGATGAATCTGACGACGTCCTCGTTCAGGCCCGGGTCAAGCGACTCGCTCTCGATGTCGGTGACGAAGCCGTACTTGTATTCGCTTGCGACAAACTCATCGATTGTGTCTGTGTGTGCGCTCATGTGTAGGCCTCCCTTCGTCCACAATCCTCGCACATGTCGGTGCAGCGGCCATGCAGGGCAATATCGATTGATCTCACCTCAAAATCGCCAGGCACATCCACCTCCGGCACTCGGGGTGAGTTTTTCAAATTCACGTCGAATACCTTGCCGCAGTCGTCACAGCAGAAGTGCGCGTGCTCGTTCATGTTGGAGCAATACAGGGTGGCACCACGGTCAACGTTTACCTGCCGCACGACGCCGCATTTCACCAGCGCGTCGAGGGTGTTGTAAACGGTCGCCATGGAGATTTCCGGTTTCGACTGTTTGGCCCGCATGAACACCTCCTCAGCGGAGGGGTGGTCGCGTTGGCCAAGCAAAACCTCATAGACATGCTTCCGTTGAGAAGTGAATCGAAGGCCCTTCTCGGCAAGTCGTTGATTGAGGGAGTCACCGGACACAGGAAGTGGGTCCGTCGCCATGGACACAACCTGCCATTGGCCAAGCGGCCTGTCAATACTTGGAATAATTCTAAATAAGAAAACCAAGCGCTTGGCCAATCGAAAACGATGCTTAGTCGTTGGGCATCAGTGCTTTCCAGTCGATGGTGGGGTGGCCGGCGGCGATGATGGAGGGGTTGCGAGGGTCTTCCTTGCCGTAACCCAAGCGGTAGCCGTCGAGGGTGCAGACAGCGCCTCCGGCCTCCTCGAGGATGCATTGTGCGGCGCCGGTGTCCCACTCCATCGTGGGGACGAATCGGGGGTAAAGGTCGGCCGCACCCTCGGCCACGAGGCAAAACTTGAGCGAGCTGCCCATGTTGACGAGTTCGGCGTTGGGCAGCTTCTCGAGCATGGCGGCGACTTTTGGGCCGGCGTGGTCGCGGCTGGCCACGATGCGAAGTTTGTCCTTGTCGATTTCGCTGACGTGAATCTTCTCCGGCTCCGCTTGGCCAAGCCGCTTGAACGCGCCGTTGCCCCGGCTGGCGAAGTACTCAAGGCCGGAGGTTGGGGCGAGCACGATGCCGAGGGTAGATTCGCCGTTTTCGATCAGCGCGATGTTGACGGTGAACTGTCCGGTTTTCTTGATGAACTCCTTGGTGCCGTCGAGTGGGTCGACGAGCCAAAAGCGATTCCAACTCATGCGCTCCTCGGTGCTGATGCCTTCCGATTCCTCGGACAGTACCGGGATGTCCGGCGTCAGCGCAGTGAGCGCGGCGACGATGCACTCGTGCGCGGCGCGGTCGGCCTGCGTGAGAGGCGAGTCGTCTTCCTTGGTTTCCACTTTGGCAGGGCCATCGTAGGTTTTCATTATGGCGTCGCCGGCCTCGGCTGCGATGTGTCGGATGTCGTTGATCATTTCAGGGAATCAGGTTTGGTATTTGCAGATGCCGCTTGGCCAAGTGCCTTGCCCCCTCATCCGGCCTTCGGCCACCTTCTCCCCTGAGGGGGAGAAGGAATGGGGCGTTGCATTCGTGTTCATTGGCGCCCATTCGCGGTTGTTACGTTTTAACAATCATACCCAGCCTACGCCGGGGAATTTGGCCAGCAGGTCTTTCCGGATTCGCGGATACTCCCGCTGCTTGAATGTCGGCCAGTCGTCGCAAAAATCGATCTTCTTATTTTTCGGGTTCAACAGCTTGAACCGCACGATGTGTTTGCCCTCGCAGAGGGTCGGGTGCTCGGCGAGCCGGAAGCACTCGTGCAGTTTCACGTGCAGTTCCACCGGGTGCACGTTGCCGTGTTTGTCTGCGGAAACCTCCGGGTACTGCAATCGCTTGGGCTGTTCGTCGGGCCAGTCGATGGTGGCCGGGGCGAACTCATCGAGCCACTCCCACTGAGCCTCCGGCATGTGCCTGCGAAACGCCGGCTTCACGTTGGCTGCCGCCGCCTGCTTGGCCAAGGTCATGCCCTCAAACGCGGCGGCGAGGCAATTCAAAATCGCCGGTTCATCCAGCGGGGGAAACTCCAAATCTGGCCGGGCGGCACAAAGCCAGTTCAGCCGGTTGATCAGCAACCGGATCGAGTGGTCGAACGATTTGGTCTTGAACCACTCGCGCAGGCAGGCACGGGCGAGCGCTTGGCCGGCGGCTTTTGCGTCCGGTTCTCGGGCACGATCGCGGCCCAGTTCGAGGTCGCGAAAGCGTGTGATCTCAAACGCCTCGACCCGCTTGGGGGCGGGGTCAAATTCACACTCCGGCTGGGTGGTGAGTTCGTCGGGAAACAGCTCCCGCACCCAGTCCAACTCGATGGCCGAGGCCATACTGAGCAGCGTCTGGGCTCGGTTACCCCGCGCGGAGACCTGCCGTATCTCGGCGACGACGAGCAGCGGCGATTGCTGCACGACACTCTCGCGAACCAGTGTGCCGCTTCGGCCGTGCGGCAGTGTGCAGTGGAGCGTGCCGGTGTCGCGGCGCACGCAGATTTGATCGGCAAACGCGGAGAGGATACAGAACCGCAATGCGGTAGCCTTGGAGCGATCCGGCTCCGCGTTTTCGTCGGTGGTCATGCCGTGGCGCTTGGCCAAGTGCAGCAGTTGACGAAAGGTCGCCTCGGCCTCGCGGCAGGCGCCGGCGTGGATGCCGTGTGCCCGGCAGTCGTCGATGTTGTAACGGCGCGCGCGTGCAAACTGCCACGCGCGGATCAGCACCTCGAAGTCGGAGCCGGCCCCGTCGCGAAACGGTTCCTGCGCGACCTGCACTTTTTTGTCGTCGCGCGCGGATCGGACGAGGATGTCGCGTCCGCTCAGGAAGGCGGCGCACAGGGCGGCCTCGTTGACGCAGCCACGGCGTCCGCCCTCGATCATCATTCGGGCGAAGCGCGGGTGCATCGGCAGGCGGAGCATCGCCTG
>DKGH01000107.1:34496-52928 GCA_002453165.1 Verrucomicrobia bacterium UBA6775
GGCGGAGCATCGCCTGGCCGATCTCGGTCAGCCCGCCGCTGCCGTTGGCCAAGCGCTTTGCCAAGGCGCCGAGCGAGCGCAGTAAATTTTCAGCACTCTCAACGGCGGCCGGTTCCGGTTTATCAAGCCAGTCGAAATCCACCGCGCGTTCGATGCCGGCGGAGTGCAGCATGAGCACCGCCTCGGCGAGGTCAGTTCGGTGAATCTCCGGCGTGTTGTGCTCGGGCCGGTTGAGGTGGCCGCTCTCGGTCCAGAGCCGGTGACAGGTGCCGGGCGCAGTGCGGCCCGCGCGGCCCGCGCGTTGATCGGCCGAGGCGCGACTGATCTCCTCGATTAGCAGCGTGCCAAAGCCACGTTCGCTGTCGAACCGGGCCACCCGGGCGAGGCCGCTGTCGATGACGTGGCGGATGCCGTCGATGGTCACGGAAGTCTCGGCGACGTTTGTCGCGACGACGACCTTGCGTCGGTTACATTCGCCGAAAGCGCGGTCCTGATCTGCCGGCGGCAGTTCGCCGTGCAGCGGGATCAACTCCACTGGCTCGGCGAGGCGCCGCCGGCTGAGCGCGCCGATTGTGCCTCGGATTTCGCCCATGCCGGGCATGAAAATCAGGATGTCTCCCGGCGAGTCATTTCGCAAAATCAACTCCACCGCGTCGGCCGCCTGCTCGGTGATTGGGTCGCGATTGCGGTATTGACCGAAGCGAATCTCGACCGGGAACGTGCGCCCGTCGGAGGTGAGCACAGGGCAGGGCGCGTCCGGCGCTTGGCCAAGGTAGCGGGCCACGGAGCCGGTCTGGATGGTGGCCGACATGACGACGATCTTCAGGTTATCGCGGCTCGTGCGCTGGAGTTTTTTGACGAGGCCAAGCGCGAGATCGCTCATCAGGTTGCGCTCGTGAAACTCGTCGAACAACACGGCACCGACGCCGGTCAGTTCGGGGTCATCCTGCAGACGGCGTAGCAGCACGCCCTCGGTGATGAAATCGATTTTCGTCTTCGGGCCGGTGTGATTTTCGAATCGCACCTGATAGCCCACTCCTTGGCCAAGCGCAGTGTCGCGTTCCCGGGCGACGCGGCGGGCGAGCGAGCGGGCGGCGACGCGCCGGGGCTGCAGGACGACCACGCGGCGTTCGCCGCAGAGGACATCGTCGAGGATCATCTGCGGCACCTGGGTGGATTTGCCGGAACCGGTCGGTGCGCCGAGAACGAGGCAGTTTTGAACCGCCAACGTGTCGGTGATCTCCGCGTGGATGTCCCAGATGGGGAGCGCTTGGCCAAGCGCCTGGCTCACGGCGTCGGGGACTGAAGCAGCAGGCGCAGGACGAACGCGACCAGCGAGGCGATGCCCATCATCCCACCCGGCATGAACTTCCAACTGCGAAAGTACTTCGCGCCAAACATGATCGTGAGGCCGGCGAGCAAAATGTC
Source organism: Verrucomicrobia bacterium UBA6775 (assembly GCA_002453165.1). Lineage (GTDB taxonomy): Bacteria > Verrucomicrobiota > Verrucomicrobiia > Limisphaerales > UBA1096 > UBA1096. The sequence continues at coordinate 35,925 of DKGH01000107.1, forward strand.
AGCGGCCGTTGCCGGGATGACTTCCACTGCCGCGAGCATCAGCGGGATGGCGAAGACGGTGGAGGCGATGATGGAGGCCTTACTCTTGGCTTTGATGAAGCCCATCAAGCCACCGGCGATCAGCAGTGCAATGTAAACCCAGAGGATGATGACAGTAGTTTCCATGTTGATAGCGTACGATTAAAGGAGATGCCCTAGTTTTTCGCGTTTGGTTCGGAGGTAGTTTTTATTGTGGCGGTTGGGTTTCACACGGATCGGCACCTGCTCGACGATCTCCAGCCCGTACCCCTCGAGTCCGACAATTTTCTTGGGGTTGTTGGTCAACAGCCGGATTTTCTTGATGCCGAGATCGGCAAGGATTTGGGCGCCGATGCCGTACTCTCGCAGGTCCATTGGGAAGCCCAGTTTTTCATTGGCCTCCACTGTGTCGTAGCCGCTTTGCTGCAGCTTGTAAGCCTTGATCTTGGGCGCGAGACCGATACCGCGACCCTCCTGCCGCATGTAAAGAATAACGCCGTGTCCCGCCTCGCTGACCTGTTTCATCGCCTGCTGCAACTGCGACCCGCAGTCGCACCGGCGCGACCCAAAAACATCGCCGGTGAGGCATTCGCTGTGCACGCGCACGAGAGTTCGCCGGCGGGCGTTCATCTTGCCCTTCACGAGCGCGAGGTGATGTTCGCCGTCCAACTCCGAGCGGTATAGATGAAGTTCAAACTCGCCGAAGTCAGTTGGCATCTCGATGACTTCCTCCAAGGCGACTAGCTTTTCGCGTTTGCGCCGGAATTCAATCAACTGCTCGATCGAGCAAATTTTGAGCTTATGTTTTTTCGCGAAGCGCCGCAGCTCGGGAAGCCGCGCCATTGAGCCGTCGTCGCTCATGATCTCACAGATGACCCCCATCGGCCGGCAGCCTGCTAGGTGCGAGAGATCGACTGCCGCCTCCGTATGGCCGGCGCGCTGCAGCACTCCGCCGCTCTTCGCGCGCAGTGGGAAGATGTGTCCCGGCTGGACGAGGTCATCGGCGATTGAGGTCGGGTTGGAGAGCACCTTGATCGTCTTGGCACGGTCGGCGGCGCTGATGCCGGTAGTGATGCCCTTTGCGGCATCGACGCTAATCTGGAAATCAGTCCGATGGCTCTCCCGGTTGTTCAGCACCATGCGCTCGATACCAAGTTGTTGCAGGCGTTCCGGCACGGTGGGCACGCAGATGAGTCCGCGGCCAAACTTGGCCATGAAATTGATCGCCTTGGCCGTGACCTTTTCGCCGGCCATGATCAGGTCTCCCTCGTTTTCGCGCTCGGCGTCATCAACCACGACGACCATTTGGCCGCGCGCGATGTCGCGCAAAACCGCCTCGATGGAGTTAAACTTGCCTGTGGATTTTTTTGCCGCCATTTCCCCGACCCCCGAAAGGCTACCCGCGCTTGGCCAAGCGGTCGAGAGTTGAGGCGTTTTTTTGTGGAAATGCTCGGATTGGAACTTGCGCTTGGCCAAGCGAGGGATTCAAACTTCGGCCGGTTGAGTTGATTCTGCCATGAAGATTAAAAACGTTACTCTGGTTGCTGTGCTTAGTTTTGCCGCAGTGACTTTAGCCGTGGCGCAAACCGCGCCGACACCGCCCAAGCCCCCGACCACCACGGTGAAGCCGGATTTCCCGTCGTACACCACGGTGCTCAAGGGCTATGAACAGGTCATCTCCAGCATGGAGAAAAAAGACAGCCTGCTCTCCATCTATGTCCGGAAGAAGGATCAGCAGATGCTCGCTGCCCTTCCGGTTGGCTTCGAGTCCAAGCGCTTCTTCATCGCCACCACGGTGGCAAGCGGGGAGACGTACGCGGGGCTGCAGGCTGGTGAGCGTTACGTTTACTTTAAGCGGCTCAATAAGCAACTGTTAGTCATCGAGCCCAACTTAGCGGTTCGTTCAACTGGTGATTTGGAATCTAGGGCATCCGTGAAGCGGCTATATACGGATCGGGTTATAACATCTGTGCCTATTGTGACTGTGATGTCCAAGAACCGCCCAGTAATCGACATGGATGCGTTGTTGGTTGGAGGTGCCTCGAAGTTCTTCGGCAGTAAGGGTGCAGGGTTTAACTCCCGATTGGCCCAAATTAAAACTGCGAAGGCGTTTCCGACCAACGTGGAGTTGGCTTTCACTGCTCCAACCGGCAACGGCGTTTTGAAAACGTTGCATTACTCGATTAGCTCCATCACCCCAAGCAAGACTTACAAGCCGCGCGTTGCAGATCAGCGGGTTGGTTATTTTACAACCAGCTACACCGACCTTGGCAAGTACACGGATGAGCAGAAGAAAATCCGCTACATAAATCGTTGGCACCTAGAGAAGGCGGATCCAAAATTGAAGGTCAGTCCTGTGAAAAACCCTATCATCTTTTACATTGAGCACACAACGCCGGTGCGCTATCGCCGCTGGGTGCGTGAGGGTGTTTTGATGTGGAACAAGGCTTTTGAAAAAGTCGGATTGGCAGATGCGATCGAGGTTTATTATCAGGATGCCGTCACCGGTGCGCACATGGAAAAGGACCCTGAGGATGCTCGTTACAACTTTGTCCGGTGGTTGAACAATGACGTTGGTACTGCCATTGGCCCGAGCCGAGTGAACCCTTTAACTGGCCAGATACTCGATGCGGATATCATTTTGACCGATGGCTGGATTCGACACTATTGGAAGCAGTTTAACGACGTCTTGCCGGAAATCGCGATGGAAGGGTTTTCCCCGGAGACGTTGGCTTGGCTAAAGGATCATCCCGACTGGGATCCCCGTGTGCGCTTGGCTCATCCGGCCCAGCGCGGTTCCATACGCGCTAAGTTGGCAGCCTTGGGGGCTGAGGCTTACGGGGGGCACGCATTAGCAAAGGCCGATGCTGAGTTGATTGGTGACCACGAGTTCGACGGTCTGCATGGTAGGATCAGTCAGGTTAATGGCTTCTGCCGAGCCGCCGACTGCAAGGCATTGGACTTGGCTGCAATGAGGTTGGAACTGGAACTGGCAAGGGAGTCGGTCAAGGCCGAGAAAGATGGAGACAAGCCTGCTCCGAAGAAGCCAGATGTGCTGATTGACGGGGTGCCGGAATGGTTTGTCGGGCCGTTGATCGCCGAGTTGGTTGCGCATGAGGTGGGCCACACCATCGGATTGCGGCATAACTTTAAGGCCTCAAGCATATATTCATTCGAAAAGATCAACAGTGACGAGTTGAAAGGCAAGGAAACTTTGGCGGGATCAGTAATGGACTATTTGCCTATTAACATGTTCAAGGGCGTTGGTAAAAAGCAGGGTGACTACACTATGATCGAAATCGGCCCTTATGACTATTGGGCCGTTGAGTACGGTTACTCGATTTTGAAATCCGAGAGCGACCTAAAAAAAATTCTGAGTCGAGTTTCTGATCCGAAGCTTCAATTTGCTACTGACGAGGATACTTTTGGTCCGGATCCCTTTGCGCGGCGATATGATTTTTCCGCGAACCCCCTTCAGTACGCACACAATCAAATGAACATTGTGAACCATCACCGCGATCGCCTTCTCGATAAGTTTGTGAAGGACGGCCAAAGTTGGGCCAAGGCTCGCTATGGCTATCAGCTTACCCTGTCGCTTCAATCCCGGGCCGTGAGCATGATGGCGAATTGGATTGGGGGATCGAATGTGAACCGTGACAAAAAAGGCGATCCCGGTAATCGCTATCCGGTTACCCCGGTCTCATCCAATCTCCAGAGGGAGGCGCTAGATTTTGTTTTGAAGAATTCCTTTGAGGATAAGGCATTCGGGTTGAATACCGAGTTGCTTCGCCGCATGGGTAGTGACCGATGGATTGACAACCTGTCTCGCTCCATGGACAGCGCTACTTGGCCTGTGCATGAGAAGGTAATGGGGATTCAGGCTTCTACGCTGACGATGATCCTGAACCCGACCACACTGGGTCGGGTGTATGACAACGAATTCCTTGTCGAGGCGGATAAGGATGCAATCACATTGCCGGAAATTCTTGGTAAATTGGACGATGCCATCTGGACTGAAATCAAGGTCCCGGCCAAGGGCGAGTACTCAGCTCGCAAGCCGTTAATCTCAAGCCTGCGCCGCAATCTGCAGCGCGAGTACCTTGAGCGCCTGGTAAGCCTTAGTATGCCGGGTAACCTGCGAGGCGCCAGTTCGCGGCCGTTGGCCAACCTGGCCACGCAACAACTTCGCAGCTTGGCCAAGCGCATTGACAACGCACAAAAAGTTGAAGGTGTGAAGCTCGATCCGTACACCGCCGCCCACCTCGCCGAGGCCAGAGAGTTGATTAAGAAAACCCTCGACGCCAGCATCGTCTACGGCAGCACGAGGATTTGATCTATTGATATCTCAGAACTTTTCCAAACCGGTCTCTCTTCAAGGGGTACCGGTTTTTTAGCGCTCCAACACGGCAGTGGCGGTGGCGTGCTGGGAGGTGTGGCTCATGGTAATGTGGATATGGCTGGTGCCGGTTTTCTCGAGGAGTGCCTGCGCTTGGCCGTGAAGTTGGGCGAGCGGTTTGCCGGAGTCTTCCCTCGTGATTTCCATGTCGTGCCAGCAGAGCGCCTTGCCGATTCCCATGCCGAATGCCTTCGCGATGGCTTCCTTGGCGGCGAATCGTGCGGCGATGTTTGGGGCGGGGTCGGTGTGGCTCAGGCAGTATTCCCTCTCGGACGGTAGCAGGATGCGGTCGATGAATTTTTCACCAAACTTTTTGTGGGAGTCGCGGATGCGATTGACCTCGACGATGTCTGTGCCGATGCCGACGATCATCCCGCGTCGTAGCCGGCCATCTGCTCGAGCATCTCGCCGGTCGCCTGGCCAAGGCCGACAGTGATCGCTCGGCTGACGATACTGTGGCCGATGTTCAACTCGTTAAGGTGCGGCACGGCAAACAGTGCACGGACGTTTTCGTAGTTGATGCCGTGACCGGCATTGACACCGATGCCAAGCGCCTTGGCCTGTTCGGCGGCCTTGGCCAAGCGCTCGATTTCCGCAGCGCGCCCGGCTTTGTCGTCATACGCCTCGGCGAACGCCCCAGTGTGCAGCTCGATGAACGGGCTGCCTGTTCGGGCGGTGGCCTCGATTTGTTCCGGATCGGGATCGATGAAAAGGCTGACCTCGATGCCCGCTTGGCCAAGCGCCTGGGCGGTGGCGGTGATGGCGTCGATTTGGCCGGCCACGTTGAGCCCGCCCTCGGTGGTGACCTCAGCCCGGTTTTCCGGGACGAGGCAAACGGCCTCCGGCTTGAGCCGTGTGGCGATGTCGATCATCTCGGCCGTGTTGGCCATTTCAAAATTCAGCCTCGTCGTGACAGCCTCGCGTATGGCCCAGATGTCACGATCCTGAATGTGGCGCCGATCCTCGCGTAGATGGGCGGTGATGCCATGTGCCCCGGCAGTTTCGGTTATCCGGACGGCCTCAACGGGGCAAGGCTCGCCCTGTGTTTGTCCACGGTAACGGGCTTCCCTCACCGTGGCGACATGGTCGATGTTGACGCCGAGCTTGAGCATGGATGCCGCTACTTTTTGGCCGCCGGTTTTTTTCTCGGCTTGATGCGTCTTGGCTTGGCGCGCAGTGTTTCCGCCGGCTTGGGCCACTCGAGCGTGGGCGTGGGGAACTGCGGGTTGTCGAGCCAACGGGTGAGAAGCGCGATCTCCAGCGCGGAGAGGCCGAGGTGCGACTTGCGCGTGATGGTCAGCTCTTTGCCATTAACGGTGGCGTCGGTGATCGTGTTGCCGAGCTTCGGGTAAAGCGAGGTGATGAATTCGATGCCCTTGGTCTTGTTGACTAGTTGCTCGCGTCGGTCAGAGAGAATGGCGGCAAACTGGATCAGCAGGTTCCATTTCTCGAGGCGCTGCCCGGTGATCTCCCAATTGTAGTAAACAAGGTTCTTCTTGTTGATGAACTCATTGAGCAGTTCCTGCGGGATCGGTTTCTTGATGGGATCCGGTGGGAACACGCCGCCCACCACATAGCCCTTGTCGGCCGAGTTGGCCTTGGTGAGGTACGGCGCAAACAGCGGCACGTTGCCCCAGGTGACGACCGGCTTTTTCGGGTCGTGCACCACCTTGCCAATATAGTTTTCTCCCGCGCCACCAGGTTTCTTGAACGTGTCAATGCGCTTGGCCAGGCCGGCGATCTCCGCTGCCGGATCGCCGACCTTGACCGCGAAAAACGACTGGAACTTTGTGCGTGCCTGCGACCATGCGAAGAACTGATCGTTGGCCGGCTTGAGCTGGACTCGGCCAAGAACACTCCCGGCGGTGACCATCCCGACTCCGCGTGCGGCGGTGAAGCTGGCCAATGGCTCGGTGATCGTGCGGGTTGGGATTTCCCACTTGGCCGTGCTGGCCGGCAGCGCCTCGTCATACGTCACGACTGCCTTAGTGAAAAAGTTATCCTTCCGCAACCGGGACGTGAGTCGGACGGCGTTGGCTTTCCCTGACAGCAGATTTTGCAGAGCCGGTACCTGGGAGAGGAGGGTCAGCTCAAGCGTCAGGTCCTGCTCTGCGTTCGCCGGGGCCGGACGGCCTGTGTCCGAGATTCGTTGGGCCGCCTGTTTTAGTGTCTCAAAAGTGGACTTGCCGATCCCGAGCAGCAGCCAGCCGTCCGCATAACCAAAACCGACACTGCGGCCGTTTTTGTATTCCACCCGCCAGCCGGCGTAGCCGGCCTGCGTTTTTTCCTCCGGATCGATTCCGTCACGGGTAGAGAGCTGCTTGAGCCGCTTGACCCACTCGCCGCCGCGCGTCTTGCTCATCGCGGCCATGAATGTGACGTCCGGGTTGCGCTCGCCGGGGGCGATCGTCAGGTACGTCTCGCCGAGGCCGATATCTGGCAGGATCGAGTTAAAGATCGACACACCCTTGCCGGATTGGGAGGCCAGGTGCCTGGCCAGCTTGCCCAGCGCCTCGGTGCGGAGGGTGCGCGTCTCTTTTTGAGTCCAGACTGCCTTGAGCGTCTTGGCATCCTCGCGCTGGATCAGGTTTTCGATTCCGGCAAAATGCAGCTTCAGCGCCGGTTCAGCCGTTGCCTTGGTCAAGCCGGTCGTCAGGAGCACCGTTGCAAAACAAACCGTCAATGTTCGCTTCATGGGCGACCCTCCATGCCAGAGAACGACCGTCGAATCAACCGCAAACCAAGCGCTTGGCCAAGCGGTCGTGTCATAAAATGGCGGCGAATGTGGGCAGTTTATGGGGGAAATCCCCATTACAAAAAAATCTAATTGAGTGACTTTACCGCTTGCCAAGGTGGTGGCGGGGCTTCACCTTGCCGCTTTCGGTACCTCCCCGTTCAGGGTGTTGCCGGATGAGACAGGACCTATCATGGGAAATAAACTATTTGTTGGAGGCCTCAAATGGGAGGCCACGGAGGATGACCTTCGCGAGTTTTTTGCAGAGGCAGGCGAGATCACTGACGCAGTGGTGCTGCATGACCGGGACACGGGGCGGTCGCGCGGATTCGGATTCGTCACCTTCGCTACGGACGAAGAGGCCAAGGCTGCGGTGGAGAAATTCAACGAAGCCGATTTTATGGGCCGCAAGTTGACGGTGAACGAGGCGCGTCAGCGCGAAGACCGCTCAGGCGGCGGCGGTGGTGGTGGCGGCGGTCGTCGCGACAACTGGTAATTTATTAGGCTGAATTGGATTTGGCCCAGTTGGCCGGATCCTGTTTGTAGTAGGACCGGAGTTCTTCATACAGCTCCGGTCTTTTCTTTTTCAACTGCCGCGGTTTCTCGAAGAACGCCTCGGTGGCGGTGGCAAAGAACTCGGCCGGGTTGGTCGCACCGTAATGGTCGATCACCGTCTTTTTGCCCTTGGCCGCCTTGCGTTCGAAGCACTCAAACTCGCGGCTGAACACCAGTGCCCACGAGCGGTACTTCAGCTTGCGGGCATCGAGCGGTTCACCCTTGCCCAGCGTGGGGGCACCGTCGGCGACACCGTCCATCTGGTCCAGTTGATGGGCGAACTCGTGCAGGACGACATTGTGCCCGTCGAAGGCGTTTTTGCCGCCGCGCCGGCTGGAGTCCCACGCGAGCACGACCGGGCCGTACTGCCACGACTCTCCCAGGCGGTGTGATTTCTCGTCCGCGTCGTACGGATTTTTTGCGAGATAAGAGCTGGGGTAAACGAGGATCGTTTTCAGCGACGGGTAATAGGCCGGTTCGCGGTGCAGCAGCAACAGGCAGGCCTGCCCGGCGATGGTCACGCGAATCTCGTCGTCGATCTCCAATCCGCCGCAGCCCTCGAATCGTTTCTCAGCGAGAAACACCATGACATGTTCCTGCAGCTCCCGCTGATCTTCGGGCGGCAGTAGCCGGTAAACGCCGAGGTTGGTCTCAAGGATGGCAATGCACTCCGCGGGAAAAGAACCCTCCCGAATTTTTCTGCGTCGCCGTTTTTTTAAAAAGCCAAACACCGGCGGGAGCCTCCCCGCGTCCACTGAAAAAGGCCAACATTAAAGTCGTGAGCGGTAGGGCGCGGTGCTAGCTTTTCCGGCATATGAACTCCATCAAACGCAGAACATTCCTGAAGAGCGGCGTGGCCGCGTCGGCGCTCGGTTTCCCGGCGCTTGGCCAAGTGCGGGGTGCCAACGACCGCGTGCAGGTGGCGCTGATCGGCTGCGGCGGCCGGGGCACGCAGGTCACCGCGAGCTTGGCCAAGCGGAGCGATGTCGAGTGCACCCAGATTTGCGACATTCACGAGGATCGCATTCTGCGAATCGCCGACCACATGGCTGAACAGCAGGGCGGCCGCAAGCCGTTGCTGGCGCGGCGTATGGAGGAGGTTTACGCCAACAAGGACGTTGACGCCGTGGTGGTGGCCACGCCGGATCACTGGCACACGCCGGCCTCCATCCTCGCCTGTCAGGCGGGCAAGGATGTCTACGTCGAAAAGCCGTTCAGCCACAACATTTGGGAGGGGCGAAAACTTGTCGAGGCGGCGCGCAAGTACAGGCGCATCGTGCAGGTTGGCACGCAGAATCGCAGTGCGCCGTACACCCTCGCGGCACGGGACTACATTCAGTCCGGAAAACTGGGCGACGTGCGCCTGGTCAAGGTGTTCAACCTCAAGGGTGGGGGGCCATTTCACCTCGGGCCAAGCGGCAGTCCACCGAAGGGATTCTCGTGGAAAACCTGGCTTGGCCCGGCCAGACCACGACCGTATCACAGCCGTATTTTCCACGCTGGCTGGCACTATTTTTGGGACTACTCCGGCGGCGACCTGGCCGATGATGGCATCCACCAGCTCGACCTCGCGCTGATGGTGATGGGCGATCCCGCCGCCCCGGTCGCGGTGTCCGCATCGGGTGGGCGCTTCCAGCACAAGGGCGACGACGCCGAGGTGCCGGACGTGGAAATCCTGCAGTACGATTATCCCGGTTTTGTTCTGACCTTCGAGCACTCGCATTTCGCCGGGGCGATGAACAAGATCAACGGCAGCATCCGCGCGAGTGACAAGTTTCCGAACTGGCCACAGTGCGCGACGCGCATTGAGTTTTACGGCACGAAGGACATGATGATGCTTGGGCGTCACGGCGGCGGGTGGCAGGTGTTCGCCTCCAACGGCCGGGTGGTGGAGCAGCAGTACGGTCGTCACCCCGATCCGCAGCATCAGCAGAACTTCGTTGAATGCATCCGTTCACGCGAGCTGCCCAATGCGGACGTCGGCATCGCGCAGTTGACGACCTCTGTGATGCACATGGGCAACATTGCGCACCGGGTCGGCAATCAAAAACTGCGCTTCGACGCCGAGACCGAACAGTTCATCGACAACGCCGCAGCCAATCGCCTGGTCAAGCGGCAGAACGTCAACGAGTTTTCCGTTACTGAGCCGGTTTGAGTCGGGACGCCGGCCCCTAACGGTTGCGTCTCAAGAAGTTGACCACGCCGTTCACCAGTCGGGGTGCCGTGTTTTCGACGTGGGCATTGTGCCCGCTGTTCGCAATGATCACCCAGGCCTTGTCCGGGCAGCCGATGTTTTTGAAGAAGGTCGCGTGTTTTTCGGCAGGGGCATACGGATCATGTTCACCACTAATCAACAGCGTGGGTACCTCGATTGCCTGCGGCTGGAGTTGGCTCCATTGGCCAACGCGATTCCAGTCGACCAACACCGAATCCATCTTCAGGCAGGCCGAGACGTACAGGTCAATGACCTTCGGCGACACAGATTCGGCGATAAAGCCGTCAGACGACCACTCAACCGTGTTGGGCTTGCGGGGAGGCTTGCTGGTTTTGTTGGATGATTTTCTGTTCAATGAAGCAGCGATGGCGGGTGTTGCGACCGGGTGGCCGAACAGGATGAGGTTGGCCACAAGCGACGGTTTTTTCTGAACCACCAGGTGCGACACCTTGGCCCCCTGCGAATAACCAAAGAGGGCGGGTTTCCGATTCGGATGACGGGTGGCTATCCACTCGAGCAGTTGGATCACGTCACCGGCCGCCTTGTTCGGGGTGATCCAGCCGGTGTCATCCCTCGGGGTATTGCCAAACCCCCGCAGGTCGATCGCGTAAGTGGTGAACCCCTTCGCAACGAAGGCATCCATCAGCGAGATGTTTTTGGAATCATGCTGCAGGTCAAAATTCGGGAGGGCACTGATGGTTTTCCCGTGGATGAGGACGATAATTTCGGCGCTGGCATCGGCTCTTTTCTCGTAGATCGCAAAGGGGTGACCGTTTAACTCGACGTTGTGGCGGATCAATGGCTGTCGTTCAATCTCAATAGCAACTGTTTCAGTCCGGGAACTGATCAGTAACAAAAAGGCGGTGACGGCAGTGATTGTTTTCATCGCGGATCAGCTTGGCCAAGCGCGGTCCGCTTGGCAACTCGAGGCTTCACAGGCTGAGCGATCTGCCGTTGACTGGCGAACCGCTTGCCCGCTTGGCCAAGCGACAAATCGTCATCGTTTTTTCTTTTTCAAAGCCATTTTGAGTCGGGGAATTGGACATCGCGCCTGGCTTGCCGCCTGGCTTGTCTCGCTGCCGCTTGGCCTTGCGCAACCGGTGGATGACGAGCCGTGGGTGCGGATCACTGCACCGACGGAATTTCGCATCGAAGCCCCCGGCGTAATGCAAGTCGAGGCCAAGGCAGATTTTGGTGGCCAAGCGATTGAGCAGGTCGAGTTCGCGGTTGATGGCGAGGTGAAGTTTACCGACGACACGGAGCCGTTTGTTTTCGAGTGGCAAAACCGGCGGGTGGGTAAATTCGTGATCACCGCCACGGCACAGGGCGCCGACGGGGAGGTGGTGGAGTCTCCCGGGGTTGATTTTGAGGTGGTGCCTCGGCGGCGGGCGGACGAGGCAGTGCTGATCGCAAAGGGCAGCCGATGGCGTTATCTCGATACCGGCGAGCCGCCGGGTGAAAACTGGATCGACGGTGAATTTGATGACTCCCTTTGGCTCGAGGGGCCGGCGCAACTTGGCTACGGCGAGGGCGACGAGGCAACGCGAATCCGTTTTGGCGACGACCCCGGCAACAAACACATCACCACCTGGTTTCGCCGGGCGATCGTGGTGGACGATCCTGGCCGGCTCGATGTGCTGAAGCTGCTGTTGCAAAGCGATGACGGTGCAGTGGTGTACATCAACGGGCAAGAGGTTGTGCGGTTTAATTTGCCGGAGGGTGAGATCACGCCGGAGACGACGACATTGCGCTCGGGCGACCCCGGCTTTTTGCCTTACGATCTCAACCTGGATGAACTTGAGGAAGGGGAAAACCTAATCGCGGTTGAGGTGCACCAGAGCCGGCCGAACAGCAGCGACGTCAGCTTCGATCTCGAGTTGACCGGCATCGAGCCGGAGGAGATCAACAGCCGCCCGTTCGTTACGCTTGCCCTGACGGCGGATGACCTGCTGATCGCTCTTGGCCGGGCTTGGCCGATTGCGGTGGATGCCTTCGACCTCGATGGGCAAATCGACCGGGTCGAGTTTTATGCCGGCGAAGAGCAGCTTGGCCAGGCGCGGAAGGAGCCGTTTAATCTCGAGTGGATACCGAAGGCGGTCGGAGAGATTTCGCTGACGGCGGTCGCGTGGGATGATGAGGGGGCGTCCACTCGATCCGAGCCGGAACGAGTGACGGTCGGGTCGGACACGGGGGCGCCGTTGATTGCAGCGATCCATCCCGCGCCCGGTCGCGTGACTCAACTAACTGGGGTCACGGTGACATTTTCCAAACCGGTGCTTGGTGTGGACGCAGCGGATTTGCTGATCAATGGCCAACGCGCGTTGGCGGCCGATTCGGTGGGCGAAAACGGCGATGCGTGGCGGTTTAATTTTGCAGAGCCAGTCTACGGCGCGGTGGCTGTTTCATGGGTAGCCGAGCACGGCATCACGGATCGCTACACTCCGCCGCAAGAGTTAGACACGATACATGCGACAGCCGGTTGGGCGTATGAGTTTGTGGACATCGTTCCGCCGTGGCTAGCAGAGGCTTATCCGTCCGCTGGGGGCACGGTGTCGGCATTGCAGGAGGTGCAGGTCACTTTTTCCGAACCGGTGACTGGATTGGTCGCTGCCGATTTACTGATTGGCCAAGCGACCGCTCAATCTGTCAGTGGCGAAGGGGCCGGCCCGTATCGGTTTCACTTTTCGCCACAGCCGGAAGGTACGGTCTCGGTGGCTTGGGCGGCGGGACATCAGATTCGCGACCTCAGCGGCAAGGCGTTTTCCGGGGGCTCATGGGATGTGCAGGTGGATCCCGATTTTTCAGACGTCGTCATCAACGAGATCATGTATCACCCGGCCTCGGAAGACGATCGGGAGGAGTACATCGAGCTGCTGAATCGCGACACGCGCCCGGTCAATCTCAAGGGCTGGCGGTTGGCGCGGGGGGTTCAATTTGAGTTTCCGGACGTAGTCCTCCCTGCCAACGGCCTGCTGGTGGTCGCGGCTGATCCGGTTGTGTTCTCCGAAAAATATCCCGAGGCCAAACCGGTCATCGGCGGCTGGTCGGGCCGCTTGAGCAACAGCGGCGAGGCGCTCGTTCTGCAGGATGCCGGGGGGCGCGAGGCGGATCGGGTGGCGCACGCCGACGAGGGCGACTGGGCGTTGCGCGTCCGAGGGCCGGACGATCGCGGCTTTCACGGTTGGCGCTGGGAGGCGTTGCACGACGGGGAGGGCCGTTCGCTGGAGTTGATCAATCCGCGGCTACCGAATGAGGCCGGTCAAAACTGGGCCGCGAGCGAGGTTGAAAACGGCACGCCCGGCCAACCGAACTCAGTGCGGCTGGTAAACTCCGCGCCGTTGATCGTCGAGGTGGCTCACTTTCCAATTGTACCCCGGTCGAGCGATCCGGTGCGCGTGAGCGCACGGGTGGTGTCACTGCCCTTGGCCAGGCCGATGGTGGCGCTGCGGTTTCGTGATGCCACGGGTGGGGAGCCGGGCGCGTTTCAATCCATCCCGATGCGGGACGATGGCCAAGGGGGGGACGCCCTGGCCGGGGACGGTTTTTTCACCAGCACACTGCCGTCGCAGCCGGACGGCACAGTGGTGGAGTTTTATTTGGAGGTCACCGATGCGCTTGGCCAAGCGCGCACGTGGCCGGCACCCGCGCGGCGGCTCGATGGCGCGCTTGGCCAGGCGGCCAACGCGGTTTATCTGGTGGACGATTCGCCAGTGGATTCCGGGCCGTTGTATCGCGTGGTGATGACCGGGCCGGAGCTTCGCGACCGGGAGAGGATTACCAGCGGTTCACGTTCCGATGCGCGCATGAACGCGACGTTCATCAGCCGCGATGAAAACGGGACGATCTGCCGATATCTCGTCGGCGTGCGCAATCGCGGCAACGGGTCGCGAGGTCGCAAGCCAAGCAATTTCCGGATTCATTTCCGTAGCGATAGACCGTGGAGAGGCCAGACCGACCTGAACCTGAACGGCCAGTTTTCATGGGTGCAACATATCGGCAGCGTCCTCTCGCTGAAGTCGGGTGTGGCGGCGGCGCGCGCTTGGCCGGTGCGCGTGCGGTTGAATCAAAACGACCCAACCGAGGCTGGGCCGGGCAGTTGGTCGTTCGGATTTTACGCCGCGCACGAGGTGCTCGACAGTCGCTGGTCGGAGGTGCATTTCCCGGCTGACAACGGCGGTAACCTGTACCGCGCGCGGCGCAATATCGCCCCAAGCGGATTTGAGTATCGCGGCGGGGAGGCGGACAGCTACCGCAACACCTGGTTGAAGTCGACCAACACCGCCGAGGACGACTGGTCGGACCTGATCGAGATGCTGGGTGTGCTCGACTCGGAGGAGGAACTGTCGCTCGATCGCGTCCGCGAGGTGATCAATGTCGAGCAATGGCTCACGCACCTCGTGTTGATGGCGTTGATCAACAACAGCGAGTCGAGCCTCAACACCGGTTTCAATGATGACTACTGTTTTTATCGTGGCGTGGATGACCCCCGTTTTCTGCTCGTGGCGTACGACACCGACACAATCCTCGGCAAGGGCGATACCGGCTCGTCTCCCGGTGCGACGTTTTTTGGGGCGGCTAGAATCCCTGCGCTGAATCGTTTGCTGCGTCACCCGGAGATCGAACCACAGTATCGGCGCACGCTCACCCGCCTACTCAACACGGTTTTCTCCGAAGGCGAGTTCAATGCGCAGCTCGACCGGTCGCTTGGCCATTACGTCCCGGAGAATGTCCGGGGCGAGATGAAGTCGTGGATGAACAGCCGCCGCCGAGCCGCCGCCGAATTATTCGGGGAGGAGCCCGAGCCAGACGGCACAACGCTCGTGGCGTTAGATCATGAATGGCGTTTTGAGGACTCTGGCACGGAGCCGGCCGGGGACTGGTTTGCGATCGATTTCGACGACTCGGGTTGGGCCAGCGGCCCCGGTCCGCTGGGGCATGAGGACGACAAACTGGAAGTGCCACTGCGCACACCGGTGGACTACGAGCGGGGGAAGGTGGCCTATTATTTCCGGGCAACCTTTGAGGTGCCGGAGGATGCTGGGGCGGCGGCGGCGCGCGTCACGCACTATGTCGATGATGGCGCGGTGTTTTACCTGAACGGCGAGGAGTTCGGCGATCGTTTCCGGATGCCGGCCGATGCTGAAATCGATTTCGAGACGCTGGCAGACAACGGGGGCGACGCGCGTCGGAATTCGTTCACATTTGATCCTGCATTGCTGAACGCCGGGAAAAACACGATTGCCGTGGAGGTGCATCAGGCCAGTCGCAGCAGCAGTGATGTGTTGTTTGGACTGCAACTCACGGTGGAGGACAAACCTGGGTCGCCGGGCAGGCCGGAAATCGTGGTGCAGTTGAACGAAGTCGCAGCACAGGCCGATGGCACCGGCTGGGTTGAGTTGTTCAACTCGGGCGACTTGGAGGCTGACGTGGGCGGGCTGCAGTTGACTGACGACCCGGCCAAGCCTGCCCGGTGGACGATCCCGGAAGCGGCGATGATCGCGCCGGGAGGGTTTTACCGGTTCACGCTGCCGGTGGCGTTGCCCGTGGCGGAGGGGCGACTGTTTCTCGTCGATCAGGTCGCCGGCATTTTGGACTCGCTTGTTTTTGGCCGGCTGCCGGTTGGCTATGCGCTTGGCCGTGTGCCGGACGGATCGCCCGCTTGGGCTCTGGCCACATCAACGCCCGGCGAGCCGAACGCTGCCGCGCCGCTTGGCAACCCGCTTGGCCTGCGGATCAACGAGTGGATGGCCTCGCGCCGCAACGGCCCGGATTGGCTTGAGTTGTTCAACCCCGAGCCAATGCCGGTCGCACTTTCCGGTCTGACGATATCGGATCGCCTGGTCCAGCGCGGCCTCGATCCGTTTCCGCGGCTGACGTTTCTCGAGGGCAACGGCTACTGGCAACTGGTCGCGGATGCCGGCTTGGCCAAGCGGGCGGATCAGCTTGGCTTCAAGCTGCGTCGATCCGGGGAGACGATCGTGTTGGCGACATCGAACGGGGTGCTGATCGACGCCGTCGAGTTTGGGCAGCAGCAGCGGGATGTCTCCGAGGGACGCTACCCGGACGGGGCGGTGCAAATCGTTTCGTTCAATAGTACGCCGACGCCGGGCCGGCCGAATCGCTTGGCCAAGCCGGTGGATGACGGCCGGGAATTGCAGCTGCAGATCACCCGCCGGGAGGGACGTTTGCGTTTGCTGCTGCTTGGCCCGGAGCGGCTGCGGGTGGAGCTGCAGTCGAGCGACGCGCTTGACCAGGGCGAGTGGAAACCGGTCGTGGCAGTCACGTTGGTTGATGGCCGGGCGGAGTGGCTGCTGCCGGCGCAGGAAACAGTTCAGCAGTACTACCGTCTGCTCGTCCTGCCCGATGGTGAATAGTGTCGCCGTGCAGCCGCGCGGTTTAAAAGTGTCGTTTAATTTTCTGCCGAAGGGCAAAAAATACATCGCGCACATTTACAGCGACGACGACTCAGCGAACACCCGCACAAACGTGGGCATCGAGAGCCGGGAAGTGACAGCGGATTCCGTTTTTGAAAAACACCTGAGCAAGCAGGGAGGCGTCGCCATCCGCCTTACCCCGAAAAACTAACCAAGCGCTTGGCCAAGCGGGTTCGGTGTAGGCGAAAGCATAAGCTGGAAAATCCCGTTGGGATTTTCAATTACAGCTATTCTTCAAAAGGAAATCGCCTCAGTCATGTCGAGCGTCAGGCCAATGTTGGAATAAATTATTTCGCTTGGCCAAGCGGGCTGGTAGGTTGCCGCGCCTGCCCGGTGGGGCGGAGTTTGAGATGGAGTATAAAAATACGCTGAACCTTCCGCAGACGGATTTTCCGATGCGCGCCGGCCTTGTGCAACGCGAGCCGGAGCGCTTGGCCAAGTGGTATGCGGACAGCCTGTACGAACAGATCCAGAAGCGGCGCGAGGGCGCGGAGCGTTTTTTGCTGCACGACGGCCCGCCGTTCGCCAACGGCGATGTGCACATCGGCACGGCGCTGAACAAGATTCTCAAGGATTTCATTCTCAAGTACCAAACAATGCGCGGCAAACACGTGCCGTACGTGCCGGGCTGGGACTGCCACGGGTTACCGAT
>DKGH01000017.1 GCA_002453165.1 Verrucomicrobia bacterium UBA6775
CCAAGTCACCCGGGGCGATGAGCACCCCGGTTTCTCCGTTGATGCAGACTTCTCCGGCTCCATCGCAGTCGAAAGCCACAACCGGCTTGCCCGCTGCCATCGCTTGCGGCAAGGCGCGGGGCAGACCTTCCCTGCGGGAGAGATGCACGAGGCAATCCATGACGCCCACGAGTGACGGGATGTCTGTGGGCGGGACCAGGCCGGTGAACACGAAGTTTCCCTCGCAGCCGATGCGCTTGGCCAAGCGCTCGAAATTCTCCCGCCACACACCGTCGCCCACGAGCAGAAACCGGATATTGGACACCCGCTTGGCCAAGCGGGGGGCAATGGCAAACAGGTCTTCGTGACCTTTCAAATCGAATAGTCGGGCGATTTTGCCAACCACAAAATCGTCGTTTCGCAGCCCAAGTTTCGCCCGAATTGATGGAGCGTCCTCGGCGGCCAAGTAGGGCTCAAGTTGGAAGCCGCTGAAAATTTGAGTGTAGTCCTCCCTGCTGCCAATTCCGGCGGCGAGATACTGGTCTCTCATCGCGTTGGCAACTGTGATGAAATGGTCTGTTCTCGTTCCTGCAAATCGTTCGGCTTCGCTGAAAAGGGCGTTGGCGACCCTCCCCTGAAATGGCCCGAAGGAAGGGCCGTGAATGGAATGGATTATCAGTGGAACTCCTGCTCGTTTTGCAGCCAGGCGACCGATGAGGCCGGCTTTGCCGCTGTGAGTGTGGACGATGTCGGGACGAAAGTTTTTGAACTCACGAACCAAGTGACGGTAGGCAAGAAAATCCCGGAGTGGATGAACCGGGCGGATGAGCGATGGAATCAGATGGAAAAGGCCCTCGATATCCCGGACGCCCGACTCGAGTGAACCCTCAGGGCCGGTGGTGGGGCCAGAGTAAAGACGCACTGTGACATCCGCTTTTCGGTGAAGCCCGAAAACTGTTGCGACGGTGTTTTCCTGTGCGCCGCCGACGATCAACCGGGTGATGACATGCGCCACGCGCATGGATTACGGAGTGGCACCCTGCGCCGCTCGAAGTTCTTCCACCCGTTTTTGGATCTGTTCCAGCTCGGTGGCCGGCACGGAATCCTGCTCGAGATACTTCAGGAACAACTCGTAATTCTTTAGTTCCTCGGCGGCGGAGTTTTGTGCCTTGGCAATCTGGGCGAATCTTAGGTACATGCGGGGATCGTTCGGGGTGAGGGATTGCAGTTTTTCGTAATCCTCTTTCGCGTTTGCGTACTGCTTGGTGGCCATGAAGGACTCGGCCCGATTGGCGAGCACTTCATGATTCCATTCATTCAATGCGAGTAGATCATCGAAGATGGGAATGGCATTTTCGTGTTCCTTCATTTGCATGAAGATGGTTGCCTTTTGGTAAAGAAACTTTCCGGACTCGGGGTCGTTATCGAGGGCATCGTTGATATGCTTCAATGCCGCGTCGAATTCGCCTTTCTCAACAAGCACGGCTGCCAACTGGGATCGTATGTTCGCTTTTGCACTGCCGCTTGAATCTTCGAACGCGGTCTCCAGCGCACTAATGGCATCGTCGAATTTCTTGAGTTGCGCGAGTAGGAGGCCTCTTCCGACCTGGGCGTCGATGTCATTCGGGTTCTCCTTGATCCAAAGATCCAGAATGGGAAGTGCCTTCTCTGGCAGCTCGTTGTCCATGTAAAACCCGAGAAGAGTTCGCAGACCGGGCAGGGTGTCCATGTGGGGTTGTAGTTGCCCGGTTAAATATTTTTCTGCGGTCTCAAGGTCGTCTTGGAGGAGGCGAACTCCGGTCTCGATTTTGATTAGTCGCATCTCCTGTTCAATCTGGAACGGCTTGGCCTGTTTCATTGTGCGGAGCTTGTCGATGAATGGCTGCGTCTTGTCGGGCATGCCGTAGGTGACGAACATGTTGGCGACAAACAGAAGCGGCTCCGGATCAGTGGTGGTCAGTTCCGTCGCACGAACCAGTTCGTGATAGGCCTGGCGAATCTGGGATTGGCTTTCAAAAAACTGGCCAAGCAGCAAACAGGCGTTGGGTTCATCCAGCGGGCCGTACGTTTTTAATGTGTGATTGATTTGGGAAATCGAAAGCAGGTTTTGCTCGCTCAACATTTCAGCGAGATTTTCGGTGAACTCGATTTCCGGATTAGTATTGTTTTGCATCTCGAACAGATGCCGTAGGTTTGCCTGTGCTGTGATGTTGCCCCCGGGGCTTCCCTTGAACAATTCGTTGGCAGCATGGTACATCGCCTCTGCCTCGCTAGGACGGTTGCTTCGGGCCAGTTCCACTCCGCGTGCGTTTACGTTTCGGGACAGCCAACTCATGATGATGAGCGTGTCCTGAAAGTTGGATTTCTGAAGGTCGCCGGCTTCGTCGGCCAAGTCGGAGAAGGTGGACTTAATCGATGCCAGTCGCTCAGTCTCCGATCCGGCTGCGGTGGAAGCGAGCCTGGGTTTGCCCAGCGATTCGCCGCCGAGGTCGTACTTGGCCAAGCGGAAGAGCCCATTCTCAGGTTGGCCGTGAAATTGCTCGAAAAAATATCCGAAGCTGGGATGGGTGTAGAAGATCGGCGTCTTGTCAGCGACCTCGTGAAGCTTATCGAGGATTAGGAATTCGTCCACGCGAACGGAGTCAGCGACTTCGTCCGAGAGGGCAGGCCAAGCAGGGCTGAGCTTGGCCAAGCGCGCGTGATATCTCGGGGAAGCCAAGCGATGTGTGTCCACGAGCAGCGGGGTATTTTCGCGATTGGATCGGGCCAGTTCAGCTTTTAATAGCTGACGCTGGGGGCTCATGTCGCCGTCGCTCAAAAGGACGGCGGATACTTTCGGGAGCTTGGCCGAAAGCCACTTTGTGTAAATCCCGGTGACATCGTTTTTATTGTGCGCCCAGATTGCACCGATGTTTTGCCACGCAAGCAAGGCTGCCACCACCAGCGCGGCAACCGACAGACCGCCGTAGGCTCCGCGGTTGAGTGCCTTGGTAAATTCAGTCGGTTTCTGCCAGCGCCTGGCATCTTCTTTGCCAAATAGCAGGAGCAGGTAGCCGAGGAAATATCCGGCGGACAAACTGCCAAGGTAATAGAACGTGATAAACGGTGCACCGACTCCAACGACCTGCTGGGCCTTGACGAGTTTGCGGGGACTGAACAGGTGGTCGAATGCCGTGTAAACACAGGCGACCAAAAACAGGAAGTGAACCAAGCGCAACAGGACGGTGGTGATGGCGGATGCGGCGGCGTTGGTATCCCCAAAACTGACCGGCCAACGGATACCAAGTAGCAGAAGCGGCAGGATCGACGTGCAGGCCATGACCATAACGACGAGTCGGTTGCTAAACAGGTTGGACAGGAACGATTTTTGATCCCCCAAGTTATCCGTCAAAACCTCGGTAAAGCTGTATCCGCTACCGGTCATAACGGCCACCAGCGGCAGCAGCAGGTAAAGTGACAGGCCGGCGATGCCGGTGAACAGCAATTTCAACCAAAGCCCTTCGCGGAAGAGTCGCATGCGGCCCGTCCACAAAAGCGCCACACCGAACAATGGGAGGAAGCCGATCATGCCCCAGTTGTTCGGGATGCTGATCGCGAATACCACCGTGGCGCGAATCAGCCAGCTTGGTTTGTCGTCAAGCCGGTATTCGAGCAGGCAGCGGATGACGTATGCGAACAAAAGCAGGTTCAGGGTTTCCCCGGTGCCGGAGGTCGAGTGCTGCCAAAAGCTGAGTTGCAAACCACAGATCAGCGCGGCAAATAACGGCGGCATCCAGTTTAGGCCGATACTTAAGAGTGAGTGTTCACTTTGTTCCCTTTGACGCTGTTCCTTCGTGCGGTCGTGTGGGAGGAGGGCGGCTGAGCGCACCAACAATGCAAGAGTGAGCGCTCCAAAAACCGCGGCAAGCCCGTTCACCGCTAACGGCAGTGCCGATGCCGGCAGTAACTTCAGCGGGAGAGTGACGAGGTAAAGCAGCGGTTGCTTGGTTTGGGGAAGATCATGCCAACCACCCACATGTGAGACGGCTGGCAGGCTGGCAAAGCTAATCCACGAATGGAGAGTGGCGAGGTAAAGCACCAGCGCACCTGCGGCCACCACCCAGGGCAGTCGCGTGGCGGCAAATGAATTCAACGGGTTGTTGTTGTCTGACATCAGAACGGTTGCGGGAGCAGTTGAAACCTACCGCTCTATTTTGACAAGGCGGTTTTTAGTCCTTTGATTCATGTGATTCCGGTTCACTTGATTTGTTCAATCGCAGATCGGTGATGCATTCGACGTGTTGGGTATGGGGGAACATGTCGATGGGGATGACCTGCTCGAGTCGATAGACCCCGTCTGCGCAGAGAATGTTCAAATCCCGCGCCAGTGTGGCCGGGTGGCATGAGATGTAGATCACCTGTGCTGGGCGAACCTCGCGGAGTTGCTCCAATGCTGCCGGTGCACAACCCCGGCGGGGTGGGTCGAGAATGACGCTGGTATTTTTGGCATCAAACTTGGACAGGAGGCCGGGGAGCAAATCCTCCGTGCGGCCCTCGATAAACTCGCCGTTGTCTCCACCAAACTTTGTTGCGTTTTCACGGGCGGCCTTTATGGCGCCCTTGTCGTATTCCACCCCGGCATAGCGCTTGGCCAAGCTGGCCAGCTCAATTGCAAAGAAGCCAACACCGCAGTAGGTGTCGATCAGGTATTCCGAGCCGTTGGACTGAAATAGCTTGCGCACCGCCTCGACCATGCGTGGCAGCATGAAATAGTTGGTTTGGAAAAAGGAATGATCCGGTACGATCCAGTCCTCGGGGGTGATCCGCAAATTAACCTTGATACCACCTCGATTGGGCGGGTTGGCGCGGACTTCCGGGATCTGGGCGTTGAGTGCCGGTTCGGCGATCTTGCAGTCGTCAATCTCCACCACCCAGTGGGAGTTGCGCTTGCGGAAACCGACCAGCAATTTCTTCGCCTTGCCGTTCCATTGGCTGCGGACGAGAATCCGATTGCGGTAGTGGTAGGGCTGAGGGCAGGGAATAACCGGGGCGACCTTGTCCTGCGAGAAGCCGCCGATGCGCTCGAAGAGGTCGGCTACCTGTTTTTGTTTCATCCCGAGCTGCGCCTCATAGCTCATGTGCTGATATTGGCAGCCGCCGCAGTCCCCGAAGTATTTACATTCCGGCTCGATGCGTGAGTCCGCTGCGGTGACGACTTTTTCCAACTCGGCCCGGGCAAAGTTTTTCTTAACCTCGGTGATAGCGGCCTCGACGGTTTCGCCCTCGATCACGAGTGGCACGAACACGACGAATCCATCCACCCGGCCAACGCCTTCGCCACCGAATGCGATGTCGTCGATTTGCATTGTAACACGCTGCCCAATTTCGGGGTGTGTGATCGGTTCTGCAGCGGCAGTTGGAATGGTCGATGTCTCGTTCAATGGGTGTCAGCCTGCGCTTGGTCAAGCGCTATGGAAAGACCAAGGCCGGGGTACGTTAACCGCACGCCCGGCCCTGCAAAAGTCTGATGTGAAATAGGAGGCTACTTTTTGTGGTGCTTCTCGTAGTGTTGCCGCAGTAGATCGTCACCGAAATCGTTCTTCAAATCGCGAATGACACAGTGCACGTGGTTGGCATTATTCTGCGTGTTGTCGTACTCGATCAAAAAGTCCGGTGCCTGAATCCGGTAGTAGTGACCTTCGCCGACCTTGAGCGAGCCGGCCCACCCGAAGTGAATGTCCTTCAAATCCACATTCTCGAGGTTGGCCAACGCCTCATCGGCGATATCGGGGCGGTAGTTGCGCAGGTACTCCTCGATGATGCTCCAGAGTTGAGTCACCTGTTTTTTCTTCATCTTGGCGGCGGAGATGCCAAGCGGCTCGAGGCGCTTGGCCTTGCGATCGGCCTTGGTGATGATGTCGGCAGGTGCCTTGTCGGCGAAAATGCCGGTGCTTTGTTTTTTAGTGAGTGACTGTGCCAGGGTTCGCGCACTGTTTTCCTCCCTGGCCAAGACCTGCAAACCCTTGCGCGGCCCGTCCAAAACCTTACCGGGATTGGTGCCCCAGAAGGACGGAGTGATGCTGGCAATGTGACCCTCCACCACGGTAAAGCTTAGCGACAGGTGATGCCCCTCAAAGCGCCAGCCCCATGTACCTTCCGCGCTTGGCTTGCCGAAGATGCTGACAAAGTACCATTTCGGGTCACGGGCAAAGCGGCCCTTTGGGTTGGCATCGTGGAGAATTTGCTCGAGGCTCATGATTTGCGCGCTCTTCTGCAGGCCCTTGGCACTCATCACGGACGCCAACAGGGCGTAGGCCATGTGTTGCTGATCCTGCTGCATTTCGCGGAACGACAACCCGTGGCGGGCATGCATCTCTGTCGGGACGAAATGCCAGCGGGTGCGGTTGTTGTCGTCGAGTTTAAAGGTGGCCTTGGCCTTTTGTTCCGGCTTGAGCGCGGCGAGAAATGCATTGGCCGCGTCGGCCATTTCTGCGGCGGCCTGATCCGGATGGGCCACGGCGCTGCCGGCAATCGACAGCGATAATACGAACGCGAGAGATTTGAAAATACGCAAGGAATGCATGCGCGGAAGTGCAAGCCATCGAGGCGAAAATGGCAATTCCAAAATGCCCCTCTCGACATCCGCCCCGGCACAGGGGATAACCGGCGTTCATGGAATCCGTTTACGTTGGGATCGAAATTGGCGGAACAAAAATCCAGGTGGTCACCGGCGATGACCGGGCTCGGATTGTTGATCGACATAGATTTACAGCGGACAAGGCTCAGGGCGGGGAAGGGATTCGCGAACAAATTTCCGAAGCGTTGCGGGAGGTGCAAGCCGACAACGCGGTGCGTGCCATCGGGGTCGGGTTCGGTGGACCAATCAATCGTGAGACCGGCCGAACCTGCTGCTCGCATCAGATCAAGGGCTGGGACGATTTCCCGCTTCGTGATTGGTTGAGTGATCAAGCGGGAGGGCTGCCGGTGCATATTGACAATGACGCCAATACGGCGGCGCTGGGCGAGGCCCGTGACGGGGCGGGACAGGGTGAATCGCCGGTGTTTTATGTTACGCTTGGCAGTGGCATCGGCGGCGGGTTGGTGATCGACGGGGAGTTGTATCACGGGGCATCACCAACCGAGACAGAAATTGGACATGTGCGATTGGGCCCGGCGGGGGAAACCCTGGAGTCGAGGTGCTCCGGATGGGCGGTCGATCGCCGATTGCGAGAGTACGTACAAGCCAATCCCAGTTCGCCCTTGACCAAGCCCCTGGCCAAGCGCAAGGGCGGCGAGGCCAGACACTGGCTGCAAGCGATTGAGGAAGGCGACGAGGGCGCCCGGGCGATGCTCTCTAACGTGTGCCGAGAGTTGGCCTTTGGGCTGTCCCACGTTGTGCACCTGATGAATCCGACCGTGATAATCCTCGGAGGTGGCCTTTCCAATTTAGGGGAGCCATTGAGGGGTGGGGTTGAGTCCGCGCTTGGCCAAGCGATCATGGAGGTGCTTCGCCCCGGCCCTAGCGTCCACTTGGCCAAGCTCGCCGAGGACGCTGTGCCGGTCGGTGCGCTGCATTTGGCTTTGACCAGCGGGTTAAGTTTGCGACAATCCACTCATGCGTGATTGGATAGCCAATTACATCGAGGCACAAAAGGCGGCACTCGACTCCATTCCGGTGGAGCAGGTCGAGTCGGTCATCCTAAAGCTAAAGGAGGCCCACGCCGAGGGTCGGCAGATTTTCGTGTTCGGCAACGGGGGCAGTGCTTCGAACTCGTCGCATTTTGTGACCGACCTCGGCAAGGGATCGTCCGATTCGCTTGGCAAACGCTTCAAGGTGCTGTCGCTCAACGACAACGTGAGCTGGATGACGGCAATCGGCAACGACTACGCCTACGAGGATATCTTCGTTCGCCAACTCGAAAACTACGGCCAAGCCGGAGACATCGCGCTGACGATGAGCGTCAGCGGTAGTTCGCCGAACCTGGTCAAGGCGTTCGAGTGGGCGAAAGCCAACGACCTTTACACCATCGCTATGGTGGGAGGTAAGCGGGGCAAGTTGGCAGAGATTGCCAGCGAGACGATCGTGATCGACGACACTCACTACGGCCGGGCAGAGGATTGCCAAATGGGCATCGCGCACATGCTCTGCTACGCCTTCATGGAAGTGGACGAGTTGAAGGCCTAAGATTTTTAGTCTCGGTCACGAAAAAAGCCCGGCAACTTGGCCGGGCTTTTTATTTGATTAATTGGGAGATGAATTAAGCCCCCATTTCGTCTTCGAAGGAGCCTTCGGCGACGGGGAAGCAGAGGTTGTCGCGTACGTATTGTATGCCCTCGATGGCGGTGGCATCCGGGTCGCGGTAGTTGCTCTCCGTCTCGGCGATGAGCGGGGCGGTCTCGGTGCCGTTGACTTTCATGTATCGGGCCGGATAGCCGATGTTGATAAGCATCTCGACGTAGCGAACCATGTTGATGTCGCCGCTGCCAAGGTCGGTAAACTGCATCGCGCGATTACGCCAATTCGCTTCGCCCTTGCGCAGTGGCACACCCGGGCGCACGACGTAGTTTTTCACGTGACAACCGTAGACACGGTCTGCCACGGCGGGGTGGGTGAAACGCGCCTCCCATTCCTCACCTTCCCAGCAATGTGAAGGGTCGGCGTTGACGGTCAGGCACTTGTCGCCGTCACAACTGTCCACTAGTTGCCCAAACTCCTCCGCGCACATCGCGGCGGTTCCCGGGTGAATCTCGTGCGCGAGATAAATGCCAAGTTGATTGGCGTGCGCACGAAGTTTTTCGGTCTTGGTGGCGAACCGCTCCTGCCCCTCCTTGACGAGGTCAAAGCCCGGCCCGGCCCAGAACCCCCACGGATAGCCGGTGGCCAACTCCCAACCCTGAGTCACACCCCAGAACATCGGCAAAATCTTGATACCCAGTTCGGCAGAGAGATCCATCAAACGAAGCAGATACGCCTCATACCACTGCTCCAGTTCTTCCGGGCTCTTGTCCTGATTCGGGCCGTGGATGAACGGGTGGCCGCTGCGGGTGCCGGTCCAAGCGCTGGTGTGCACCCAGAACGGGCAGTGGCCGCTGACGCCGTCGAGCTTGAGGCCGTGTTTTTCAAAGATGTCCTTAATATCGCTGGCGCTCTTGAATTTCTCGCCAGAGTCGCCGTCCTCGAGCATGTAGTTGCTCGGTTGCGCCCCGGCTGCGCCGGCTTCCTTGGCAAAGGTGAGGAAGCCCTCGAGCCCCTTGCCGCCGTGTTGTGCTCCCTCGATGCTGGAGTGGTAAACAGGTTTAGCCATGTCTATTTAGTGTTAAAAATCGTTGTTCCGTGAGAACG
>DKGH01000041.1 GCA_002453165.1 Verrucomicrobia bacterium UBA6775
ATCAGCTTCGACTACTGGGGCTACCACTACGCCACGGACGGCACAGGTGGTCGAGCCTATCAGGTTCGCCCGGATGGCAAGGGCAACTTCAAGATGCAGGAATTGCTTAAGAAGACCGTGCGCCCGGTCTGCTCCAGTGGCATCCTTTCCAGCGATCATTTCCCGGAGGAAAACAACGGCAACTTCCTCATCTGCAACGCCATCGGCTTTCTCGGCATCAAGCAGTACACCATGGAGTACGATGACGAGGGCGATGTCTGGGGCACCGAGACCAAGGATCTGCTCGTCTCCGGCGACCGCAATTTCAGACCGACCGACTTCGAGATCGGCGGCGACGGAGCGCTCTATGTCTCCGACTGGCAGAACGTCATCGTCGGCCATATGCAGCATAATGTCCGCGATCCGAATCGTAACAAGACCCACGGCCGCATCTACCGCGTGACCTATGAGGGCCGCGAGCTTTCCAAAAAAATCAGCGTGGACGGCGAGTCGATCGAGACACTGCTCGACCTGCTCAAACACCCGATTAACGGCGTGCGTCACCGCGCTCGGGTGGAACTTTCCGAGCACCCAAGCGACAAGGTGCTGGCCGCCACCGACAAGTGGTTGAAGCAGTTTAATCCCAAATCCAAGGAGGACGCTCACCACATCCTCGAGGGCCTTTGGGTTTATCAGCGCAACGACACTAAGAATGAGGCGCTGCTCAAGACTGTACTTAGCTCTCCGGTGGAACACGCGCGGATCTCAGCCAAGACCGTGAAACAGTTCTGGGATCAGAACAAGTAAGGCAGATCAGTTAACCGAATGAGCGTTTCCTTGAAGACTCAACTCAGGCCGCTTGGCCTGTTGATTGCGGCAGCCGTCGCTTGGCCAAGCGGGGCAGAGGCAGCAGGCCTCGTCACGCCCGGGGCCAAGCCGGTCAAGTTGGCAGGCGGATTCAAGTTTACCGAAGGCCCGGCCGTGGCGGCCAACGGTGATGTCTACTTTACCGACATCCCAAACAACCGCATCCACAAGTGGTCGGTCGGCGAAAAGAAACTCTCCACGTTCGCTGAGGAATCCAACGGGGCCAACGGCCTATACTTTGCCGATGACGGAAGCCTCTACGCCTGTCAGGGCAATGCCAAGCGCGTGGTGGCCTACACCCCGGACGGCAGCGACACGAGCTCCTTGGCCAAGCGCTACGACGGCAAGAAATTCAACAAGCCAAACGACCTGTGGATCGATGCCAAGGGCGGCGTATATTTCTCCGACCCGAACTACGGCAACAAGGAACTGTCGCAGGACGGGATGCACGTCTACTACATACAGCCGGGCGGCGGTGACGTGGTGCGAGTGGCGGATGGCTTCAAGACTCCCAATGGTCTGATCGGCACGCCCGATGGATCCACGCTCTACATCGCCGACATTGGCGACGGCAAAATCTATCGCTACGCCATTCAGGAGGACGGTACACTCAAGGACAGGAAAATATTTTGCGAAAGCGGCTCTGACGGCATGACGCTCGACCAGCACGGCAACGTCTACCTCACCGCAGGCAGCGTGAAGGTGTTCAGCTCCAAGGGGGAGCAGATTGCTGACCTGAAATTCCCCGAGCGCCCGGCCAACGTCGTGTTCGGCGACAAGGATTTGAAGACGCTCTACGTCACTGCGCGGACCGGGTTTTACTCGCTCGACATGGCGGTGACCGGGGCCAAGCGCGAGAAGCCGTTTCGCATCACCATCACCACCGTCGAGGATAAAATGTTGTACGACATCAAGGAGTTCAACGTAGAGACCGGAAAGTCGGTGATTCTCACCTTTAAAAACAAGGATTTCCCGCCTCACAACCTGCTCATCGTCAAGCCGGGCAAGGCCGACGAAGTGGCCAACCTCGCGATCGCATTGGGTAACGACGGCTTCGGCAAACAATGGCGTCCCGACACGCCAATGATCCTCTGGGGCTCAACGATGATCGACTACGACGAGGAAACGGTGATCAGCTTCACTGCGCCTCCACCGGGTGACTACCCCTACGTTTGCACCTTCCCCGGCCACGCCATGATGATGCGCGGAGTGATGAAAGTGACGCCAAAGGCGGAAAAGAAAAAGTAATGCGTCTTACAAATTTTCGAAGCGCTTGGCCAACAGCCGAGCGCTTTTTATTTGAGAGAACAAAACTTGGCCAAGCGCAAGGTAGGGACGGCTGTCCCAGCCGTCCTAAAAAATAACTCTGCTGGCAAGCTCAGCGCTGAGGATTTAGTAGATCACTCCATAAGTCCGCTTGGCCAAGAGCTTGGTTTACTCGACGACTACGGCCGTGCCGTAGGCCATCATCTCGGCAGCGCCACCCATGACGACCGAGGTTTGGAATTGCAGCCCGATGACCGCGTTGGCGCCGAGTTCCTCCGCCTGTTCTGTCATGCGGTCGAGCGCCTGCTCTCGGCTCTCGGCCAGCAGCTTTGCGTACTCAGTCACCTCACCACCGACTAGGTTGCGCATGGCGGCCATGATATCCTTGCCGATATGACGGGCGCGAATGGTATTACCGCGCACTAGGCCAAGTGTACACACGACGTTTTTGCCCGGGATGTTCGGAGTGGTGACAACGGTCATTTTTCTCTCGTTCATATTAAATCTGCACGTCGATATATTTATCTGTCTTGGCGGCTTTTAGGCGCTGGAACAGCACTGTGAAAAACAGGATGCCCATTCCAATAATCATCGTTGGGAAACCGAATCGGATGAACAGCGGGATCTTATCCTCCGGGTCGCCGCTCTCAACGAACTTGCCGTCTGTGACCATTTCCCAGCTAAGCCAAAAAGTGCCCACGCCGTATATTAGGATCAACCCCACCAAGAAGAAGATTTGGCCGAGGTTACTGCTTACTTTTGGTAATTCCTTCTCTGTCATACTGCCTTGATTGTGAACGCTGCCCTAAAGAGCAAAGGTCACTCCCGAGGAAGAAAAATCAAGGAGGAAGTCAGGCGGAGAGGTAGACCCGCCGGATGAACGGTTTCTCCACGATGTAGTAGAAGCCATAGATTCCGATGTGACAGGCGACGGCGTACCAAAGCCCAAAGGCAGAGCCGGTGACAATGGCGGTGCAGTAGGCGTGAAAATTGCCCACACCGTACATCGGGTTGGGAAGAAACTTGTACGGGCCGGCCGCAGTGAACTCGCCGTGTGCGCGGTCGAGAAACAGGTCACGAAAATAGTAGGTGTTTGCACCAACGATCCAAGTCGCCCAAAACTTGATACCGAAGCCCATCACGGTTAGCAGGGTGAACAGGCCCCACTTCAACACAGGCTCCAATTCGAATGCCTCGGCCTCGTGCAGGGCAGCCAACCCGATGCCGGAGCCAAGGTTGAAAAACATCACGCCGCAGATCATGTCGTAAACAGCGAGCGCCTTTTCCTCGCCGAGTTTTCGCATCATGAAATGCTTTATGTTGGTTCCAAGAATCAGGCTGATGCCTCCGTAGTAGAACAGCCATGTCCCGATCACAAATGGGAGGTGATGACCGTTTTCACCAGCGTAATAGGCGATCCAAACCGAGAGGCCAAGCAGCGGAATCCACACAAACAGCATTCGGCCGGAGTCCAGCCGTAGGCCGTTCATTGCGAAAAAGACATTGATTGCCTTCCACAGCGTCGTGAGAAAATTCATTGGCGTGATTGGCGTATGCCGGAGGAGAGAGCCCTGCTTGGCCAAGCGCGCGGAGAATAACGATCGCACCCCCTCAGGGCAATGCGCTTGTCACTGGGATTTTTCGCGGGTTTTTCGGCCGTTCAACATGGCCCCCACCCAAGAGTAGCGGACTGCAAATTCATACACGGCCAGCAGCAATGCCAATGTGACGATGCAGATGCCAAGCAGCTTTACCCCTCCCGGCCAGGCGGCCTCCGCAATCCAGATTTGCAGCAGCATGGTCACTGGCAAATGGGCGATGTACAGCCAGTAGGAGGCATCGGAGAGGTAGCGCACTCTTGGGTTTTCGCCGGAGCAGTATTTTCGGAACAAGCCGATCAGGCCGAAGATCATCAGCCACGCGTATAACGTACTGAGCACAGAACAAAGCAGGTTCCAACCTAGGAAGCCAGAGAGGGAGGAGGATTGTGTGGGCTCAAAAAGGCTGCCTCGCATTTCGTAGGCGTGGAGGCCAAGCAACAATACAGGCAGCGCCAACAGAAGCGTAACGGGCCAACGTCGCGCCCTGGCGTTTTCAAAAATATCCCGTCCAAAACAGGCGGCTCCGAAACCAAAAAAAACCGTGTAATAAAAAAACAACGGAGGCCACGGAATCGGGCTTGCGGCCGTGTCCGGCCCGAAGTCGGTGATCATGAAAAACTGCGGAATAGTCGTAAGAGGCACCAGCCAAAGAAGGCATCCTGGCCAGGTAACCATGCGTCCGTGTAGTGGTTTCCAGCCACGCTTGCGGGCCAGCCAGATGAATACCGCAAAGCCCAGCACCAGCAAAAACAGATAGTACAGGAACCAGAGGTGTTGAAATACTGGAAAAATGGTCAGCAGCCAAATAACCACGATGCCCTCAACCATCTTTTGGCCCGACATCGGCAGTTGGTTGACTAGGTTTTTCATGCCGGGCACGAACGGATAAAACCAAGCAAGTGGTTCCTCCGTGTCCACAGGTCTGTATTTACCGCCATTTTCTTTCAGAAACAGGATCACCTCTTCGCGGTCATCGGGGAGTTGCTCTTCGTTCACCTGTATACCCATCATTTCTGCCAAAAGGATTGTGCTGAGCTCGTCCATCTTGGTGGTGGAAAGCGGTGTGTCGCCAAGGACGGTTTCTGCGTTCACATCCGCCCCGGCTTCGACGAGAAACTTCACCATGTCCGCGTTGCCAAATAAGGCGGCGGTGTGCAGGGCGGTCGAGCCTTCCTGATCCGTGGCGCGTGCATCCACTCCATGACGCATGAGCGCCTCCGCAGCCGGCACGCCTCCCGCTGCGGCGGCCCATCCCATAGGGGTCAGGCCGATCGTGTCCGGTTCGTTTGGGTCGGCTCCTTTTTTGATGTGCAGCTTGATCGCTGCCGCGTCGCCCACCCTAGCCGCCGCCCAGATGGAGCGGGAGCTGTCGGGGTTCGCCGCGGCTTCAACTCCGAACATAACGATTCCGAAAATAACCGGTGTGAGGATCGCGGTGTATATGACTAGCGGCAGGAGGATGCGCTTGCAACGGTGCCCCAGCAGTTTTTTTAGCCCGTACTTTTTCCACATCATCACCGTGAAAAATCCGCTCAAAACAAAAAAGAGCTGCATCCGAAACCCATGGATTGCATGCAGCAAAAAAAGATAGAACGGCGACTGCGATACATCCTGTGCCGGCCAAACCGCCAAGGGAAGAGGCACGAGCGACATCATCCCGTGCAGCACAATGCCCAGCAGCATTGCACCGGATCGCAGGGCGTCGAAGTCGTGGTAGCGGCGGTGTGTTGGGAGTACAGGAGGTTCCATCGCAGAGCCGAAGAAACTTTGATCGGGGCGGTAAAAAAATCAACCTTGGCCAAGCCTTGGCCAAGGTTGATGAGAAATCGATGAGCTTGGGTTGTTAGTCCAGATGTTTTCCAGACAGACCGCCTTTTTCTTGCAGAAGTGCGGCGATCTTGGGTCGGCCTGTCTCGGCCTTTTCCATATCTACTTTCAGTTCGAGCAAGCCGCCGATGAAACCGATGATTCCCTTGGTTTCTTCACCCCAGGGCGGGGAGCATGAGTCGAGCGGTGTTTCGCCACGGTGGCTACGGGCATTGACCTTGGCCTCATTATCGAGCAGCAACTTTGCGATGTTCAAGTTGCCGAGAAACGCCGCTCCGTGCAGCGCAACATTGCCGTCGCGGTTGGGTGCGTTCACGTCCGCGCCCTCTTCAATCAGCCGAGCAGCGGCTTTGTCATGCCCGGCCATTGCTGCCCAAGAGAGTGGTGTGATGCCTTTTTCGTCGTGGCCGTCTATCTTAACGTCACTTTTGGCCAAGGCGGCCTCGAGCTTGGCCAGATCTCCCGATTTGGCGGCCTCCCAAATACCACTGCTGCCGGCGATGTCCTTTCCAAATTTCGCGCCGTTGGCAACAAGGAGCTTAGCCATTTCTGCACGTCCTTCACGGACTTTATCTTCGTCCACCTTAATCTGGGCGATAGCTTCAACGAACTTGACGATTTCAGCAACTTCATCACTCCAAGCCGGCGTGCAATCGTCAAGCGGGGATTTACCCTGATTATTCCGAGTGTTGACGTTGGCTCCGGCTTTAATGAGAGCCTTTGCCGCATTGGTACGACCAAGGAAGGATGCGGCGTTCAATGGGGCTCCACCGTCACGGCCCCGCGCGTCCGGGTTCGCGCCTTTAAGGAGAAGGAAATCGATAACTTCGATATCGCCCCCCAGAACTGCGAGGACGATCACCGGGGTGCCGCCCGGATCGGTATCGGTGGCCTTGTGGCCCTTGGCCATAAGTTCCTTTACGAGTTTTAGGTTACCGTCCTTGACTGCGTCTGGGAAAGAGCGGGCCTTGGCCTCTTCGCGGCCGCGGCGATCATCGTCTCCCCGACGGCTGCGACGTTCGCCGGGTCGGCCGCCGATGACCGGCGGTGGATCCGGTGGCGAATTCCATAGCGGCATGTCGTCTCCGTTGATCTCCCGTTCAACATCATCGCGGCGGTTGCGGATGAATTCGCGTATGGCCCCGTAGCGTATGGTGCGTGCTTGTTCTTTGGAAACATGTGGTTCGAGCATGCCTTCGATCCGTTCCGTTTCAGCTAGTAGTTTTTCTTCATCCCAATGGTTGGCCAAAAGTTGCTTCATGGTGGCGGCGTATTTTTTGCGGACAGCTGGAATCTGGTACAGTCGGTGGCAGATAATTCCAACTGTACGAACCGAACGGGGTGAGCTGCGGTCGACACCGAGCATGCTGTATTTTTGGAATGTACAGTCCGTTCCCCACGGCATGAAGTGGAACTTGTCTGTCTCTGGGTTGAGGTAGACGAAGAAATTATTGCGGTTGCCGGAGTAGCCGTCCCAAAAACTAAGCAGTCCTTCAATTGCCCAGAACTGGTAGAAAGCCTCCTCATCAACAAGCTTCCACAACTCCTTTTCGAAATTGAAATCGTTCTTTGCCAGCTCAGCCATAATGAGAAAATCGCTGCTTTCGAGGCTGTTGTTCATGCCGTGGATGGCCAGCATGTTTTTGCCCTCGAGCAGAATGTCGACATGCTTCGAGAGGTCAAAGTCGCTCCAGGTCATGTTGGCTCCGTCGCCGCGGCTGCCGGTGGCCATGGAGTCCCACGTCGGGTTTTCGGGGGCGTTGAACCGCGCCACTTCATTGCCGTTAATGTAGGCCACGAACCCGTCGTCCACCCGCATGCGCAACGCAAGGTTGCTCTTCCTCAGCGACCTGATGTCATTTAGCTCGAACGGGAAACGCAAGTAAACCGAGGTCGCCTTGCCGTGCATCTGCTCACGGAAATCGAATGACTTTTGGATCAGCTTTTCAAAGCCGCGCTCGGTCTCGAAGCCGGCCCCGTTTTTGCCGGCAATCCACTCCGAGTCGTCAAAGCCCGGCTTGAACCAGTCGTCATCCACATCGCCGTTGGTGGGGACGAGCGCGCGGCCGGCAAAGTCACCGTTGACAACCGGCGTGCCTTCAGCCCCCTTCATCACATCTATGACTTTGCTGATTGCCTCAAGGCCCTTTTTCTTTTTTCCAGTTTTCCGGTCAAAGCTACCTTCCCAATCCTCATAGAAATCAACCACGGTACCTTCGTAGAGGGTGCCTTTAGAGCTCCCGAACTCTCGCTTTAGCAATTGCTTTCGTACTGACTCAACATGGCAGTACACACCAAGGTTTTTGCCGTTGACTGTTATTCGGGCATAGCCGCATCGGGAACCGGGAGCCCCTGCTCGGTCAAACAGATCGTAGCAGAGAAACTGGTTCATCAAGGTAACGTCTTGTTTGTTATTGTTGAACGTGAGGTTGTCTAGCCCGCCAATCGCTTCACCATTAATGTAGTGGTCTAGCTTGATCTTGAGTGATGGTCGGTTGGTATCTTGTGAGCCGATAAATCCTTTTTTGCGTATACCTACTTTTGGATAAGTCACACCGTCGATTGTAACACTTGCCTCCACGTAGGTGTAGGGCGAGGGAGGCTGTTCGAACTGTCGACCGGGCTGTAGTGCAGTAAAAAAGTTTTGTGACTGAAACCGAAGCTTGTCCCAGTTTGCCTTTGAAACTTTAATATTAACCTCAATGACCCGGTCTTTGGGGAACAAGTCATCAAGCTTTAACTCCTTGGCTTGTATGTGCTCTTGGCTTGTCGGAAAAAACAAAACAACAGCAAGTATTTTTACAAAAAAATTCATATTAAAATCTATGATATAGAATCTTGCCTCAGAAAATTAGGAGAAAAGGGTAATTGCCCCTACTAGCTTCTTAAGATTTTGACGATTTCAGAGCGAGTTGACTTAATTCGTTCGTAATCTAATGGCACCCCCAAGGGTTTATAGATAAGTCCATTAATAAAATCATATATACCCTTCGCCTGATCCCACGGGAGGATCATGAACTCGAGTGCTGTTCCGCCTTCGTTGTCTCTTGCGTTTCTATCTGCACCTTTGTCTATTAGAGCTTGAGTTATTTCAGGATAACACAAAAAAGAAGCAATATGAAGGGGGGAAGATCCGTTTTTATTTCTATAGCCAATATCAGCCCCGGCATCTATTAATGCAATGGCTACATCCTTGTGCCCAAATGCTGCTGCCACACCTAGGCAGGAATCTTTGGATCCTTGTTCATTCGGATCTAATTGATTTAAATCTGTACCTGCTGCGATATGTTGTTTTACAGCATCGAGATCTCCTGTAGCTGAGGCGTCGAAAAGTGAGATTGCCGGAGGCTTTGGAGGGATAGATGTCTTTTCTTCTTTATTTGAAGATTGTGAGTTTGAGCCTCCACATCCAGCGGTGAGTACAATTGAAGCAACTGCTATAAGTTTGTTTAGGTTTATTTTAGTCATGAGAAAAGTTGTTCGATGGGTCGCCCATCTCTAATGAGATTAATAGGCCGGCCAACATTAGTCTGAAATTCGTGCTGAGGATTGATGCCGATATTTTGGAAAAAGGTCGCCGCAAGGTCTTCCGGCGAGTAGCCGGTGCCGGTCGGCTCGGAGGCGCGGTCGTCTGTGGCTCCGATCACTTGGCCGCCCTGCACGTCGCCTCCGGCCATTAGCGCGAACATCGCCCGAGCCCAGTGGTCGCGTCCACCCTGTGCGTTGATCTTTGGGGTGCGGCCAAACTCGCCGGCGACCATCAGCGCGGTTTCCCTGAACAGGCCGCGTTCCTTGAGCCGATCGATCAACGCGGCAAGCCCCTGATCAAACGGGGGCAACAGTGCGCGCAGCCGGGAAAAGTTGTCCGTGTGGGTATCGAAGTCGAACTCCGCCGGGCGAAGCCGCACGGTGACAAAGTGCACGCCGGCCTCGATGAGCCGCGACGCGAGCAACAGGCTCTGGCCGAACTCATGTTTGCCGAAGCGATCCGCGTCAGCCGTCTTTTCGAGTGTCAGGTCAAACGCCTTGCGTGTGGTCGGCGAGCTGATGATGTCGTGGGCCTGTTCGCCGAAGCGATCCAGCCCGCGGACGGATTCGTCGAGGTCCTCAAACCCACGAAACGCCGTGTCGAGATCGTCGAGAAGTCTCTTTTGTGAGTTATATTTTTCGACCGTCAGCCCATCCTCAAGCGAAATGCCACGGACGCTGTACGGGATTCCGTAGGTCGGCTTGTTGGCGGTGAGGGGGCTGAATTCATTCCCAAGATAGCCGGGCCCGACGAACGATTCATCAATCGACACGTAGGATGGCAGGTCAAATTTTGCCGGGTGCACCTTGCTCACGACGGCGCCGTACTCGGGGTAGCTCAGGGTTTGGGAGGGCCGATTGCCGGTGAGGAGATATTTTTTGCCGATGCCGTGGTCGGCCAGGGTGTGGGAGAGACCGCGGACGATGGCGTAGTCTTTCATGCGCTTGGCCAAGCGGGGCAACAGTTCGCAAATTTGGATGCCGGGCACGGCGGTTGAGATCGGCTTGAACTCACCACGATACTCCGCCGGGGCGCTTGGTTTCAGGTCGAATGTGTCCTGATGGGACGGACCGCCCTCGAGGAAAATGAAGATGCCGGAGCGCTTGGCCAAGCGCTCCCCTGAGTTGGCCCGGGCCCGAAGGTAATGCGAAAGTGACAATCCACCCAAGGCTCCCACCTTGAGCATCTCACGCCGGTTAAATAGCGATTTGTCCATTCGCGAGTCTGGTTATTTTTTGCGGCCAAGTTCCCGCTCCGCAATGTTGAGCGTAATCTTTTGGTATTGTTTGTAGCGAGAAAAAGTCTCCCGATAATTTTCGCCGGTGAACTTCATGCGCGACCATTCATCCTTCGGAAGGGTTTCGTCCTCGATCAGGAAATGGCCTTCGAAAACGCCGTCACGGTTGGGCTTCCCTCCCAAATAGTAGGCAGTGACTT
This sequence comes from Verrucomicrobia bacterium UBA6775, assembly GCA_002453165.1. Taxonomy (GTDB): domain Bacteria; phylum Verrucomicrobiota; class Verrucomicrobiia; order Limisphaerales; family UBA1096; genus UBA1096. Next base: position 10,507 of record DKGH01000041.1, read on the forward strand.
CAACGATGCTGTCGGAGTTCTTTTTGCCTGACCCCTTCTCCTTGCGGATGCGCTTGGCTGATGAAGCGATCTTTGGGAGAGGGTCGACCTCGTATCCCTTGGCGATGCGATAGAGATGGGTGTCCGACCGGATGAGCATGGTATCCCCGACGATGGCCGGCATGGAGACGAACACCGTGTCGGACTCGGTCTTGGAGAGAAGTTTGAATTTGGAGGAAGCCTCGATGACGGAAAAAACGCCGTCGCGACTGAACAAGTAAATTTTACCGCCGGCCTGCACGGGCGAGATCCAATGATTTTGAAGGCCACCCAGTCTTTCACTGTAAAGTTGCTCGCCGGTTTTTGCGTTGTAGCAACTGACCATTCCGCCGCTGTCGCTAATCAGGAACAACTTGTCCTCAACGACAAGGGGCGCGGGGATGTTCGAAACGCCCCTGCGTGTCTTCCACCGGATGTGCGAATCGGTGACATCGCCCGAGCCGGATGGATCGATGGCGAAGAGATTTTTCGAGATGCCGGAGTTGGTGAAAACCAGTCCGTGCCTGAAGATGGGTTTGCACGTGACATTATAGCCGAAGCCGGATCCGTGGCGGATAAACCACAATTCCTCGCCAGTCTCCGGATCGTAGGAATAAGTCGCCTCCGCCGCCGGGCTGATCAGTTGTTTTTTGCCGTTGTGCTTAATGATGGTCGGGGTGGCATACGATTTTCTATTGTCGTTTGGCTTATTCTTGGGTGGTACCCGACCGGATTTGTAGGTCCGTTTTGTGATCCAGCGGGTCTTGCCGGTTTTCTTTTCCAGCGCAGCAACGAATTGATTGTCCACCCCGTCGTATGTGAGAAACAGCAGGTCACCATCGATGATCGGGCAGGAGGCAGCGCGCACCCGGTGGTCGCAATTCAAGTCACGACGCTCCCAGAGTTTTTTGCCGGTCTTGGTGTCCAAACAGGCGGTGCCGTAGGAGCCGAAGTGCACGTAGATTCGCCCCTCTTCAATGATTGGGGTAGGGGTGGCATGTGTGTTTAGGTGATTGTATTCGGTCTGCGGCTTGGCCACGTCGAAGACCTTGATGTCGTGCACCTTTTCCCCGGTCTCAAGATTGACGCAAACGGCGAACACTTCGGAGCCGTCCACTTTTGCGGTCGTTACCCAAACCTGATCCTTCCAGACAACGGGGGAGGACCAACCAAGGTCATGAATTGGGGTTCTCCATTGCACGTTCTTTGTGCCGGAAAACTCAATGGGAAGGTTGGCGTACGGGGCGTTTGCGTCATTTGGCCCGCGGAATTGATTCCAGTACGATTTGGCGCTCAAGCTCGTGGGCATTGCCACGGCCAGCATGAGCAGGAGGGGGTGAATTTTTTCAGTCATGAATGCTGGGAGACTAGTGGTTTAAAATAAATTCCTTTGTGTTCATCAGGGCCCAGAGAAGATCCGTGAGGCCTTCCTCTCTTGATGGGGTGGCGCTTAGGTGTCTTTTGGCACGGGCAACCTCTTCCGGTCGGGGGAGGCGGTTTACCGAGCGAAGCCAGGCGTCATTTATCAGTTTTGAAAAATCCGTTTGTCCGCTCTCGCTGACCTCGGAAATCCAGCCGCTGTTGTCGAGTCGCATGCGGATGAGGGGATCGTTTTGAAGAAAAATGGATTGCAGCAACGTGGGTTGGTTGACTCGTTCGCAGTCACAGTTGATCGCCCGATCCGGTTTGCCGAACACCTTCATGGCATGAGTGTCCGCCATGCGCATGGAGAGATGCCCTGTGCCGCGTCGCTTCAAGTCGGTTCTCACCTTTTCCAATTGATCCGTTTTGGCCGTGGCCTGTTTCAACGCATCGTAAATGATCTCCGCTGGAATTCTGCGTGGGATGGCCCGGCTGTAATTGCGGATGTCATCGCGGTTGGTTTTATTTGGACGCCAACTGCGTTGGTAAGTTTCACTACTGACAATCTGGCGGTGTAGCCATTTCATGTCGTAGCCGTTTTTGACAAAGCCGTGAGCCAGCCAGTTGAGCAGGCCGGGATTGCTTGGAGGGTTGGATGGAGTGAACTCATCTGTCGGCTCCACGATTCCAACGTTGAAATAACCGGCCCACACGCGGTTCACAAAGGAGCGTGCAAACCACGGATTATCCTCTCTTTTCAGCCAATCCATGATGGGCTCACGAGGGTCTTTATCTTTGATCGTGACCCTGTGACTGCGCAACAAGCTCAGCTCTTTTTCGTCGGCGGACGCAGAGTTGGAGGATCTTCTTTTCCGCCCCGTCTTGAGCATGGGCGAATCGAAGAAATTGGAGAAATCTGCGAAGTCATTTTGTGTCCATTGATCGAAGGGATGTTTGTGACATTCGGCGCATTGCAGTTGAATCCCCAGAAAACTGTGGGCCACGGACATGGCTGTGTCCTTTGGTTCTTCCAGGCTTTGTCGCGTCCAAAAATAAGGCATCCCGCCACCGCTGCCACGGGTTAAGTCCGCCAGCATGATGCCCTCGACCAACTCAACATAAGGCCGGTTGCTGGCGATTTTCTCATAAATCCAGTCGTACCATCTGGTTGCCTTTACGTATCCATCTTCCCGGGCCACCTCCAGCAGGCTGCTGATGGATGTGGGATTGCATCCGGTGAAGTCACACAGCTTGTTCGCCCACCACGCGGCGTAGGAGGGGCGTTCCAAAAGCTCATCGATTTTTCGAATCCGTTTGTCTGCAGCTTGATCGGCGATGAATGCCAACACTTCATCGGGAGAGGGAAGTGTGCCGGTAAGATCGATACTGACTCTCCGGAGGAATTCCGTGTCTGAACAGGTAGCCGACGGGGTGATCCCGAGCTTTTTCAGTTTTTCCCCAACCAGTTTGTCGATGGGGTTGGAATATTTTGTGACATCAATCTTGGGAAGATCCTCGGAGATTGGCCGCAGGATGGGGATGGCCGCGATGCCGTTGTCATACAACGCAACGATGTGTGTGTCGCCTTTGCCACTGGAAGTTGCCGCGCCGGTTTCGTCGACCTCGACCACGGCGTCATCGTTGGAGCGAAATCGTGTCAAGGATGTGACGTCCTCCTGTTCCCCGTCACTCCACTCGGCAACAACCTTGATTTGCGCTGAATCGCCCGTGTTTGAAAATAGAATTTCCGAAGGCTCGAAGTGAAGATGCTGAAGTGTTTTTGTAGTTTGGGCAGGGGCTAGGTCCGACGTGTCTGGCCATGGCGCCCCTTGGGCGACCCACTTTTCCAAATCCTTAATTTCATCCTCTTCAAGTTTGCGCTCGGGCGGCATTTGCAGATCGGGGTTGGTATGCCGTACAGCTTCGATCAAAAGGCTTTCTTCAATGTTCCCCGGGACGATGGCCGGTTCGCCGGATGCACCGCCAAGGAGCATATCTCTACGGGATTTAAGTTGAAAATCACCCTTGCTTTGATTGTTTCCGTGGCACTCGTAACAGTTGTTCTCAAGCAGCGGCAAAATCTTTTCATTAAAAAAAGTGATGCCTTCCTTTGAGAATACCGGCTTTGAGGATGATGCGCGGTTTTCCGGTTTTAACATCTGTGCCCCTTTCGCCCCCGCCTCGATCCATCGGCGCAAGAGATTGTACTCCCACGAATCTTTCTCGATGACCTCCCCGCCGCGGTGTTTGATTTGCCTGGTCGGCTTAAGGAGAATCAAACTACGCTCAGGCGCGGTCAGGTTGATACGATTCTCATCCTCTGAAGAGGCTTCCCCAAGCAGGGCAGCATGATCCTTTTGAAAATCGAATCCAAAAAGGGACAACCGAAAATCTCCCGCGCCCTGAAAGGAACCGTGGCACTTGGCCGAGCTGCAGCCAAGTTTCCCGAGGAGCGGGACGACATGCTTTTGAAAATCAGGAACACTGCTACTGCCCGGCTGGGCAAAACGCAGTTCAATGGGAGCGTTCTCTTCAACTGCTTTACTACTCAGGACACCAAAAAGCAGAAAGCCGATGAGAAGTGCAAACGCTCCTGTTTTCCCGGTTTGTTCCATCAGAACTATCGTCAGCGAGGAGTACTCGTTTTATGGCTCCAAAACTTCCAACACGTCAGTGACTTCAAACATGTCGAAGTCAGTATTGCGATGACGCATCCCGACGCGAATGATGTCGTTTGGCAAAAGGCTGTTAAATTTGTCGGCATGGTCATTGTAAAAACCGCTTACGCGAATACGCTTCCCCATGATGCTCTTCGGCGCAGTAGCCTTGCTGGCACCGGCCACGCTTAGGACTTCATCCACGAGCATCAGCAATTCATATCCACCGCTTTCCAGAATTTTCCCCTTAAGCGTCCCGGCAAATCCACGGAATGCCTCGGGAGGGACGCCATGAGCATCTGGGCTAAACGGGACAGCACGCTCAAGTACATTGAATTTATGTGCGAAAGAAAGTGTCTGGTTTTCAAACGAATAACCACCGGTTCTAACCTTGAGCGTCTGCCCTTTTCTAATTAGCAGAAGGTTATCTCTGAATTGCCCGGACACCCCTGTCACCTTGACCGTCTTCCCCATGATCGCGTCCCGAACCTTCACGCTGCCGTTTCGATTCACCGTGGCGTAGTCGACATCCATGGTAAATTCCCCCAGCTCGATGTCCTTGGCTTTCATCCGGCCGATGACGATGGAGTAAAAATTTGCCGCCCCGCCCTTTTTTCTAATCGCGAATTTTTCTCCCTTTTTGGCCGCTCCTTTGTCGTTGCTCGTCTTTCTTGTCAAACCGTCATCAATCCGGATCACGACGGCCCCTTTTTTTAGATCGCCAAATTTAGAAGTTAGGCTTTCTCCGGTGAAAGTGACCTTGGGCCATTTTCTTTTGTCCTTCCCCTTGGAAGGCACGATGATCGCCGCCTTGTATTGGCCATCGTCACCTTTTCCCGCACCGACGAAGTAGCCATTGATGGTGAGTCCAGTAGTAGCGCCCATTCCGCCGGATTCGGCAGCCTTATACTTGGCCGTGGCCTCTTCCCGTGTCATCTCGCCTGCGATCACGGCTGCCTTGAGTTTTGCCCCGAGCGCCTTGAGGTCGACTGCATCATCGGCGACCACACTGCCGGCGAACATGATTGAGCCCGAGAAAATCAGGCAGGACAGGAGTTTGTTTTTTTTCATGATATAAAATTGGGCGGAAGCCAAGCGCTTGGCCGGCTATTTCCGTTTCTTTTCCTTGGGCGCCTTGCCTTTGTCGAGTTTTCGTGCCCGCTTCAGTTCAGAGAGGGAGACTTTCAGCGACTTGTCGTCGAGTCGACTCAACGCCTCGTAGGAGCGGTTGTCGATCAGTCCGTTCTCGAGCATCGAAGCGAGGTTGGCGCGTTCCCCGGAGAGCTCACCTTTTATCACGGCTGCCTTCAACTCAGCGGATGTTTGAGAAATTTTTCCGCGAGCAAGAGACTCGTTAATCTTGGCCAGCTTATCCGCGTCGGACTTTTTTTCCTTCTTCTCCTTCTCTTTCTTTTCTGGTTCCCGACGCGGAGTCGATCGATTGGACGATACGCTGGATCGGTTGGCCTTTGTGACGGTTGACGAGTAGGCGTCGTCCTTGAAGTTCAACTCCCTTTGTTTGCCGTTCACCGTGAGGGTGACGGTTCCGTTTTTGCGGTCGATGGTCTCGACACGGATAGCCTCCCGCTCTTCGCCCCTAGCCAACTGCAGAAACCTTGGCTTGTCGAACTTGTCGCTTGGCTTGAGCACGGCGATCGCGGCGCGCTCCACGCCATTGCGCTTGAAGATTCCTGTGAGCTTGATGTCAGTGGGCTTTTCGACTGCTGGCTTTGCAGCCGGCTTGACCAAGCGCGGCCCGTCCCCGAGATTGAAGGCGTTGCGCTTGGTGATGGTTCGAAAGGTGTTGTCGCCTGCCAGCATTGCGCTTGGCCAAGCGATGGCCCCGATGAGCAACCATCGCAGTGTGTCTATTCTTTTTGTGTGAACCGATTCCATTCGATTGACTGCAGTGGAGGGGAATCTACCTGAGTATCAGGCCGGTTTCAAGTGGATGGCCAGACGCTTGCGAGCGCG
>DKGH01000115.1 GCA_002453165.1 Verrucomicrobia bacterium UBA6775
GCAACCGAAACAAACAATCGATGATTCATATTAAATTGATGGCCCCGGAGGCTAGGATTTCGCGGCGACAGTTCAAGGAGAAATCACCCGGGGATCGCTCGAAATTCCCCTTGGGTACAGCGGCCCTATGTGATTAGAATTCGCCCATGAAATTTCAGGTATGCTCATTGGTCATGATCGGTTTGGTCGCGGGTTGCGGCACAAAACAAACGACCAGCACCGAATCAGCCACCGCAGGCGAAAGCACAAAACCGGCGACCGCAACCGTGGAACAACCACAGGAAAAACCGGAAACGGTCATCGCCACGGCGCCGGCCCAGCAGCCCGTTGCCCAGCCGGTGGCCAAAATCGCACCGCAGACCCAGTTCGAGCCCACCACCCAGCCCAAAACCAAGTCACCCGAAAAAATCGTGAAAACTGACGCCGAATGGCGGGCCATCCTGTCGCCCGAAGAATACCGCATCCTTCGCCAGAAGGGCACCGAACGCGCCTTCACCGGCAAGTACGACCACCACTTCAAGGAAGGCACCTACACCTGCAAAGGCTGCGGCACGGCGCTGTTCGACTCCACGACCAAGTACAATTCCGGCTGTGGCTGGCCCGCGTTTTTCAAGGCCAAGGAAAACACCATCGCCAAGACGATCGACCGCAGCTACGGCATGATTCGCACCGAGATCACCTGCAAAAAATGCGACGGCCACCTCGGCCACATCTTCGATGACGGCCCCAACCCGACCGGTGTGCGCTACTGCGTCAACTCCGCCTCGATGGGCTTCATCCCGGCTGCAGACGAAAAGCAGGCCAAGCCGGCACACAAGCCCAACAAATAATCGCCCGCTTGGCTTAGCGCATGTCGGCACCGACCATCTCCGTGGTGCTGCCCACGCGCAATGCCGCCACGACCATCGGGCAGGCCGCCCGCTCCATCCTCGACTCCACCCATCGTGAACTGGAGTTGATCATCATCGACGACGGTTCCACCGACGACACCGCCGAGGTCATCCAGCAAATCGATGATCCAAGACTCAGACTGATCCAACAGGAACCAGGCGGCGTCTGTGCCGCCGCCAACCGGGGCACCAACGAGGCCCGTGCTCCGGTAATCGCCCGGATGGATGCCGATGATTTTTCCCATCCGAAACGGCTCGAGAAACAACTCGACCTCCTCCGGCAGTCGAACGTCAACATGGTGGGATGCCGGGTTCGGATCATCGACGCGCTCGGCCAAGCGGTGACCTCCCTGCAACGCTACGAGCAGTGGAGCAACGCGCTAACCGAACCGGCCCGCATCGTCGCCATGCGCTTCGTCGAACTGCCCATCGTCAACCCAACCCTCATGGCCAAACGCGAGGTGTTCGAACTGGGCTACCGCGAAGGGGCTTGGCCGGAGGATTACGACTTGTGCCTCCGCGCGCTTGGCCAGGGGCTCAAGGCTGCCAAGGTGCCGGAGGTGCTGTTCGACTGGATCGACTCCGGCCAACGGCTCACCCGCAATGACCCGCGATACTCACCCGAGGCATTCGACCGCTGCCGCCGCACGCACCTGATCAATGGCCCGCTGCGCGGCATCCGCGAAGTCGATCTCTGGGGTGCCGGCCAGGCCGGCAAACCGTGGCTGCGCTGGCTGCAGGGCAAGGGATTCCGCGTCCGACACGTCGTCGAGGTTTCACCAAAAAAAATCGGCACCCAAATTCACGGTGTCCCCGTGATCGCCGACTCCGAACTGCCCCCACCCGACGGCACACCGCTCATCATCGCCGTCGGCGCCGCCGGTGCCCGCAAACTCATCGAGGCCGAACTCACCAAACGAAAGTACACCCCCGGCAAGGACGCATGGTTTGTGTGTTGATTACGAAAGTTCAACTCCTTCAGAGTTGGATCATTTTCATCCATTGAACCAAAGGTAGAACCCTTCGGTTCAACCTTGGGCTATGTTGAAAAATCCCTTCAGGATTTCGCTTCGCGCCTTCGCGTGAGTGATTGTCAACTCACCCGTCCGCAGCGGAGTGTTGGGATCGATTGCTGACTGACCTACTGGCCGAGGGGGATGCCTTGCTCGATAAGGAGCGTGGGAATGTTTTGCCGGATGGGGTACAGGATTTTGCCATCCTCGCGGAGGAGACCACCGTCGATTTTTCGGCCGACCTTTTCCTCCACGCGATCGAACAGTGTGCCGGCCTCGATGCGCTGATTCAGGTTGGTGACCAACTCCACATCCGCGCGGCGGAGCGGTTGATGTGTCTCGGGGCAGCAGATGATTTCGAGAAGTTTGTCGTCCATTTTTCCGGGTTATTTTTCGAGCGCCTTTTGCGCTGCGACGTAGACGTCCTTCAGCGGTACGTTTTTGTTTGCCGAAATTTCGCGGCACGATTCGTACTCGGGTGACGCCTGCACGATTTCGCCGTTGAGTCGGCCGACCTTGAACCGCACCCGGCCAAGCGGTGTGTCCACGGTCTGCTGTTCGCGCTGGAGTTTGCGCCGCTCAGCGTTGTGCCGCCGCACGCCCAGTGCGCTGGTTTCGCGCAGGATCATTTCGCTGAAACGATCGGCATCACCCACGTCGCACAATACGGTCAGCAACACGCCGGGTCGGTTCTTTTTCATCTGGATCGGCGTGTGAAATACATCCAGCGCCCCGGCACCCAGCGCAGTCTCAACGAAGTGGCCAAGGTGCTCGGCGTTAATGTCGTCCAGATTGGTCTCGATGACGGTGACGGTGTCGCGCTCCCAGTCGAGAGGGGCCGCCTGGCCTGACGCGGCGTCCGTCTGCCCAAGCACGGCGCGCAGAACGTTTGGCCGGGTGTGCATGTCGCGAGTGCCCAGGCCGTAGCCGATGCGTTCCGGCGTCACGCCCTTCATCAGCTCAAAGCTCTCGGCGAATTCCGCGAGGATCGCAGCGCCGGTCGGGGTGACCAGTTCGTGCGGCTCGTCGCACTGGTTCACCGTCACGCCGCGCGCGCCGAGAATCTCGAGTGTCGCTGCCGTAGGCACCGGGAACCGACCATGGGCGCAGTTGACCCAACCGGTGCCCTCGACCACCGGGGCGGCCAGCACGCGGGGTTTGCCGAGACGTTCCAGCGCGATGCAGGCGCCGATGATATCGATGATGGAGTCCACCGCACCGACCTCATGAAAGTGCACCTCGTCCGGCGACATGCCGTGAACCTTGCCCTCGGCCTCGGCCACACGACGGAACACTGCAACCGATTTTTCCTTCACCCAGTCACTGAGCGGACTGTCGTGGATGATTTTTTTTATGTCGGCAAAGTTGCGCTCGTGCGAATGCCCATCGCCGTCGTGGCTGTGGGAATGAGAATGCGAGTGCTCATGCGAATGGGAATGCTCGTGGCTGTGGCTATGCTCGTGTGAGTGAGCATCGCCGTCGCACTTCCCCTCCTCGTCCCCGGTTGGCAACAGGTGGACGTCAAATTTCACGCCGTCGATGTTTGCCTTGGTCTTGCGGGAGACATGCAGTTGGTAGCCATCAAGATTCAGCTTGGCCAACTCAACCTCGAGTTCGGTGGCGTCCACGCCAAGGTCGATCATCGCACCGAGAAACATGTCGCCGCTGATGCCGCTGAAAATATCGAGATAAAGCGTGTTCATCCGTTCACGGCGATTTGCCGTGCGAGAGAATTAAACAACTATTGAGATGATTGGTCTACCAGTAAAAAACTGGTGTGCCATATGTTCGCTCAACCATCCCAACAAGCTTGCGGCCTTCCATTTTAGTTTTTTTCCAAGCCACATGGCCGTCAAGATAGTTGAGGTTTCCTCCATCAGGGAATTTCCCAGAATTGTCACGGTGCGCCGTTTTGTGAGGTTTACTCCAACCACCTCGCACATTGTCAAATCCATTGTTTAAAGATGAAGATATGGTTGCATCCGCGGTCAACACACGTTCTGAGGGGGAAGGCTTAACTGTAACACCCTTAACCTTGATAGGGCGACTTGACAGAGTATAATTAATATTAGTCTCCTGCACACGCGGCGCCCAGGGAATAGTCAAAGCGTACCCGATCACAGTATGCCGATCTCGACCGGTCCAATTCCAGGTAACATCGGTGTTTTGTTCGAAAAAGGAGGGACAATACATAATGTTTCGCTCAAACCCTTGCCTCTTCATCATATTCATAACATTGATGCCTGCATCCCACGGCCAATACCCAGTTCGACTACCCCATTTGTCTCGGTTATATGGAAGTTTGTTGTCGTTTTCGTTCCCATACATTTGCCATGCGAGGCCCATTTGTTTGAGGTTGTTGAGGCAACTGGTTCGCTTGGCGGACTCCTTGGCTCGGGCCAGGGCCGGTAGCAACAGAGACGCAAGGATTGCGATGATGGCGATGACCACGAGCAGTTCGATCAACGTAAATGCCCGCATCCGCTCAAATGGATGGAAAACGTTCTTTTTCATTTTTCAAAACTCACCGGGTCGGGGGGCAAACTAAACCGCGGCCATGGACGCTTCAACGATTAATTCGAGGAGATTGCGCTTGGCCAAGCGCCGGTCATTTTAGCTTTCCGACGACCGGCCTGGCCGGATCGGTGACGTCCGCGCGGGTGGTCGTTCCGCTTGGCCAAGCGAACTCGACCGACCGAATGCGCTTGGCCCCACCCAAAATTTGACCGGCTGCAGCCTGCGAATAGCGGCCGCTGTTTCCCCCGACCAACCGGGCCGCTCCCTTGGAGCCGTCGGCGAACACTGCGCGCACGGTCGCCCCCTGGCCAAGCGGATTACCCACCCGACCGGCCAAGCTAAGCCGCAGCCCCGCCTGACCAAGTGTGTTCAGGTACAACCTCGGTCTGGCCTTGCTCTGGGCGACGATTAGGTCGGTGCGGCCGTCCCCATTCAAGTCACCCACTGCACTGCCGCGCTGCTCCCCGTAAACTCGTATGCCACTCTGGTGACCGAACTGCGACGCAAATCCACCCTCGCCGTTGCCCCTCAGCAGCAGCCCCTCGCCGGAGTCCATCCGGTAATCCTCCACACGAACCGCAAAATAATTTTGACTTAGAAAAACATCCTCGTTGCCGTCGCCGTCAAAGTCAGCCACCGACGCTCCCATCACCGGCGTGAGCTGTGCCTCAACCGGCAGCAAACGGGACTCAAACTTGCCCCCGTGATTTAGCAAAACCACCGAGGCAAGGTGGGATGCCTTGATCAGCTTTGCCCCAGTCAGTTGCCCGGCAAAAATCTGTTGGAACGTCGCACTGCCATAGCGGCGGTGGGTCGGGAAGCGCTCGCGCAAAAACGGGAACACCAGTTCAAGCGTCACCATTCGATGTCGGGGTAACAGCCGCTTGGTGGCCAACTCAAACCGAGCCTCCAGCGCATCGTACATCCCGTCACCACCAATGTCACCGTGGACGAGGTACGGGACCCGCTTCGTCCCGTGCTTGAGATGGCTGTTCAAGCCCCAGTTGCCGGCCAGTAGGTCGAACCGCCCGTCGCCGTCAAAATCCCCCGCCGCGAGGGTCTGCCAAATACCCGGATGTTGATCCAGCCCCCACTCCTTGGTGGCATCGGTGAACGTGCCGCCGCGATTCCGGAACACCCGGATTACCCCCCACTCGGTGGCCAGCACTAGCTCCGGAAGCGGGTCCGCGTCGAGTGGGACGAACACCGCCGCCGTGACCATCCCGACGTTGGCGAACGTCGCAGCCTGGGCGGTGTCCAGCTTGAGGCCATCCGGGCCGCAACGCAGCAGCCACGACGAAGCCGGGTTGGGGAAACGGCCGGGCACACCGCGCCCCGCCACGAACACGTCGAGATCGCCGTCGCCATCCGCATCCGCCACCGCGATCGAGCCGACATCAGAGTGGTTCGCCGAGGGCAGTTCGATCACCTCCGGCTCGGCTTGGCCCGGCCGAAAAATCTGTAGCGATGGAACCACTGGCTCCGGAAAATCATGCGTGGAGACGGCGGCGAGCAGCGCGCGTTTACCGGAGGCATCCACCCAGCCGGCGAGGCCAAGCGAGTCTCCCAGCAGTGGCTGTGCAAAAGCCGGCTCGTTGAGCTTGGCCAGACGGCCATCAGCTCCGCTCGTGTAGGCGGCGATGTTACCCCCGGCGCCGGCACCAAAGAACAGCTCATCCGCACCATCACCATCCCAGTCGAACATCACGACGCCCGGGCCGGACTCGGTCAACCGCCGGGTGAGCATCGGTTGACGCTGAAAATCGTCGGACGGGGTTTCGGTGTGGACGTGTGTCAACTGTTCGCTGGCATCGGCAAACAACGTCGCCGGCTTGGGACCACTCACCGGCTTGGGTTGTGCGTTTTTCTCATGAATCTCGTACGCATGATTCGGCTTGGCCCCGCCGACGACCGTGCGCGTGCCGCTTGGCCAAATGATCTCGATGCTGAGCTGGCTGGCCTTGCCAGCGGCAAACGTCCTTAGTGGCTCGTCGCCCGCAAGGTAACGCCCACCGGCCATCATTTCCTGCGACTGTTCGTACGGCCCACCGCGTACGGTGATCCGCGCCCCGATGCCGCGCGTGTTGCCCCTAGCCCCACGAAGCGCCACCGACACCCGGGGTGCCGTCGCGTTATTGCGGTACACCAACACGTTCGCGTTAAGGCAACTCACGACGACATCCTGGTCGCCGTCGTTGTCGAGATCACATAACGAAATGCCGTGGCTAACGTTTTTCGACTGAAACCCCCAGTCTGCGCCGACCTCTGTAAAGCGCAGCCCTCCGATGTTGCGATAGACCATGTTCGGCACGGTGAGCGGCGGGAAAAGGAAAACCTTTTTGCGCGACTGCGCCACAGGCAGCTTACCAAGCTTGGTCGTGCGCTCGATAGCGTCAAGATCCTGCGTGTCAAACGCATGCCCGTTGGCAATGAGCAGATCCTCCAGCCCGTCCAGATCGACGTCCATGAATGTCGAGCCCCAAGTCCACTCGGTGGCGGCCACGCCACTGTAATTTGCGGTCTCCATGTAGGTGTTGTCGCCGCGGTTCACGAACAACGTGTTGCGGTGAATGATCGGGCGGTCGATGAACTCGTCGATCGGCTTGGCGAACGGGTTGGTCACGCCGATTTGCGTCATCTCCAGCAAGTGCTCCGGGCTCATCATGTCGGCGACAAAAAAATCGTCGTGCCCGTCGCGGTTGATGTCGGCGAAGTCCACCGCCATCGCGAAATAGCTGCGATGCCGTAGCGCCTTTTCCTCCACCAACTGAAACCGCCCGTTGCCCTTGTTCACCCAGAGCCGATCCGGCGTCTGGAAATCGTTGCAATTGTAGATGTCCGGCAGGCCGTCCTGGTTGATATCACGAATCATCACCGACAGGCCGAGATCCCAAAACTCCTTCTCGATCGGCTCGCCGTTTTCGTCCAGCCAGTTTCCATCGAGCCAGTCGGTTTTCGAAAACTTGCCAGTGCCATCGTTGATGTAGAGGAAATCCGGCTCACCGACCTCGACGAAATCGCCGTCCATGATGCGGATGCGGTTCGAGTACTTGCCGGTGACCACCTGCTTGCCATTAACGATGCGCACCGACACCGAGCCGCCACTGCGCAGCACCGACGTCTCACCGTAGTTGGTCACGTAAATATCGAGGTCGCCGTCCATGTCGACGTCGCCCAGCGCCACCGAGGTCGAGCCGATCTTCAGCGCCTCCACACCGGCCGCCTTGGTTTGGTTGGTAAACCTGCCGGTGCCGTCGTTGATGAACAACGCGTTTGGCCCACCACAGGAAGTAACGAACAGGTCAAGGTCGCCATCGCCGTCAACATCGCCAAATGCCGCGCCGGTGCTCGACATCCCCGGCGCGCCCACACCGGCCACCTTCGAGATTTTTTTGAACTTCCAGTTGCCGAGGTTTTTGAACAGCCCGTTTTCACCGTCGAGACTGCACACGTAAATGTCGCACAACCCGTCGCCGTCCACGTCGCCCGAGGCCACGCCGGCGCCGTTGAGCAGGTTGGCGTTCATCATGCGCGCCCGCGCCAGCGTGTTGGTGAACTGGACGCCGGTGGCCTGCGATGAAAGCAGCGTGAAACCGGGCGCCTGGCCAAGCGGCTTGTTCACCATGGCCTCCCGATACACACCCTTTTCCTGCCACGACAAAGGCTCCGCCTTGGCCAAGCGCTTGGCCAAGCCAGTCATGCACAGGAAAACCAACAGGCTGGTCGCTCCCCTTGATGCGAGAAGTAAAGGCAAAATTCCGGTACGGCTGAGGAAACCAAAATAACCACGCCAATTCAACCTCA
>DKGH01000225.1 GCA_002453165.1 Verrucomicrobia bacterium UBA6775
ATCATGACGGACGCCGACGTGGACGGCTCTCACATCCGCACGCTGTTGCTGACGTTTCTATACAGGCAGATGCCGGCTTTGGTGAAACAGGGTTACGTCTACATCGCGCAACCGCCGTTGTACAAGGTGACCCGCAAGCGTCGCGTGGAGTACATCGATGACGACACGCAGATGACTCGGATGCTGCTCGACCTTGGCTCGGAGGACGTTCGCCTGCGAAGCCTCGAAAACGACAAGGAGGTGGCAAAGAAACAGCTCTCCGAGATTCTTGAGTTGCTGCAGTCGCTCGACAAATACGCCAACGCCATTCGCCGGCATGGGGGCGATTTCACGGACTACCTCGAGGAGCGCAACCCGAAGAAGAAATCATTGCCCAGCCACTTGGTGAAAATCTGGGAGGGAAACGACGAGACGGTGCATTATTTTCACAGCGAAACAGCCTTGGCCAAGTTTGGTAAGGAAAACCCGGACCTTGGCCTGTTCGGCGAAGATGAGGAAGAAGAAGACCAGGCGCTTGGCCAAGCGGAGGACGAGGAACCAATCGCCGAGGAGGCACCGGCCAAGCGCGGCCGCAAGCCGAAGAAAAAAGAAGGGCCACGCCGACGCGCACGCCACGTGGAGCTGCACGAGCACACGGCGGTGGAGGAGATTCTGTCCAAGCTCAACCGCAAGGGCCTGAGCGTTGACCACTACTCAGCGCAGGACGAGCCGTTGTTTGAGATCATCCAGGGCGAAGGCGACTCGGCCAACGCGAGGCGGCTGTTTTCCATCTCAGAGATTCTTAATGCGGTCATGGATGTTGGCCGACGAGGCATCCAGATCCAACGCTTCAAGGGGCTGGGTGAAATGAACCCGAAGGAACTTTATGAGACGACCATGGCGCCGGAGACACGCAAGCTGTTGCGGGTGGAGGAATCGGACGCCGTGGAGGCGGACGAAATGTTCACCAAGCTGATGGGCGAGGAGGTCGAGCCGCGCCGCCATTTCATCCAGGAAAACGCGCTCAACGTGCGAAACCTCGACGTTTAACCGGAAAGATTTTTTAGAGACACATGGCAGATTCCAAGGACAAGGATCCATTACCCGCAAGCAACACGCCGTTGTTTGCCGCCAGCGAGAAGATCCAAAAGATCAACGTCGCGGACGAGATCAAGAACTCGTTCCTCGACTACTCGATGTCGGTCATCATTTCGCGTGCGCTGCCGGATGCACGGGACGGGCTCAAGCCGTCGCAACGCCGCATCCTGCTCGCGATGCACGACCTAAACCTCGGCCCGGGACGGCAGTACCGTAAGTGCGCCAAGATTTGCGGTGACACCAGCGGCAACTACCACCCGCATGGTGAGGCGACGATTTACCCGACACTCGTGAACATGGCCCAGCCGTGGTCGATGCGCAGCACGCTCGTCGACGGGCAGGGAAACTTCGGCTCCGTCGAGGGCGATCCGCCGGCCGCGATGCGTTATACCGAGGCGCGCCTGACGCACCTTGGCCATGCGTTGATGAACGACATGGACAAGGACACGGTCGACTGGGTGCCAAACTACGACGAGACCCGGCAGGAACCGACCGTGTTCCCGTCCGCATTCCCAAACCTGCTGATCAACGGCGGCACCGGCATTGCGGTGGGCATGGCGACCAGCATCCCGCCGCACAACCTCGGCGAGGTCATCGACGGAATCTGCGCGCAGATCGACGACCCGGAGATCAGCATCGAGGGGTTGATGGAGTACATCAAGGGACCGGACTTCCCGACCGGCTGTCTCGCGGTGGGGTTGGACCCGATCCGCGCCTATTTCAAGACCGGCCGCGGCAGTATCAAGCAACGCGGCCGCGTCGGCGTCGAGCAGCTCAAGGGTAACCGCGAACAGATCGTCATCACCGAGATTCCGTACATGGTCAACCGCGCCACGATGGTTGAGAAAATCGCATCGCTGGCCAACGACAAGACCATCACCGACATCTCCGCCGTGCGCGATGAGTCGGACGAAAACACGCGCGTGGTCGTCGAGCTCAAGCGCGACGCTGTGCCGAAGGTGGTCATCAACAAGCTCTACAAATTCACCCAGTTGGCGACGTCGTTCAGCGTGAACATGCTGGCGATCGACCACGGCCGTCCGAAGACGATGAACCTCAAGGAGCTGATCAATGCCTACATTGAGCACCGCCGCGAGGTCGTCCTGCGCCGGACACGGTTCGAGTTGGACAAGGCCGAGGCCCGAGCCGAGACGCTCGAGGGGTACCTCTGCGCGCTGGCCAATCTCGACGAATTCATCCGCATCATCCGCAACTCAAAAAACCGTGACGAGGCCCGCGTCAAGCTGCTCGCGTTCGAGTTCCCGGAAAAGGTTCTCAAGAAATGGGGCGTCAAGGTGCGCAAACCGGAACGCATCAAGGGCGGCTACTACCTGCTCAGCGAGGCCCAGGTGAACTCCATCCTCGACCTGCGCCTGTATCAGCTGACCGGCCTCGAGCAGGACAAAATCAAGGCCGAGTACGACGAGCTACTCGTCAAGATCGAGGACTTGATGGACATCCTCGCACGCGAGGAACGCGTACTCTCGATCATCAAGGACGAGCTGACGGCCATCAAGGACAAGCACGCCACCCCGCGCCGCACCGACCTCGTGCCAGACGAGGGCGACATGGCAATCGAGGATCTCATCGCCAACGAAGGTGTCATCATCACCCTCACCCACAACGGCCTAATCAAGCGCACCAACGTCAGCTCCTACCGCTCACAACGCCGTGGCGGCAAGGGCGTGATCGGCATGGGCACGCGCAAGGACTCTGTCGTGCAGGGCGAGGCCGAGGATTTCATCGAGCACCTCTTCACCGCCAGCACGCATGATTACCTCATGTTTTTCACCAACACCGGTCGCGTCTACGTGCGCCGCGTGCATGAGATTCCCGACATGGGCCGCGCGGCCAAGGGACGCAACATCGCGAACATGCTTGAGCTGCAATCCGGAGAAAAGATTGCCGCGCTCATCCGGGTGGAATCCCAACTGGGCAAAGACAAGGAAAACCTCACCTGGAAACAGGAAAAATTCCTCTTCTTCGCCACCGAGAGCGGCACGGTGAAAAAGACCGCGCTCGAGGCCTACTCCAACGTCCGCCGCAACGGCATCAACGCCATCGGCATCAACGAAGGCGACCGCCTCATCACGGTCAAGCTGACCACCGGCCACGACGAGGTGGTGCTCATCACCAACTCCGGCTTGAGCATCCGCTTCAACGAGGAAAACGTGCGCTCCATGGGCCGCACCGCGGCCGGCGTGCGCGGCATCAGGCTGGGCGGTAAGGACCGGCTCGTCGCAGCCGCAATCGTGGCCAAGGACGCCACCCTGTTGGTTGCCGGCGAAAACGGCATCGGCAAGCGAACCAACTTCGACGAGTACCGCACCCAGTCGCGAGGCGGCAAGGGCATCATCACCATGAAGACCACGGCCAAGACCGGCGGTGTTTGCGGTGCATTGGCCGTGAAGGATTCCGACGAGATCATGCTCATCACCTTCGGCGGCCAGATGGTGCGCACCGGCGTGGAACACATCCGCATGACCGGCCGCAACGCCCAGGGCGTGAAGCTGATCAACCTGCACGGAGACGACCGCCTGCTCGCCATCGCCCCAGTCATCAGCGAAGACGAAGAAGGCGACACCGCCGAGTAATCCCTTGGCCAAGCGATGGTAGCCTGCCCGCGAGTCTGCAAAAAAGTTGGCGCAAAACTCCTCCGCGCCTTCGCGAGAGATTAGCGCTTCAAATACAGCTTGGTTTCAGCGTCGCGTTGGGTCACGGCGAGGTCCGGTTTTTTGTCCCCGTTGAAGTCCGCCACGACCGCGCCGCGTTGCTCGCCGTAGATCGTGATTCCGCTTCGCTGACCTCTTTGCGGTTGAAAACCACCTTTCCCATCGCCGGTCAGCAGCAGGCCTCGGCCGCTGTCGTAGCGTGAATAACGGGCCGGCACGCCGAAATCGTTCTGCGCGAGGAACAAATCTGAAACGCCATCCCCGTCGAAATCGGCCACGCAAATATCGAACGCCGGAGATAGCTGCGCCTCATCCGGCAGCGGCTTGAAGGTGAATTTGCCACCGGCATTTAGAAACACACCGGAGGCGAGCGAGTTGAATTCAACCGCCTTCATGTCGGAAATGGTCGGGCCGAGAATGCGCGGTACGGTTGCGGTAGAGAACGCCCTATTGCGGGTGTAAGTGCCACGGACTTGCGGGAAGGTGTTGGCGAACACCTCCAACTTGCGAACCGGCCGCCAGTTGTTCTGGGCGCGGTCGACAAAGATCTCGGCCAGCTCGTTGATGCCGTCCGCATCGGCGTCGCCATAGAGCAAGCGCACCGGCGAGCCGTAAAATTTGTACGGCGTGTTCAGACCCATGTTGCTGGCAACGATGTCGAGTGTCCCGTCCCCATTAACGTCCGCAAGCTGGGCGTTGTGCCAAAGGCCCCTGTGCGCCGCAAGGCCAAGCGCCGGGCCAGCCTCGGTAAAATTCCCGGCGTTGTTTTGTAGCAGGGCGATGCTGTTCCATTCTCGGGCCAGCACGAGGTCGGTGTCGCCGTCGCCGTCCGTGTCACCTGCCGCAACGCTGCGAACCAGGCCAAGCCCGGGAAACAGCCGGGGAGCGAAGTCGCCGCCGTTGTTGATAAACAATACCGAGGCGGCGGCGGCGGGAAATTGGCCAAGCGCCGGGCCGCCGCCGATGAACAGGTCGGTGTCGCCGTCGCCCTCGGCATCGAACGCCGCCGCACTGCCGGGCTTGCCGTCGACGGCCAAGCGCTTGGCCAAGCGCAGTTGACCGTTTTCAATAGTATAAACAGCAGGCGGCTCGGAAAGGTGCAACAGCATCTGCGCTTGGCCGTCGGTGAACGGAATCAAGCCGATGCCGCCGGAGGGCAGCGAGTTGGCCGATCGCTTGAAGTTCCCCGCGCCGTCATTGAGCAGGATGGTCAACTGCGGATCGTTTGTGTCTGTCACCAGCAGGTCGGTATCTCCATCGCCGTCCACATCAGCCGCAGCCAACGCCGGGCCGTCATGGTTTAGGCTGCGGGGCAGCGCGGGCTGCAGTTCAAAGTCGTCCCGGAATGTTGCGTTGTGACGGTGGCCAAGCTGCGCACTGGCGTCGGCGAAGAGAGTCGTCGCAGCGCTTGGCTTGGCCGGGATCGGCTTGGTCTCCGCCTGGCGAATTTCGTAGAGGCGACCCGCGGTCGCATTTTCCATCGTGGTGCGGGTGCCGTCGCGCCAATCGACCTCGATGCGAAATGTCTCCCCTGCCTTGGCCGCGAAAGTGCGCTGGGCCTGGTCGCCGCTGACGTAGCGGCCGCCGGTCATCATTTCCTGTGCCTGTTGCCCCCGGCCAGGCGAACTGTGCACGCGAATGCGCGCTCCGGTGCCCTCGGTGTTTTTGCCGTTGCCGGCCAGGCGCACGGCCACACGTGGCGCTGTGGCATTGTTCCGGTAGACCAGCGCCGGCCCCTTGAGGCAGCTGATCACGGCATCGAGATCGCCGTCGTTGTCGAGGTCGCCTAGCGCCATGCCGTGGCCGTCGTGTTTGTCGTTAAATCCCCACCGGGCACCAACCTCCTCGAAGCGCAAATTGCCGAGATTACGATAGGCGACGTTGGGTGTGTCGAGCGGCGGGAAAAGAAAGATCGTCTTCCGCTTTTGCGCGACCGGGATTTTGCCGAGCCGACCGATCTTGTGCTGGGTGTCGAGGTCGTCGGTGTCAAACTCGAACCCATTGGTCACGAGTATGTCCTCCCAACCATCGAGGTCGACATCAAGGAAAACACTGCTCCAAGACCACTCAGACGCGGCCACGCCGGAAAAGTAGGCAGCCTCCGCAAAGGTGCCGTCTCCTCGACTGATGTAGAGGCAATTGCGGCGGCTCTGCGGCTGGTGCGTGAAGTCGCCGGGAGCCACCGGATCAGCCGGAATGGTGCCCTGCTGCGTGAGGCGGCGGCCGTGATTTGCGCTGAGCATCTCGACAACAAAAAAGTCGTCGTAGCCATCGCGGTTGATGTCGGCGAAGTCCACACCCATCGCAGAAAAACTTAACTGTCGCACGGCGAGCGGCGATATTTCACGGAAGTTTCCCCGTCCATCATTGATCCAAAAACGATCCTCGGTGAATCCGTCGTTGGCGATGAACAGGTCCGGGGCACGGTCGCCGTTGATGTCGCGGAAAATCGCACTCAAACCTTGGTCACGGTACGGCTCGCTGAGCGGCTTGCCGTCGTGCGTAGTGAATCGACCACCGCCCCAATCGAGTCTGGTAAACCGTCCGGTGCCGTCGTTGAGAAAAAACTCGTCCGGCTCGCCGTACTCAAACATCTGGCTGTTGATGAACTTGATCCGGCTGGCGAACGGCCCGCGCACAGTGAGCTGGCCGTTGACGTTGACGATGTCGAGTTTGCCGCCGTCCTTCAGCACGGACTTGGCACCGTAGTTGACCACGTACAGGTCAAGATCGCCGTCGCCGTCGATGTCAGCCAACGCTAGCGAGCTGCTGCCGAAGCGTGTGCCGATGCCAGAGGCTATGGTGATGTCGGTGAACTTGCCGTTGCCGTCGTTTCGAAAAAGCCGGTTAGGCTGCCCCATGGCCGTGACGAACAGGTCGAGATCGCGGTCTCCATCGACATCCGCAAACGTCGCCCCACTGGAAAACTGGGAGGGACATGCCGTGCCGGTGGCGGCGGTGGTGTCCTCAAACTTCCAGTTGCCAAGGTTGCGGTACATCACGTTGCTGCCATCGAGCCGACAGAGGTAAATGTCGCAACGCCCGTCGTTGTCGTAGTCGCCCAACGCCACACCGGAACCGTTGAGAAGGTTTTTGTTGGAGATCAGGATTAGGGTGGAAAGCGTGTTGGTGAACTGCACACCGGTGTACGCCGGGTTCATCAGCGTGAACCCCGGCCTACCGCTGCCGGCAGCGGCAAGGTCAGCCCAGCGATGCGCCCCGCTCTTTTGCCAATCCAACGCCATGCCGTTGGCCAGGGTCAACAGGATGCCAAGTAGCAGCGTGATGTGTCGGTTCAATTGAGTCATGCCAACAGGAGCGCTTGGCCAAACTAGTTTTTTTGGAGCCGAAACGAAAGCGAAAGCGCTTGGCTACCTCCGGCGCCAGAGGTTCATCAGTTCCTTGCCCTGCCGGTTTTCGTACGAGCGCGGTGTCCAACGGCGGATCAGTTCGAAGTCGGGTAGAAAGCGTTCGTCAAGTTCCCCGGCGGTGGTGCTGAACGGCGGATCGCCGTCATCGTCGGTGATGATGTAATTCACCGCGAGGTACGTCCCGCCTGGCCTAAGCCAGCGCTTGGCTGCGCGGACGTAGGCGTCGCGCTGCCCGGGGTTTATGGCACAAAACAGGGTGTGCTCAAACAGGAGATCGAACGGTTGAGGAGATTTGTCTTCAAGAAAATTTCCAAGCCGAAAATCGATTTCCAGCCCCTCAGCAGCAGCCAACTCCTGGGCCAGAGGCACAGAGCTGGGCGCGATGTCCAGCCCGGTGACCTGCCAACCGGCCTTGGACAGGGTGCGGGCGTCGTGTCCCCTGCCACAGCCCGGGACGAGCGCTTGGCCAAGCGGGAGGTTGGCTTCATTGGATGCCAGAAAATCGACCAGCCCCGGCGAGGCTTCGCCGTGATCCCACATCAAATCGCCCTCCTGATAAAACGATTCCCAATCCCTGTCCCCGTTGATTTGCATTGACCCTGCGCGCAGAACGGTTAGGAACTTGGCCGAGTTTCTATGAAAAAACAAATCCTTGCTGGGCTCATTGTGGGCATGATGGTTGCGACTCCGGTTTGGGGCGCGAAGAATAAGGTCGTGAAAATCGGGGAACGCCCCGAGAGTTTGACCAAGGGATTCGGCGGCAAGTACTACGTCACCGTGATGAACTCCCCCGACAAGGAGGGCGACGCGGTGATCAAGGTACTCGACGGCGACAATTCGAAGGTCTTCGCCAAGGGACTGAACGAGCCGAAGGGCATCGCCTTCACCGGCAAATATCTCGTCACCGCCGACCAGACGCGCGTGATGAAAATCGACCGCAAAGGCAACGTGAGCGTGTTGGCGGACAAAAAGGATTTTCCCCGCGAGGTCAGCTTTCTCAACGACGTAGCCGCGTCACATGATCGCAAGAGCGTGTACGTGACTGACATGGGCGCGATCAGCAAGATGTTCGACCCTGATAAGGAGCGCACACTTTGGCCGCTCGACAGCAAGCAGGCCAAGGAACTGCCGGCACAGGGCTGCGTGTACAAGATTTCGATCGAGGACGGGAAAATCACCGACGCCGTCGCGCCCGGGCAGGCGGATATGCCGGGGCCGAACGGCGTAGGCCGCTCCGGCAAAACCGGCCTGTTGATGGGTGACTTCTTCACCGGCAACATCGTGCGCAAGACGGCGAAGGGCAAACTGCGCGTCATCACCAAGGGACTGCGCGGCGCGGATGCGGTCGACCCGGACGGCAAGGGCGGCATCTACGTCTCGAGCTGGACACAGGGGAAGATTTGGAAATTGACCAACAACGGCAAAAAGAAGGAAGTGATCCTCGAGGGCCTCAAGTCGGCCGCCGACTTTTATCTCGACCGCAAGGCAAACAAGCTGATCGTGCCGGACATGCTGGCCGGGACGCTGATTTTTGTTGATATCAAGTAGCCATAGCCCGTTTGATTTGCGCCTCCGGGTGGCACGGCCGCTGGCCCGCCGCCCGGGGGCTTTTTGTTTATGATCATACTTTCAGGAATCCAGCCGTCGGGCACGCTGCACGTGGGCAATTACTTCGGCATGATGCGCCCGGCGATCGAGCTGCAGGAGCAGGGCGAGGCGTATTATTTCATAGCCGACTACCACTCGATGACGTCGCTGTTCGACGCCGATGAGCGGCGCAAAAATACCCTCGACGTGGCGCTGGATTTTCTTGCGTGCGGCCTTGACCCGGCCAAGTCGGTGTTCTTCCGCCAGAGCGACGTGCCGGAAGTCTGCGAGTTGACCTGGTTACTCAGCTCGCTCACTCCAATGGGCCTGCTCGAGCGCTGCCACAGCTACAAGGACAAGATGGCCAAGGGCCTCTCGCCCAACCACGGCCTGTTTGCCTACCCGGTTTTGATGGCGTCAGATATTTTGATTTACGACTCCAACATCGTGCCGGTCGGCCGTGATCAAAAGCAGCACGTCGAGGTCACACGCGACATCGCGATCAAGTTCAACCAGACCTACGGCGAGACGTTTGTGATCCCGGAGCCGCAGATCCGCGACTCGGTGGCGGTCGTCCCCGGCACGGACGGCCAGAAAATGAGCAAAAGCTACGGCAACACGATCGACATTTTCGGGGAGGAAAAGCCGCTACGCAAAACCATCATGCGCTTGGTGATGGACAGTCGCCCGCCCGAGGAGCCCAAGCCGGACGCCGACAAAAACATCGCCGTGCAACTGCTCCGGCTCGTCGCCACTGAGGATGTGGCCAAGGATTGGGAGGAACGCCTCCGCGCCGGTGGGCTGGGCTACGGCGACCTTAAAAAGGCGTTGTTCGAGCAGTACTGGGAGTTTTTTGCGGAGGCCCGGGCCAAGCGCGCCGAGTTGGAAAACAATCTCGACCACGTGAACCAGGTGTTGAAGGACGGCGCCTCGAAGGCCCGTGAACGGGCGACCACGGTTCTCGATCGCGCCCGCAAAAACTGCGGCCTGGCTTGATGCCCCCGCTAGGCCAAGCCGCATCAGAAACCGAACGCCTTGAGCAGGTAGATGATCGTTCCAGCGGCGGTGATCACGATCACGCCCCCCTCGACGATCAGCCATGGAAGCGGGCTGGCTGCAGCAGCTCCGTCTTTTTGCGATGCCGCTTTGCCGGCGTTGTCGAGAGTGCCAAGCATCAGGCCGCCGGTCATGATCACGATCTGCGAGCAGACAAACACCATCAGCCAGGCGAACGCCTTGTCCATAAAGCCGTAGGAGTGAAGGCCGATGCCAAGCATGTTCGTCCCGAAAAATGACCAAGCAGTGATCACGTTGCCGAAGATAGAAGCAGCCACAATTCCGCGCTCGCGGATGATACCTCCCCAGCGCGCGTGCAGGATAGCGGCGTTCCAAATCACGATCATCAGCGCCCCGTTTTCCTTGGGATCCCAACCCCAAAACCGGCCCCACGATTGGTCGGCCCAAATGCCGCCCAGCACAGTGCCGACAAAGCTGAACAGGGCAGCGAAGCAGATAATGCCGTAAATCATCTTGGTGATGCCGGTGCGGTTGGCTTTCTCGAATGGCACCTTGTTGGAGACGAAGTCCCGCACCACATACACGATCGCAAGGAACCCAGCAACAAACGTGGCCGAGTAGCCGATGGTGATGATCACCACGTGTGTCGCGAGCCAGAAGTTGGTATCGAGCACGGCCTGCAGCATCTCCATCGTGTCGCCGCTAAGCGAGAGGCCGTGTGCGACAAGAAGCGTCACAAACCCGACCGAGCTGGCCACGACGTTGCCGATGCCGTCCCGATAGATGCGTTCAAGGATCAGTCCAAGGATCACCGCGCCCCAGCCAACGAACACCGCCGCGGAGTACAGGTTCGTCACCGGCGGCCGGCCCTCGAGCCACATGCGGAAAATCAGCCCGGCCGTGTGCACCACCGCCGCAAGGGCGACGAGGTAGTAAGCGGTCTGATTTGGCCACTTGGCAAGCGACAACCAGCTGCCGCAGGCCAGCAAAAAAGCGATCACATAAAGAATCTCGCACTTGTAAAACGGATCAAAATTGTTGAATCCAAACTCTGTGCCGGTCTTGCCGGCGATCCCAACGAGGTTGTTTTTTTCAAGATACCCGCGATAGGCAGCCAGCTCGGCATTGAATGTTGCGGCGTCATCCTTCGCATAGGCAGAAAGCATCGCGGCATAGGATTGGACCGCACCGTTGAACTCGATCTTCCATTCGGATTCCGGCTGGGCCGCATTGGTGATGCTGTGAAAGAGGCTCGCGCTCATGGACTTCCATTCAGTGTCACCGCCTGTGACCGGGGGAACGGTTCGAGGCCAAAACATCACGCCACTCTTGTCGCCCTCGTGAATTGTGGGATCGATGAACACCTCCAGCAGGCGCGAGAATTGTTGATGCTCATCCTCGTCGTGCTCGGTACCGGTCTCGTGTGCGCGAACAGCCGCCATGCCGGCAGGAAAAATCCGGGTCATCTCGTCCAGATCCTGCTTGAAGTCGGTCGAGTGCTGGGGCCGAAAGCTCTTGGCCAAGCGCTGGTAGATCATCAGTGAATCAGCCACGCCCTTGATCGACTTTTCGAAGGGCGTCCGCAGCTCCGCCTGCTTGGCATGGATGCGGGCGCTGTCCTTGGCCAAGCGCTGGAAATTTTCCTCAGCAGCAACCTCGTCCACGGAAAAATGTTTTTCGCCCTTGGCCAAGCCGAGATGGTCCTTTACCTCCTCGTTGTCGATCCGGAAAACCGGGCGCGACCGGGCGAGTTCTGGCTTGGCCGCCACCTCGAGCAACCACTCAACAGCGGGATACGGTTTCTCTTTATCACCTTCCTTTCGCAGAGCGGTCGACTTGTGGCGGATGACCCGCATGGCATTGCGCGCGGTAGAGTCGATCGGCTGGGTGCGTCCGTCGAGCAACACTGGCAACTCTGCGAAACCATAAATGTCCGGCTTGTCGGCCTCGGCCTTGGGCAGAAAGACGAGTCCCTTGAGCACCCAGAGAGCCATAACCAGGGTTGCAATGATGGGAACGGTTAAATATTTCTTCATGCCTTGGCCTTTCTCTTTCTGGTGAATCCGACCAGATGGGTCAGGAACTGGATCGACATGCCCAACCCTACCATCGCACAGGAAATGTAAGGCGTCACCCAGCCCGGGTTGCGCACGACCTGTAGGACGGTAGCTTTGTCGTTCTCGGGGTCGAAGCTGGCTTGAAAGTAGGTTTTGCCCCGGTAACGCAGCGGGTGATTCATCTTGATGTGCACATTGCGTTCCGCACCGCTGATGCGCTCTCGCACAACCACGTCACTGGAGAAGTTCCGGGCCTTCTCCGTGCCCTGGAATTTGTCGTGTCGAAAGTCCTCCAACTCGATGTCGTACTCCTCGTAGTATCGCTTGAAACGCAGCGCCAGCTCGTACTCCCTGCCGTCGTGCTCAAAGGTCTGCTCCGGGATAGGCTTGCGCAGCGCTCCGAACAGCGCCGACACCATCCATGTGCCAAGCTCCTTGCCGTCGGTGCTTTGCAGGGCGACGTAGGCACTGGGAAAGTTGACCTCCTCAAGCGAGGTAACCGAATCCATCTGCGTGGCCACAAGGGTCAACCCCTTACCGGTAGTGGCCGGGTTCGACTGACCAATGACGGGCTCGGAGAGATCGGAGTTTTTGAAGTAGGCCTTTACCGTCACTTCAAACGGCAGGTCGCCCATGCGGAACTGCCCCTTCTCCGCCAGGATTTCGGCGGGGATGGACGCGTAGGTGTCGGTCTCCGCGTTGCTTTTGTCGATGATGACCAGCTCGCAAAACTCGCGGCTTATCGAGTGGTTTTTAACCTGACCCTCCTCAAGTCGCATGTTGCTTTCGACCTGAAACTGGTCGGTCACGATCTGCCCAAGCAGCATCAGGATCAGCCCGGCGTGCGTCAGGAAGATGCCAATCTTCTTCTTGCTGAAAGCGAACCGCTGGAAGTGCGCAGCCAAAAGGTTGATCAGCAGTACGACCGCCACGAGGTAGCCCCCAACGAACGGGAATTTAAACATTGTCGGGTAACCCGCCGAGAGAACGAATTCGCGAAACCGCTGCTTCTCCGCATCCACCACCGCAGCGTCACCGGTCAGCTTGTAAAACCATGTCTCATACGGTTGCCGGTAGCGCAGCTCGTGAATGACCCCTACCGTCTTGGCTGGCTTGCCGTCCTTTGTGCCGGTCAACTCCACGTACGTGCCGGCATTTCCGTCGACCGTAATCGACTCGGTTCCCGAGAGCTTCTCGACCCGTCCCAGCCCAAGCTGCCCGCGCCAACGGTTAATATTTTCCCTTAGACCACCCGCGCCCTTGGCCATTTTGCTCACTGAGATGGTCGCGCGTTCCGCACCATTCGAAGCCTCGAACTGCAGCATGCTGAACTGGGTGCCTTCGATCTCTGTCCAGTTGCCTTGGTCGGTCTCCCACGGCTTCAAACCCCAGTCAGTGTCGCCCATGCGGATCTGCGCCCAGCCGGCGCCACCGACCGCCTCAGGGATTAGTAGGTAACTCCGAAAATATTTTTTCTGTGCGTCGTAAAGCCCCTGATCCACCTGCGCGAGAGTGCCGACAAACACCAGCACCAACGCCGCCATCAGGCAAACCACAGTCAGACGCAGCGAACACCAAAACTTAACAAACGGTTTGAGAAACACCTCCATCGCGACCGGTTATTTTGGAAATTGAATGGACTCAAGAAACGCCCTGAACGCGGCATTTTCCGGTGTGACCGCCTCGCTTGGCCCGCTGATCTTGTAAAACCAAGTCGCGTTGCCAACGGGATGAAACACGCTGTACGAGGCGGTCTTTTCACCCACCGCCTCAACAAGCGTGGCGGGTGTACCACTGATGGTGACCTGTTTCGTGACGTCCGCGAGCCCATCCGCATCGACCGGCGGCAGGCCGGACTGCCCTCGCCAACGATTGACGTTTGCCAGCAGCCCGCCAACCTCACCCGGGAAGGTCATCACGGTGATTTCCGCCTGCCCGGCACCGGCTGTGAAATTCCCGAGCCGCATCGAGGTGGGCGCCTTTTCCTCCCAGCTACCCGGCACAGTCCAGGTCGGCTTGGCCACTGCCGGGGCAGACGGCGGCGGTGGCGGAGGAGCAGCCTGTGAGGCCCTCTGCGCCTCCTGCATTAAACTTTGGAAATCGATGGTCGATGCCCCAGGCTGAAACGCCAGCCGAGTCAGGAATTGAGTGAAGTTTTCCAGCTGTGCCTCGATCGCATCCGCCGAGCCGGACAACTTGAAAAACCAAGTCACTTGGCCAAGCGTGGTCGACGCGGTGACAATTCGGGGCGGCTTGGCCTGACCCTCGATCGGAGTCTCGCCTGTGAAATCATAAAGCGACCCCGGCTGGCCGCTGATGGTGATCGCCTTGGCCGCCTTGGCCGCCTCCTCCGGACCAATCACCCCGAGGCCAACCTGCTGCCGCCAGAGGTTGACGATGTCCGTGGTCCCGGCAACGGCTGCGGGCAACGGTATCACAGTGACAAACGCGCCGCCGGTGGCATCGAACGAGTGCGTCGTCATCGGCGATGCATTGGAGCTGGCCTTCCAGCCGTCCGGCAGGGCGAACTTCAGATATTGGTCACTCGCCTGCGGGGCCTTCGGCTTCGGGATCGTCTGCATCGACACGCTGTCGTCCGTGCCGCTAGCCAGCTCTAGCATCATCACGATCAGGATCAGGCTGACAATGAAAATCCCGTCTCTCTTGTAGTTGGGTTGTGGTTTTTCCACGCAAAAACCAGACGGCCTGGTTATTTAAAACATTCACACCCGGCCCGGTGGAGGGCAAAGACTAGCGGCGATGGCTCATTTGGCAATCTCTTTGCTTGGCCAAGCGGGGTCGAATTTGCCACTTTTTGCGAAGCATGAATCGAATCTTGTCCATCTCGTTATTCCTCGCGCTTGGCCAGGCGCTTGGCCA
>DKGH01000245.1 GCA_002453165.1 Verrucomicrobia bacterium UBA6775
AGCTTGGTTGATGTCAATCATCGCCAACGCACCCACGGCCATGCTGCGCGTCTCGGCGTGCTGCGTTTGGCCAAGCGGCCGTAGCGCATTTCGTGCCTCATCGCCGCCGGTTTCGCGGATGGCGTTGATCGCAGCCTGCCTGACGATTGACGTGGCACCGGCATCACCGGCCAGCTTGGCCAAGTCGGCAAACTTAGCGCCCAGCCCCTTCCACGTCCCCGCGAGGCCCAGCGCGGCGACCTGCACCTCGCTATTTTTGCTGTTGATGAATTCGGCCACACCGGCCCGGTCCGCGTCCGGCCGAAGGTTTCGCGACCGCGAAGCGTTACTCAACGCAGCCAGAACACGGGCCTGGCCTTTCTCGGATAGTTTGCCACCCACGAGTTGACTGTGAAGTTGCTGCAACTCGGCCTTCGTCCCTGCCCGGCCAATAATCTCAATCCATGAGCCCTTTTCCGGGATGGTTTTACCCTTCAGAAACACACCCAGCACTTCGCTGGCCTTGGCGGAGTCAACCGTCTTAAGCGCGAACTCCAATTGTTTCTCGTTGCCGTCGGCGGTCCACTTTCCTTCGCGAACCATGTCGAGCCACGGTTCCTCGATTTCGTTCATGCTGAGCCAGGCGCCGTACTCCAGGTAATTGTCGGTCGGTTTTTCGAACACGCTCAGGGCCGCCTTCACCATGTCGTCGGACTTGGTTTTTTTGTTCGTGATCGACCGAAGCGCGGCCAACCGCACGCGCGGGTGTCTATCCGTGACGCGCTTGGCCAAGCGGGGCGAAGCATCATCAAACTTCGACTGCCACTCGTTTAACACCTGAACTGCCGCCGTGCGGACTCGGCCGTCCTCGGCCTCGAGCAACTTGTCGAGAAGCGGTTTGTTGACGACGTCCAGCCCCTGATAAATCCACAACCCCTCGAGCAGCGCCTGCTCGGCGGTTTGTCCGGCCACCCATTTTTCGAGCGCCGGCAGCACCTTCTCTTCGCCGCGCTCCTTGAGAACGCGACGGGATTTTTCCCGCTCGAAGCCGTTCACCGAGGTCAGCTTGGCCAACAGCGCCTCGGTGCCCAGTTTTGTCAGATCGGTTTTCTTAACGACCGGACGTCCCTTGTACGAAACGCGCCAGATGCGGCCATGCACGTGGTCACGGCGTTCGTCGCGGAAATCGACTTCGCCGTGCTGAATGATCGGGTTCGACCAGTCGGCGATATAAAGCGCGCCGTCCGGTCCCATCTTCACGTCGATCGGGCGAAAGGTGACGCTCGGCGAACGCAGCACATCCGGCATCTCCTGCGTAACGTAGGTCGAGCCCTTTTCGCTGATGTCAAAACGAACGATGCGGTGCGCCCGGAAGTCGCAGGTGATCGCATCGCCCTGCCAGTCGTCGGGGAAGTGCTCACTGCGAACCAGTTCCAAGCCACAGAATTTCGGGTAACGCCCCGGGCTGATGCTTGCCAGCAGCTTGGGCGCTCGGGCGTAGGTGAAGTACATCGCGCCCGGCACGGCGTAGCTCAAACCCTGCCCGCCCGCGCCATCGGTCACGAACGACTGGCCGAATGTGTCATAGTGGTGGCCCCACGGATTGCAGAAACCTCGCAGGAAAATTTCACTCTTCAGCGTCTCAGGGCGCATCCGCCAGACACCGCCGCTTTCCAACCGCAACACCTCGTGCGGCGTTTCCATGTGGGTGCGAATGTAAATCGACTGATTAAAATACAGCCGCCCGTCGAATCCCCAGCGCAACGTGTGCAGGATGTGGTGCGTGTCCTCGGTGCCAAACCCGGCGGCGATCACCTTGCTTTCGTCCGCCTTGCCGTCGCCGTCGGTGTCCTTGAGGTGCAACAGTTCCGTACTTTGCCCCACGTACACGCCGCCGTCTCCCGGCTCAATGCCGGTAGGGATCAACAGGTTGTCCGCGAACACAGTCGACTTGTCCGCCTGGCCGTCGTTGTTGGTGTCCTCCAAAATGATCACCTTATCGGTCGCCATCTGGCCGGGAAGAATCTGTGGGTACACCTCCGAACTGGCCACCCACAACCGGCCCCTGGCATCGAAGTTCATCTGGATCGGCTTGGCCAGGTGCGGGTTCTGCGCGAAGAGCTGGATCTCCAGCCCGTCTCCGAGGTTAAACTTGGGCAGCGGCTGCGGCTTGAACGACTTTTGCTCAATGGCCACCTCTTTGGTCGGTTCAGATTCATCGACCGGTTTGATCTCCTCCCACTTCGACGCCTTCATGAACTCGTACTTCCGCGACTGGATCTTATTCAGCCCGTTGATCTCCTGTTCCTTTTCCTTGATCAACGGATCGAACATTTGGATTTCCTTGAAATTGTTTCCCTGTTCATGCTTTCGGAAGCCCCAAAGGTAAGCCTGATTTTGTGGGCGCGACCGGTGGAAATACAGCTCGTTTTTGTCAACGATCAGCTTGCGAATCTTTTTCCCAATCTCAATGTCCGGCCCCGCGTCGATGAAAGCGCCGTTGCCCCACTCGGTGGATGGCGCGGTGAGAACTTCCTTTCCATCAGCCACGAGCGTGAAGCGGTCTTCCGAAAGCCCCTGAACCTGAATACGACCAATAGAAGTGCGTCCCCGCACGGCGTCTGACCTCTTTTCCCCGCCAAAAAAAGGAGGCAACGATTCCATCTGGCCGGTCAGAGTAAACTTGTCACCCGAGCGGGAGATGTTCGACAGCTTGATCCCGTAGCCGCCATCCCGCTCCTTGCCGTCCTCGAGGACGCTAAACCGGAACGTCGACGACAGGTACCCGACGGAAAACTCCGTCGCCGCTGCCATCGTCCAGAAGCCGTATTCGTTCAGATGAATTCCGTCGCGCGTCAACTGCGGCACGGATGAACCCGGACGGCGTTTTAGAAACCGGTACAAATCGACAAACCAAGCGTCGTGCTCCGCGGCCAGATCGCCGATGACCTCACGGTACTTTTCCAGTGCGATGTTGTGTTCCTCGCCATCTGGCAGCTTGCCTCCCAAATCTTCGTGCGAGATGGGGGCCAGGAAAACCAGGCGCAGCGGGTTTTTCTTCTGCGCGTTGGCCTTGATGTGGGCAATGAGCGTCTGATAGTCGGCCTTGAACTTCTCAAGCGAACTGCCGTCGAGCGAGCTGGCCATGCCGTAGCCGATGATCGCCACCGACGGCTTGATCTCCGCGATCTGTTTTTGAAGTTGCAGCCACCCTTCGTTCGCGGGTTCGTGCCCGGCCTGACGGGTGCCGAGGCCATCGCGTGCGATGCCGGCCGGAGTGTCGCCGGTCCAGCCGATGTTACGAAAGTGGAGCGACTTGCCCTGATTTTGCACCGTGAGCCGGTACTCAAGGTAACCGTACTTTTGCATCTGCTCAATCAGGCCGTCCCCGACGAGCATGATCTGGTCTCCGCCAATCAAGTTGAGCTTCTTTTGCTTGCGCGGAAATGACTTGAGCGTGCGCCTGGGTTTGAGAGACGTGGCCGGTTTGCGGGTCGGCTTAGTCTTGGGCTTGGTCGCTTGGCCAAGCGGTACCGGCTTGGAGGCGGCGGGAGGCTTGGCCTTCGGTTGTGCAGACTTCGGGGCGACGTTTAGCGGCACCGGCTTGGATGTTGCCGCCGGCTTGGTCGCTCCACCGAGCGGCACCGGCTTGGAGACGGTCTGCTGCTTGGGCTGCGGCAGTTCCTTGGGAACCGGCGGCTTGGGCGCTTGGCCAAGCGCTTGACCCGCAATCGAGATTGCTACTGCAAAATATAAAAATCGGATCGGTTTCATTGTCAGCATCGTTTGTTACTTGGAAATAATGGCCGCCTCGATGGTCTCCGCCATCACTTTGGCCCCGGCGGCGTTGGGATGAATCTTGTCCGGGAACATCTCCGGCTTGCCGCTCAGCGCAACGTACAGGTCGATGATTGGCAATCCCTTGCGCTTGGCCAGGGCTTGCACCTGCGGGATGACGCCCTCGACCACCCCTTTTTCACTAATCCCCCAGCGCGTCTGGTACACCGGCGCCGGTGAACACAACCAAATCTTGGGCTTAGTCGGAAGTGCTGCGAAGTGGTCAATCATCGCCTCGTAATCGGCGGCGTACTCCGCACTGTGCTTCCAGTTTTGCGGTTTGGTGTCATTGGTGCCCAACTTGATAATCACCACGTGCGGGTTGAACTCCCTCGCCTGCTTGAATTCGGGTCGTTCCCAGTAGCTGAAATCCCCCTTCTTCAGCATCGTCGCCCCGCTGACCCCGAAGTTTCGGACATCGAACCTGTCGCCCAGCGACTTGCCCATCACGAGCGGGTAGTTGTGATTTTTACGATCCTTGATCCCGGCCCCGAACGTGATGCTATCCCCGACGCAGGCCACGCGGATGGTTTCGTCGTAATCCGCGGGATCCAGCTTGTGCGGGGACTTGGATCCAACAGTAATGCATCCGGCCCCAGCCGCAGCCAAAGACACGACAACAGTATTGAGAAAATGACGCTTCTTCATTTTAAACTGCCCGATGAAACGCAATCTGCCGCCCAGTGGCAAGCTGGGTTTTGCTTGGGCCGAAGGCGATTGGCCGTTAGCGTGTCGCGCGATGAAGGTTTTCGTCACCGGAGGCGCCGGCTACATCGGCTCGATTTGCGTGGAGCAACTGCTCGACGCCGGGCACGATGTCGTGGTGTTCGACAACCTCAGCGAGGGACACCGGTCCGCGGTGGACGAGCGCGCGATGTTCATCGAGGGCTGCCTCAGCGACCGCGAGACCATCCTGAACGCCGTAGCCTCAAACCAACCGGAGGCCATCATGCACTTCGCCGCCAACGCACTCGTCGGCGAGTCGATGACCAATCCGTCCAAGTATTTCCGAAACAACGTGGCCAACGGGATCAACCTCCTCGACGCCGCCGTCGAGGGAGGCGTGCGGAAGTTCGTGTTCAGCTCCACCTGCGCCACATTCGGCGTGCCGGAGACGATGCCCATGACCGAGGCGTTGCCACAAAACCCGATCAACCCCTACGGTGAAAGTAAGCTCATTTTCGAAAAACTGCTGCGTTGGTATCAGGAATTGCACGGATTGGAATTTGTCGCACTGCGTTATTTCAATGCGGCCGGGGCCAGCGAAAAGTTCGGCGAACATCACCGCATTGAGACACACCTGATTCCCAACGTCCTCAAGGTTGCGCTGGGGCAGACGAAGGAATGCAAAATCCTCGGCACCGACTACCCTACCCCGGACGGCACCTGCATCCGCGATTACATACACATCATCGACCTCTCGCAGGCGCACATGCTAGCGATGGAGCCGGGCAAAAACGGATACTATAATCTCGGCAACGGCGAGGGCTACTCCGTACGGCAAGTCATCGAGACCTGCGAACGCGTCAGCGGCAAACCCATCACCGCCATCGAGGAACAGCGCCGTCCGGGCGATCCCCCGCGACTGGTCGCCGGCGCACAAAAGGCCATCGATGAACTGGGCTGGAAACCGCAGTTTGCTTCGCTTGACCAGATCGTCGAGTCGGCGTGGCGCTGGCATCAGGCCAACCCAAACGGTTACCCCGATTGATTCCCATGTCACCCAGTCAGGATTACATCGAAAAATGCCGGAGGCTGGCCGAAACGGTCGATGCCCAGATCAATGCCATCCAGCAGGCCGCCGAGTGGTTTACCGGGAGCATCCTCGCCGGGCGCATGGTTCACCTGTTTGGCTCCGGGCACAGCCGGATCATGG
This sequence comes from Verrucomicrobia bacterium UBA6775, assembly GCA_002453165.1. Classification (GTDB taxonomy): domain Bacteria; phylum Verrucomicrobiota; class Verrucomicrobiia; order Limisphaerales; family UBA1096; genus UBA1096. Next base: position 5,693 of record DKGH01000245.1, read on the forward strand.
TCGAGGAAATGTGGCCCCGCTACGGGTCGTTCGCCGGCTTCAACCC
>DKGH01000237.1 GCA_002453165.1 Verrucomicrobia bacterium UBA6775
AAACGGCAGCCGTATTACCGTGCAGCTCACTGCCGTGGCCCAGCGCTTCGATCGCGTCCAGTCTCAGTGGCCTGTTCTTATCAGCGTTCAGGGCCAGACGCTCGGCCTCCGTCAAAATTTCCCGGAGCGCCTTCGTCTGGCCGGGCAGCCCGGCCTCGTTCAACTTGGCCAGGCGGATGCCGGCTTGGCCAAGCGACTTAATCCAGAGAGAGGCCAACTGCATCCGGGCGCGCGCGTTGGCCGTGTCGAGGGTGCCGTCGAGTTCCCCAGCCAACACACTGCGATGCCGCTTGATCCCCACCAACATCAACTGCTCATAAATTTTACCGCCCGGCTCCGCCGCCGAGAGCATCGGCCCGTAATGTGCGTCCGCCGCAGTCAGGTATGCTGCCTGCAAAAAAGGTGAGTCCGAATCTGCCACCGCCTCGGCCTTCGCCGAGATCGAGTCGCTGATTCTCCTATCGTGCAAAAAACCAGCAGAGAATAGTTGCTGCAGCGTCGCCTTGGCCTCCGGGCCGGGTTGCGCTTGGCCAAGCGCAAACTCGAAGTGCGGCGCAAACCGCTTGGCTTCCCCGGGGAATTTCTCGGTCAACCGAAACGCCAGCCGCCGGACATACGGGTGCACATCACCCAACATCTGGCCAAGCGTTCGTGGGTCGAGCCGTCCCAGCCCGTCGAGTGCCGCCAGCGCATGCAAGCGCGCGCGCGGCCGGGGCGACCCGGCCAGCATGGCACGCAGCTGTGGCGCCACCGCCTTGGCATCCGCCTCAATTAACAACCGGTGTGCCATGTCCCGCAACGTCCCGTTTTCCGAAGACAAAACATCCACCAACTCCGCCGGCTTGCGGCCAGCCAGCCTTGGCACCTCGCGGAGCGGGTTGTCCTTGGGCACGATCCGGTAGATGCGGCCGAAGGTGTCCCCGCTGCGAAAGTGCGGCCGCAATTCGTCCTGCCCGTTTTTCGGCAACCAATGCGGATGCTCGATCATGTAGCGGTACATGTCGGCAAACCACAGTGCGCCGTCCGGACCGGTGCGGGTGAAAACCGGGCGGCTCCACCGATCAGCCGACGCAAAAAAATCCCGCTCACCATCGTCGGCGCGCTCACCGCTGAAGCTGACTCCATCCTCCCGGATCACCGAGCGTTGGATGACGTTGTGAAACGGCTCGCAAGTGAACGCATGTGTCACTCCGCTGCGGCCGAACAGGATCGTGTCCCGATAAATCGACGGGCCGCAGGCTGACGTGAACCGGCCGCTCTGCTCAAAGCTGTGGAACCGTTTTTGCGGAGGCTTGTTGGCGAACACCCTCGGGTTGCGCGGCGTGCGGACCTGCCGGCGCGAGTCGGGATAGGTGACGTCAGGATTGCGGCGAAGGTAGCGCGCCGGCAAAACGTAGTGCCAGAGCGGGTGGCTGTTGTGCACGCCGAACCAGTTGCCCCAGTCGTCACGCACGCGGCCGTACTGCGACGGCCCGGACGTGGGTTCAATCCAGCCCGTGTCGGGATCGAACCGAAAGTCGCCACTGCGAATCATGACCGACTTGCCGCTGACCCCGGAGCGGATGTTGTTGGCCCCACCGTAACCGATGGTGACCGCACCGGACGCACCATGGACGCGGTTGTCCAACCCCCAGTTCAAGCCGTTGATGCGAAGCTGATGGTTGCCCTCAAAAAATCCCTCAAACAGTGTCCGCCGCACGTCCGCCCGGCCGTCGCCGTCCGTGTCTTTTGCGAACAAAACGATCGGTGCCGATGCCACCAACACACCACCGCGCCAGGCCATGATGCCGGCCGGGAACGACAACCCGTCGAGGAAGATTGTGGAGTGGTCGTAACGGCCGTCGCCATCCCGATCGGTCAGCAATCGCACGCGGCCGCCGAGTTTTCCCTGGTCGTCCATCCCCAGCGGGTAGTCCGCCATCTCCGCCACCCACAACGCGCCGTCCGCCCGCCAGTCGAACGCCACCGGGTCGCGCACCAGCGGTTCGCTGGCGATCAACTGCAGCTCAAATCCCTTCGCTACGTGCGCCGCCGCCATTGACTCCACCGGTGGCAACGGCTCCACCTCCAGCCCGTCCGCCGCCGACAGACCGCCGACAAAAACGAACAGCAATCCCAGTGTGAAGGTGTTTTTCATGAGCGGCGGATGCCCGCTATTTTTTGTCCCACAAGGCCAGCGGATGGCCGAGTTTGTATTGAAAACCGATGGCGCCGGCCTTCATGGCGGCAACGTGCCCGTCCACGTGCGCGGTGTTCGCCACGCCATCGTGCCGGTTGTAAATGCGCTGCGGCATCGTCGTGTACCACGGCTCGTTGCTCGGCGTGCGGAAAAGCAGCCATTTGCCGCCGTAGCTCGTATTCAGCACCCACTTGTTCGGGTCCCATTCATTTTTGTTCTCAATGGGACCGGAGTCGCCAAACAACACCGTGGCAGACGGCTGGACAATATGGCGTTCCGTGACCACCCGTGGATCCTCCAGCCAGCGGCCCAACTCCGGATGATTCATCCCGATCCCAAAACGGGATGCATGCTTGAGACTTGGGCAGCTATGAATCTGCGTGTTTTTACCGAGTACTTTCTGGAGAAGATCCGGCCACCACTTGTGGTTGCCGGGCACGATCGCGTCCGGCGACGCATACTCCAGCTTGGCCAACTGCACAAACTCCCCCTCGTTGGCGTCCTTGTAAAATGTATGCGCCAGCCCGATCTGCTTCATGTTGTTCATGCAGGCAACGCCCTTGGCCTTCGACTTGGCCCGGGCCAGTGCCGGCAAAAGCATGCCCGCCAAAATCGCAATAATCGCGATGACCACCAGCAATTCAATCAATGTAAACCCCTGCGGCGTCCTGTTTTTCATGCGTGTAAAACGTGGTTCGTGCACGGGAGCCTCGCCCCCGGCTCGCTGAAAAGCCAGTTTGTTTTCGACAACCAAGCCGGGGAACCAAGCGCTTGGCCAAGCGCGAAAACAGCAGAAACGTTAGGGGGAGTTGGGTTGAATTCCTTCGGCCTTCAATTCTTAAGTCACTCTGCTCCGATCTCTCGCAAATATCTCATCATTGCCTGATATTCGAGAAGGTCTCCCGTTTTGACTGACTCATTAATAAACCAAAATTTGATGCCCAGTTTTTTACATTCCTCCCTTGCGAGCATGATTTCATTCAACCCCATTGCGTCGCCATCAACAAAAAGGGCGATGCCGGGTTTCATTTTTACCCTCGTATTCCTTCCAGTAACGTCCAAAATCGTTTTGATGTAATTCTTCCAGTTGGAAACCCTGCCTGCCGCTATTTTGTATCTTTGATCATCCAGTGTGGTGGAATAAAAAGTGATTGAACCGGTAATACCCCACTTTTTTTCCCAACTGGTGCTGCTCCTTCTGCTTCTCGACCATCTTTGACCCGATTTGCTGGATTCCACTTTTGCAAATGACTGCAGCCATGTGGAATCCGAAAAACT
>DKGH01000138.1:0-30264 GCA_002453165.1 Verrucomicrobia bacterium UBA6775
GTAGCCCCAGTAGTCGAAGCTGATGCCGTGCGGGTTCGGGCTGTTGTTGGCGTGACGCTGGAAACGGAAAGTCCGCGGATTGAAACGGTACATCGCCGAGGCGGTGTCGCGCTGCGGCCCCTGCCATGGAGTCTCGACGTTGCTCACGTGGAACACGCCGCGCTGATAATAAATGTAGCCGTCCGGTCCGTACACGATGTTGTTGGCCGCGTGGTGAGTGTCGGCAGAGTCGAGGCCGTGGAGCAGGCGCTCCTTCACGTCGGCCACGTCATCCCCGTCGGTGTCCTTGAAATAAATCAGGTCCGGGCAGCTCGCCACGATCACGCCGCCGTTCCAAAACTCGAATCCGGTGGGATTGTGAACGCGGGCGAAGGTAATCATCTTGTCGGCCTTGCCGTCCCGGTTTTCGTCCGGGAGAATCACAAGCGCATCCTGCATTTCCTTGTGCGAGGGGTTACGGATCGGCTCCCATTTCGGGTAGGTCGGCCAGACAGCAGCCCAGACTCGGCCCTTGGTATCGACGCCCATCTGCACCGGGTTGATCATGCCATCGAACATTTCCTCTGAGGCGAAGACGTTGGCCTTCATGTTCGGCGCGAGCTTGAGCTTGGCCACGGTTTCCTCGGCCGTTATGTACTTGACCGAGCCTTCCTTATTGGGGTTGCTGCTCCGCGAACCGCCGCCGACGTTGGATATCACTTTGACCGCCGGGGGCACATTGCTGTCGTCCGGCTTGATGGATTTGCCGCGAGCCGCCGCGTGCACGACCTTGTCACGGTTGGCGGTCATGATATCGATCATCTTCAGCTCATGCTGCAGTACAGTGCGGTTGGTCTGCTTGTTGACGAATGCCAACCCGGAGCGGCCGCCCCAGACATCGTTGCCGTCCGTGGCACGGTAGCGGTTGTACCAGTGCCAGTTTTTGTTGAGCACGGCATCCCGAATGCGGCCGAGCTTGCGCTTGCCAACCTTGGGCGCCTTGCCAAAGAGGTTCCTATAGATGCCCTGCGCCAGCAGTTGGTTGCCTTCGCTGGTGAGGTGAATGCCGTTGATGGTCAGTGGCTTTTCGCTGCCCTCGTACAGCTCCTGCGAGAGGGTGAACAAATCGATAAACTCAACTCCCTTCTCGTTGGCTACCTGGCGCGTGGCCTCGGTGTATTTGGCCAGGCGCTCGTTGTTGGCTGAGCCGTCCGGCAGGTTCGCTTGGCCAAGGTTTTCGTGCGCGATCGGCGAGAGCAACACGAGGCGCGGCGCGCTCTTTCCGTTGTACTTCTTGCCGTTGGTTTCATCCAACCATTTGGCCAAGTCGGCCCTGTAGGCGTCCGGGCTATTGTCGAATGACTCGTTGTAGCCCCAGAACGCGAGGATCACGTCCGCCTTGGAAATCTCGAGGTACGCGTCGGCGCTAGGGAAGTTTTGGTTGCGCGGTCGGTTGTTGACCTTGTCGCCGGCGAAGCCGTGATTACGGAACACTAGTTCCTTTTTAGCCATCGAACCCTGCACGTAGCTCTCGAGCCAGCCGTGGTGTTGCATCCTCTCCGCGAGCGAATTACCGATGAGCACGACATGCTCGCCCTTTTTCAAGTCCAGCGCCTGGCCGGAGATCACCGCGCCGAGGCCAACAGCGGTCGTTACCGCCAGACCAAGGAGCCTTGTTTTGATGGTTTGATTACTTTGATTCATCACAAAAAATGGTTGGATTAACACACCCCGCACCCAGGCATATCGCCTGCATTACAGACGTTTCAGCCCTTGAATGGTATTCAAACGGGGCGGGAGTGTTAGCAGCCAAGCGGCCCGAAGTAAACTGAGAAAACAGAGAAAACCGGCCTTTTCCGGGTCTCTCACCGGCCTAGCTAAACACGCTTCGAAATAGCTCGATGCTCTTGGCGACTCCCTCATCCGCAGGCGCCTTGCCCTCGAACTCCAGCGACACGTAGCCGGAGTAGTTCACCTTGCGCAAAATGTCCGCCACATGCTGATAATCGATATCCAGCGTGTACCACTCGCCGCCGCCATAATAGGTTTTGGCCTGCACAAAATCGGCCTTGGGAGCCACCATCTCGAGTTTGGTATACGGATCCTCAAGGAAATTACCGGTATCCATCAGCAGCCCCAGCCAAGGGGAATCGATGGCATTGACGATCCGCAGCAGCCCCTCCGGTGTGCGCGTGAGGCCCCAGTGATTCTCCAGCGCCAACATCACGCCGCACTCAGCCGCCTTGGGTAGACATTTCTCGATTGAGTCAATGCACCAATTAAACCCATCGTCCAGCGTGTGGCCCGGCAGGATCGGCTCCTTGCCGCGCAGCTCCATCAACTTGTTGAACGACTTGACCGTGCCCCAGCGGCCGGAGTTGAGCCGGATGCTCGGTATGCCCATTTTGTACGCCAGCTCGATGCACTTCTCCGTGTGCTTGATATTGCGCTGCCGCACTTCCGGATCTGGGTCGACAAAGTCCTGATGGATCGACAGGCAGATCAGGTCGACACCGTTCTTGAACGCATGCCGCTTGAGTTTCTGCAGATAACCGTTGTCCTCGGCGTCCATCTGCCGGTGCAGGATGTCCACCCCCTCGACCCCCAGCCGGGCGGTCTTGTCGATCACCGTCTCGATGGAGACTTTCGGATCGCGAAAATGCCAGTAAGAGTAGGACGAGATGCCAAGCTTGATGCGCTTGGCCGAGGCGGCGCCTGCTCCGGCGGTTGACGATGTGGTGGCGCAGCCGGCCCCGGTGGTCGCCAGCGCCCCAAAGGCTGCCGCACTGCTGATAAAGCCGCGCCGTGAAATCGATCGGGTTGTTTTGCTCATGCGCACGCAGTATCATCACAGCCCGACCCAAAGTCCAGCGCTTGGCCAAGCGGCAGGCTTGACGAGGCCAAGGGGCAAACCTACTCTCACGCCGCTCCGGACGCGCCGGCTCGCGGCGTGCCTCCCCCACAATATACTGAAAGAATCTCGTGGAAGTCACCGTAACCGACCTTTCCCCCTGCCGGAAACAGCTCCGCATCGAAGTCGATGCCGAGACTGTGGATGCCAAGTTTGACGCCGTCGCCAAGGATTTTCGGCGGCAAGCACACCTGCCCGGGTTCCGCCCAGGGAAAGCCCCTCTGCCCAACGTCATGCGCGCCTACGGCGACAAGATCGCCGACGAGGCGAAGCGCGCCCTCATGGCCGACAGTTACTCTGAAGCGCTCAAGCAGCAGGAACTCAAGCCGGTCATCATGCCGGAGATCGAGGAACTGCAGTTCGGCCACGGCAAACCGTTCCAGTACATGGCCACGCTCGAGGTCTCCCCGGCGTTTGAGCTGCCGGAGTACACCGGGCTCGAGGTGGAGAAGGAACGCCGCAGCGTCACCGAGGAGGACGTCACCAAGGCTCTCGCCACACTGCAGGAACAGCGCGTCGAATACCGCGACGTCGACCACCCCATGGGCGAGGAGGACTTTGTCGTCGTCAATTACAAGGGCACAGTCGATGGCAACCCCATCACCGACATTGTCAAGGTGGCCCGTGGTATCACCGAGCAGTCCAACGCCTGGCTGCACCTCAAGCGCAATCCGCTCGTGCCCGGCCTGGTCGAGGCACTCATCGGCGGAGCCAAGGGCGACAAGAAAACCGTCGACGTCACCTTCCCGGAGGAATTCATCTACGAGGAACTCGTCGGCAAGGAAGCCAAGTACGAGATCGAGATTGTCGACATCAAGGAGCAATCCCTGCCGGAGTTGGACGATTCCTTCGCCAAGTCTTTCGGCGCGGAGGGCATCGACAAGCTCCGTGAAGGCGTCGAGACCGACCTGAAAAACGAACTCGAGTACTCGCAGAAACAGTCCGTCCGCAACCAGTGCGTGCAGCGCCTGCTCGACGCCGTCACCTGCGACCTACCGGAGACCATCGTCAATCAGGCCACCCGTGCCGCCGTGCACAACATCGTGCAGTCCAACCACAACCGTGGTGTCTCCAAGGAGGTCATCGAGGAAAACAAGGACGACATCTATACCAACGCCAAGGCCAACGCCGAGCTTCGCGTGAAGGCCAACTACATCCTCGCGCAGATCGCCGAGAAGGAAGGCATCAAGGTGACTGAGCAGGAACTCAGCCGCCAAGTCGCTGCAATGGCCATGCAGCAAAAAATCAAGCCGCAAAAAATGGCTGATCAGCTCAAGGAAAACGGCGCAATCTACGAGGTGCAGGAAGAAATCCTCAACGCCAAGGTCATCGATCTGCTCGAGGAAAAAGCCAAGGTCACCGAGATCGATCCCAAGCCGGAGGCGGAGCACACTCACTCGCACGAGCACGGCGAAGACTGCGACCACGACCACTCGCACTAACCGGCCAAGCGCTGGTATCTTTTTACCAAAGCCCGCCAAGCGCGGGCTTTTTTATTTGCCGCTTGGCCAAGCGGGGGAACTTGGCCAGACTTCCGCGCTCGCATGTTTACCCGACGCATTGTTTTGGCACTGCTCGTGGCCGTATTGCTGCCCTTGGCCAAGGGCGCAGCAGCCAAGCGCCTGGCTTGGGATGGCTCTCGGATGGCGTCCTCGCCGATCCCGGTGCCGCCGCTGGTCACGGTTCCCGCCTTTCCCAACCTCAAGTTTCGGCAGCCTGTGGAGATCCGGTTCAACCGTACACTCAACCGGTTTTTTGTACTGCAACTCAATGGCCAACTCTTCTCCTTTCCACCGGATGAAACGGTGGCACAGGCCGACCTCGTGCTGGACATCAAGGTTGAGCTTCCGAGGCTGTCCCAGGCGCTTGGCTTCACGTTTCATCCCAAGTTCGTCGAGAACCGCGAGCTGTTTGTCTGCTACGCTCTGAGGTCTAAGCAGGAGGACGGCTCGCACCTTGTACGTTATCGACTGCCCGAGGCGGCCGCCCCAGCTGTGGTCGATCTCGCCTCGCGTGAGGTGCTGCTCAAATGGCTCGCTGGCGGACACAACGGCTGCTCGCTCAACTTCGGTCCGGACGGGATGCTCTACATTTCCACCGGCGACGCCGAGGCGCCTTACCCACCGGACGGCCTGAAAACCGGTCAGGACATCAGCGATCTGCTGGCATCGATCCTGCGCATCGACGTCGACCGCCGTGACCCCGGCCTTGCCTATCGTGTGCCACCGGACAACCCGTTTACCACCACGCTCGGTGCCCGGCCGGAAGTCTGGGCGTACGGCTTCCGCAATCCATGGCGGATGAGTTTTGACTCCGAGACCGGTGACCTGTGGGTGGGTGATGTCGGCTGGGACCTGTGGGAGATGATCTTCCGCATCGAGCGCGGCGGCAACTACGGCTGGAGCATCATGGAGGGCAGCCAGCCGATCCACCCGGACGACACGCCCGGCCCGACGCCCATCATTGCTCCAGTAGTCCAGCACTCGCACACCGAGGCGCGCTCCATCACCGGCGGCTATGTTTACCGCGGCAGACGACTCCCGGCCCAGCGTGGCATGTACATTTATGGCGACTACGCCACAGGGCGCATATGGGGGCTGCGCCACGATGGCAAACAGGTGACCGAACAGATCGAGCTAGCCAACACCTCGCATCAGGTCATCTGCTTTGGCGTGGATTCCGAAGGCGAGTTGCTGGTGGTCGACTACCGCGGCACGCTGCATCGGCTCAGGCAAAATCCGGCGAGCAGGCCGGCTGAGCCGTTCCCTAAATTGCTCAGCCAGACCGGCCTTTTTTCCGACCTGACCACGCTTAAGCCGTCCGCCGGTGCCTACGCCTACACCATCCGCTCCGAGATGTGGCAGGACGGCGCGGCCGCGCAACGTATGATCGCCATCCCCGGCACGGGCGGCATCGACCTTCACCCCAATACCGATCAGCGGCTCGGCTTTCGCGAGGGCGAATGGCGCTTCCCCGACCGCACCGTCCTCGCCAAGACGCTCTCGATGCCGGTTTTTCCTTCGGCGGACTCCACTGAAACGAAATCACGAAAACTAGAGACGCAGGTACTGCAGCTCGTCGATGGCTTTTGGCAGGCGTACAGTTTTGTCTGGAACGAAGCCGGCACCGACGCCGAGTTGTCTGATGGCAAGGGCAGCGACACGCGGCTGCTTGTGGCTGATGAAAACGTCCCCGGCGGACGCCGTGAACTGGCCTGGCACTTTGCCAGCCGCGCCGAGTGTCTGCTTTGCCACAACCAGCTTTACGGCACCGTCAACGGCTTCGCCGCGGAACAACTCGGCGGCAGCGAGAGCGAAGGCCAACTGCACGAACTCATCCAGCTTGGCCTTGTTCGTGAGCGGTCACAACCAGTCCGCAAGACTCTGGCCAACCCGCAGGATTCCAGTGCGCCGCTAGCCGATCGCGCCCGTTCTTATCTCCACGCGAACTGCTCACACTGCCATCATCAGGGCGGGGGCGGCGCCACGGTGTTCGACCTGTACCACCACCTGCCACTCAAGCGAACCAAGCTCATCGACCTTGAGCCGGCGCAGGGCCACTTCGGTCTCGACGACGCGCGCGTAATCGCCCCGGGCGACCCATACCGCTCGGTGTTGCTGTACCGCATGGCCAAGCAGGGTAACGGCCGTATGCCCCACCTCGGCTCGCGGAAGCTCGACCCGCTTGGCTTGAAGCTCATGCACGACTGGATCGCCGCCATGCCGCTCGAAGAAACCGGCCGTGCCCCTGCGCGGCTTGGCCAAGTGGAAACCCAGCGCAAACTCATCCATTCCCTTGGCTTGGCCAAGCGCAAGGATCAGCCAGACACCTTGGCCAAACTACTCGACCAATCAAGCGGTGCGCTCATGCTGCAACAGGCGGTGCTCGGCAACTCCCCGCTTGGCCAAGCGATCGAAGACGATCGGCTCGAGATTGCCGCGGCGGCGGCGCAGCACAAAAAATTTCGTGTGCGTGAATTGTTTGAGCCATTCCTGCCGGACAGCCAGCGCGCCAAGACGCTTGGCCCGACTTCAGACACAGCCAAGCTGTTGGCGCTCAAAGGCAGCCCGGTAAAAGGCGGCATCCTGTTTAGGCAGGCAGGCCGCACGCTCTGCGTCAACTGTCACCGTGTGCAGGGCGAAGGCAAAAACATCGGCCCGGACCTCAGCCAAATTGGCGCGCGGCTGAACCGCGAACAACTCCTCGAGAGCCTACTCGCTCCGTCCGCGACCATCCCCGACGGCTTCACCCTTTACACGATCGAGATGAAATCCGGCGAGGCGCACTCCGGCTTCCTGCTCGAGCGTGGCAAGGACACCACGCGGTTCCGGTTGATCACCGGAGAGAAAAAAACCCTGCCCACGCAAGGCGTGAAACGATTCACCGAAGTGCCCACCTCCATCATGCCAGCCGGCCTGCTGCAAAACCTTACCCGACAGGAAGCCGCCGATCTACTCGCCTATCTGGCCTCACTTCGCTAATGGTTCCTTTGGTTGACGTTCGACATCGGCTTACGGAGAATCGGGCGTGCCTTTGATTCGCCAGTTCAATCTGTTTCCGCTTAGCCAAGCGCTTGGTTTGGCTGCAGTTGCGCTTGGTCTGCTGCTGCCTCATCTGGCCAACGGCGAGGAGACAAAGGCGATGTACTGGGAGGCCCACATCCGACCGCTGTTTAAACAGCACTGCCTAAAGTGCCACGGCGGCGCCAAGCAAAGGGGGGGACTGGATTTGCGCTCGCTCGGCTCGACCCTCAACGGCGGGGACTCCGGCTCACCGGTACTCCCCGGCAACCCGGACGGCAGCCTGATTTACAAGGTGCTCCTCCCCGGGGCCGATCCGCATATGCCGCCGGGAGAAGGCAAGCAGCTCCCGGAATCCGACCTGTCGCTTGTGAAGAATTGGGTCGCCGCCCATGTGAGCCCTCACTCATCCAACACTGGCTCTGAACCATGGGCTGCGGCCTCCCCTGTTTTAAAACCGAAACCGCTCAAGCTGCCCACGGCCAGCTTGCCCGCCTCGCGGGTGATCGATTATCTCGTGCAGATCGGATGGCAAAAAAAGGGCGTCAGCCCGGCCAAGCGCACCGATGACCGTGTGTTTTTGCGCCGGGTGTATCTCGACCTGATCGGGCGCATCCCGACGCCCGCCGAACGCGCGGCATTCCTTGACGACGATCGGCTTCGCAAGCGTGAGGCACTGGTCGACTCGCTGTTGGCTCAGCCGGAGTTCGCGCCCCACATGCGGGAGATGTTCGACGTGCTGCTGCTGGGTCGTGTGGATGAGGGCAAAACCAAGCGCCGGGCGGACAATCGTTGGCATGCCTATCTCGAGACGGTGTTCCGCGAAAACCGCCCGTGGAACGAGTTCGTGCGCGACATCATTCTCGCCGGTACAGGCGATGGCAGCGAACGCGGTGCGTCGTGGTTTCTTTACGAGCAAAGCAACGACCACCAAAAGATGGCGGAGTTGATCGCTCCGGTGGCGTTCGGGGTGGATGTGCAGTGCGCGCAGTGCCACGACCACCCAAGCGCGCCGGAGATCAAGCAGGCCCATTACTGGGGATTGGTCTCCGCGTTCAACCGCAGCAAAAACGTCGATACGAATAACGGCCCCGGCCTGACGGAGTCAGCCATCGGCGGTTTCATCAGCTACAAAAATCTGGCAAAGGTCAGCTCCCCTGCTGAGCTGACTTTTCTGAACGGCAAGTCGGTTTCAGAAAATCGCCCGGCCAAGGACACAAAGGAAAAGGATGACCCGGCAAAGTACCTCGTGCCGCCGGGGAACAAGGTCGCCGCGAAACCAAAGTTCTCACGTCGCGAAGTGTTGGCAGAGGCGGCGTTGACAGACAATCCGGGTCTGGCGAGGGCATTCGTCAATCGCGTCTGGGCGATGTTGACCGGGCGTGGCTTCGTGCATCCTGTCGAGGAGATGAGCTCGGAATATCCACCGAGCCACCCGGAGTTGCTGGCCTGGCTGGCGCGCGATTTTAAGCAATCCGGCCACGACATCAAAAAACTGATCCGCGACATTGTCCTTAGCGAGGTTTACCAACTCGACTCCAAGCCAAGCGGCCCGGCCCGGCCTGAGCCGTCGGTTTTCGCCGTGGCGCTGGAAAAGCCGCTGCACGCCGAGGTGTTGTTCCGCTCGCTGCTGGTCGCGACCGGCCGGTGGCCAAGCGCATCCGACACAAAAGTCGACGCAGCAGCTTTTCGCAAACTGCTGCTCACGCAATTTCCGGATCTGTTTCCGCGCGAGTACAACGCCTCCATCCAGCAGGCGATGTTTCTCTCCAACAACCCGATTGTGCGCGACATGCTGCAGCCGGATGGAGGCTCGCCAGGGTTGAACCTGCCCTCCCTTTTGCTCAATCTGTCCGGGCAGCCGGAACGAGTCTCGGTGGCGTTTGAGACGGTGTTCGGCAGGCCGCCATCGCGAGATGAAACGGCGATGTTCGAAGGCTATCTGAGCAGGCGCGACGATCGCCTGGCCAAGGGCATTGAGCAGATGTTGTGGGCGATGGTTTGCAGCCCGGAATTTTTGATGAACCACTAATGGAAAACAATTCAGGCCAAGCGCACGATCAATGCGGTAGCCCCGAACACGGGCTCCATCGGCGGCGTTTTCTTGAGGGGCTGGGCGGTGGCGTAGGTGCCATCTCCGCCGCGAGTTGGGCCGGCCTTTTTTCCAACCCGGTGTTTGCCGAGCAAACCAAGCGCAAACAAAAGCGTTGCATCCTGCTTTGGCTCTGCGGTGGCCCCAGCCAGTTCGAGAGCTGGGATCCCAAGCCGGGCCGAATCACCGGTGGACCTTTCAAAAGCATCCCCACCTCGCTGCCCGGGTATCACGTCAGTGAGTTGATGCCGAATTGTGCCAAGATCATGCACAAGCTCGCGGTGGTGCGCTCGATGAAGACCGACCTCGAGAATCACAACACCGCCATCGATCTGCTGAACCGGGGCGACAAGCCGCGACCGCCGTTCGTGCGGCCCACGCTGGGCTCGGTGCTTGGCCAGCAACTGGGGCAGCTCGACAGCCCCATCCCCAATTTCATTCTGCTTGACCCCTGCCCGGAGGGGAATGAGTTCAAGGGTTTTAAGGCAGGCAACTGGGCCGGATGGCTGGGTGCCGAGTACGGCCCGGTTCGGTTGGGTGGCCAGTACAAGCTGCCGGACGTCAAGCGGCTGCCGGACATCACCACCACCGACCACGAAGAGCGCGAAGCGCTGCGGCGTTTCATCGGCCGCAAGTACGAAAACGACCGCCTGAGTGCCGCGGCCTCTTCACAAAACGCGGCGTTCGCCAGAGTCAAGGGCTTGATGAGCTGCGCTGACCTGTTCGACCTAGAGCGGCTGCCGCAAAAAGATCGCGACCGTTACGGCCCGGGAACATTCGGACTGCACACGCTGCTGTCACGGCACTTGGTCGAGAACGGTGCTCCGTTTGTGATGGTGGCCAACGGCATGCCTTGGGACAGCCACGTGTTTCACAATGAGATTTACCAGATGGTGATCCCGGATTTGGACAACATCATTTACCAGCTCGTCACCGACCTCGAGGAACGCGGCATGCTCGACGACACACTCGTGGTTGCGATGGGCGAGTTTGGCCGAACTCCAGGGATCAACCAGGCCCGAGGCCGGGATCACTACCCGAAGGCGTGGAGCATGATGATGACCGGTTGCGGCATCAAGCAGGGTGTCGTGGTTGGCGAAACTGACAAGGACGGCTACGAGGTCGCCAGCAAGTCTTACGACGAGCGCAACCTGTTCGCCACGATTTTCACCGCGCTGGGCCTCGATCCCCACCTTGAATACGATCTCCCCGGTCTGCCAACTTTTCATTACGTGGAGGAAAAAGCGGAGCCGATCCGTGAGTTGCTTGCCTGAGCCATGGCCGAGGAAAATAAACATCCCAAGGTGCTGGCTAAGCAGGCCAAGGAAGTCCGGCTGCCCACGTCGGCTTATGGCCTTGCCCTCTCGGACGACGACAACCTGTGCCATGTCACCGGCATGGACGGCGGAGTGCACGAAGTCGAGATTCAGTCCGGCAAAACCAAGCGCATCGGGGGCCACGACAGTTACGCCGCCTCGCTCGAGCGGCTGCCCGGCAGTCAAACGCTGATCTCCGCCGGGTACGATGGCCGCATCCTCTGGCACGACTTGGCCAAGCGCAAGGTTGTACGCGACGTCAAGGCTCACGATTTTTGGAGCTGGCAGATGAAGGTTTCCGCCGATGGAACCAGACTAGCCAGCGTCACCGGCCGCTACGCCTGTGGCGGCTACAAATACGAACCGGCCCCCGAAGTTGAGCCGTCGGTGCGGGTTTACGACACAGCCACGGGCGAGCACTTGGCCAAGTTTCCGCACATTCCGCCTGTGCAATCATTGGCGTTCAGCCCAGACAACCGTTTTTTGGCCGCCGGCAACCTGATGGGTGAGATCCGAATATGGGACTTAGCCAAGCGCAAGCAGGTCGCCAAGTGGACAACCGGCTCGTTCACCGGCTGGGGCATCATCAAGGGGCACTATTACACCGGTGGCATTTTTGACATGCGCTTTTCCGACGACAGCAACAAGCTGTTGGTCTGCGGAATGGGCTCCACTCGCGACCCCGCCGCTGGCAACGGAAAACAGCTTTGGCAGAGATTCGATTGGCGCTCCAGCCCGGCCAAGAAACTCGATGAAACACACTCCGGCGAACATGGTGCCGGCCTAATGGAGACTCTCGACCAGCATCCCTCCGGCGAATACTTCGTGATGGCCGGGCGGTTGTTTAAGGGGAACTGGAACGTGGCTTTTTTTGACACAGCCACAGGAAAGCTGCTTCACTCCCTCGACTGTGGCATGCGCTGCACCAAGGCCCGGTTCAACGCTGCCGGTGACAATCTGTTCATCGCCGGCACTGTCAGCCAGGGCAACGACAAAAAGAAAATCAAACAATTTGGCCGCCTCAAGGTCTTTAACCTCTCCTGAAAATGCACGAATACATCGAACGCGTCGTCGACCTGACCGACCCCAGTGAAACTGAACTTCTCAACATTTCGCCCGATGAGGCACGGCAGCGCATGCTCGCCGGCGCCCCGGAATCTGTCCGCGACTTTGACGGGTCGTTTGCACTCGTCGCAAAAAACGGCAAAGAGGTGAAACTGGCCCGGTCGCTCGATCGACCTCTCCGGTACTTTCTCGCCAAGCAAATCGAGGGACCCGCGCTCATCGTCGCCCATCGCATTGATGCCATCCGCCAATGGCTCGAGGAACAGGGATTCGGTGACCAGTTTCATCCTTACTACACTCGCATGGTGCCGGCGCATTATCTCGTCACCATCCAGCTCGTCGGCTGCCCGGATCCTGACCCGACCTACGAGCGGTTTTTCAATCCGGTACGCAACAAGTACTCCACCAACCTTGACCCCATCGGCCACGACTACATCGCGGCACTAAAATCGGAGGTTCGCAAATGGGTCGAGCGCGTCCCGGAAAACGAGCCGATCGGCTGCTGTTTTTCCGGGGGCATCGACAGCGGTGCGGTGTTTCTCGCGACTTACTCGGTGATGCGCGAACTGGGCTGCGACCTTGGCCGACTCAAGGCGTTTACGCTTTCCTTCGGAGATGGACCGGACCTACAACAGTGCAAGGATTTCCTCGGCCAACTGAACATGGAAATGTTCCTCGAGCCAATCGACGCAAGCCTCGAGGACATCGACGTGGCAGAGACGATTCAAATCGTCGAAGACTACAAGATTCTCGACATCGAGTCCGCCTCAATGGCGGTCGCTCTCTGCCGTGGAATCCGCAAAAAATATCCAGACTGGAAACACCTCATCGATGGTGATGGCGGCGATGAAAACCTGAAGGACTATCCCATCGAGGAGAACCCGGAGCTGACCATCCGCAGCGTGGTAAACAATCAGATGCTGTATCAGGAAGGCTGGGGCGTCGGCACCATCAAGCACTCACTCACCTACTCAGGTGGACTGAGCCGGTCGTACGCCCGCACCTACGCCCCAGGGCATCACTTCGGCTTCAAGGGCTTCAGCCCCTTCACCCGGCCGGACGTGGTCGAGGTCGCCGAGGGCATCCCGTTCATCGAGCTAACCGACTACGACGTCGACAAACTCTACGCCCTCAAGGGCGACATCGTCGCGCGAGGAGTCAAGTCAGTGCTCGGCTTCGACATGCCGGTCTACGAAAAACGGCGATTCCAGCACGGTGCCACCTCGGTCGATTCGCTTCGTGAAAACATCCCGGCTCGCGAAGGAAAGCTGCGCCAAAAATTCCTAGAGCTTTATTCCTGAATCCCACGACATCGCCGGGCTGGTTTACCCGGAGGAACCGGCTGCCCGTAGTCGGTGGATCCTCCAGCAACGCGGCGAAAAGAACCCACTCGATCCCGCCCGACCATACGCTTGGCTGCTGGAAAAAGAACGCTCCGCCGAGGGCCGGCTTGTTGATGGGCTCACCATTTTTCTGACAAACAATGAATGCCCATGGCGCTGTCTCATGTGCGACCTCTGGCAGAATACGCTCGACGAATCCGTGCCTGCCGGTGCCGTTGTTGAGCAGATCGACCACGCGCTTGGCCAAGCGGAGAAAGAAGTGGGCAGCTTGACCAAGCTCAAACAGATCAAGCTCTACAACGCCGGTAGTTTCTTTGACGAAAAAGCCATCCCCTCTTCTGAGGACAACGTGATAGCCAGGCGCTTGGCCAAGTTCGATCGTGTCATCGTCGAGTGCCACCCTGCACTGGTCGGGGAGCGCTGCCTGAGATTCAACGATGCCATCCTCGGAAAACTGGAAGTCGCGCTTGGCCTCGAGACTGTCCACCCGGACGCCTTGGGCAAGCTCAACAAAAGAGTGTCGCTGGACGACTTCAGCGGCGCTGCTTCGTTGCTGACAGCAAATCAGATCGACTTGCGCTCCTTTGTGCTGCTGCAGCCCCCTTTTATCCCGGAGAGCGAATCCGTCGAGTGGGCCAAGCGGTCGGTGAACTTTTCTATAGATTGCGGAGCCTCCATTTCCTGCATCATCCCTACCCGAACTGGCAACAGGGCGATGGACGCCCTGGCCAAGGCGGGACAATTCAACGAACCCACACTCGGCCAACTCGAGGACGCAATGGACGCCACCATCGGCATCCCCAACCACAGGGTCTTCGCCGACCTATGGGATCTAGAGCGATTCTCCACGTGCCCAGCTTGCTTTGATGCCCGCCGGGCCAGATTGGAGGAAATAAACAATTCACAGGTACCACTCGATAGAATCGGTTGCGACTGCTGCCATTGACCGTTTTTGCGACTGATCGTAGCTTTTCGGCGATGGAGAATGATCATCCGGTAAATCGGCGGCTAGAAACTTATCTCTCCCAGACGCCTGCCATAGGGGAGGAGGTATACATCGCCAAGTCGGCGGTGGTTTTCGGGGCGGTGACCCTCGGGGATTATGCCAGCGTCTGGTATAACGCCGTGCTTCGGGGTGACATCCACGAGATCACCGTAGGAGAAGGCACGAATATTCAGGACAACGCCGTCCTACACATCGCGGATGAGTACGGATGTCACGTGGGTAACTATGTGACGGTGGGGCATTCCGCCGTCGTGCATGCCTGTCGGGTGGGTGACGAGACTCTGGTTGGTATGGGTTCCACCATTCTAGACGGCGCCGTCGTGGGCAACCAGTGCATCATCGGGGCAAACGCGCTGGTGAAGCAGGGTTACGAGATTCCGGACGGTTCGATGGTGTTGGGCAGTCCGGCCAGGGTAGTCCGCAAACTCTCTAACGAGGAACGTGCCGGCCTTAAAAACTGGGCGGATAAGTATGTGGCCAACGCAGCCTACTGCATGAAACACGACATCAACGTCGGCAGGCCTTTGGGCTACTGATTTTCTTTGCCCCGCCGCAATTAGTCGCGCATGATGCCCGTCGCTCACATGAGCGGGCCCATAGCTCAGTGGTTAGAGCAGGCGACTCATAATCGCTTGGTCGGGGGTTCAAGTCCCTCTGGGCCCACCACCCTTTCATGCGCACCTCTCGCGGCAAATTGATCTTTGATGATCGGTGTGGCTTCTGCCGGAAATCAGTCCAACTACTCCGGCGCCTCGATTGGTTTGGAACCATTGAGTTCGTTCCCCTTGGCCAAGCTGCCGAGCTGATGGAGCGCCACGCTATCAGCAGCCAAGCAATGGAGGCCGCTATGCATCACATCTCCCCGCTTGGCCAAGTGACAAACGGAGCGGAGGCGTTTCGTGTTTTTGGTAAGAAAGTCCCGCTGCTTTTCCCCTGCGCCTTGTTCCTGCACCTGCCATTTGCTCTTCGCTTTGCCAAGGTTGTCTACGAGAAGGTGGCCGCCCGACGGCATGCGTTGAGTAGAGGATTGCGCTGCGATTCCGACCCATGCTCCATCAATCGAGACCGTTGAAAACATTGCCGCTTGGCCAAGCGCTTGGCACACTCCGCTGCTGATGAGGGAAATCTTCCTGGCTTGGTCTGAATCGCTTGAGCAATTCGTCCTGGAAGTAATCTACGGGCAACGCAAGGGTAAACGTGCTGCCCTTATTCGTGCTGCTCTTTATTCCCTCTCCAAGGTTTTCACCGTAGCCGTCAAGGCGCGGCGCGTCCTGTACAACTTTCGCATCCTCCGCGATTCCACGCTGGGCGTGCAGGTGATCGCCATCGGCAACATCACCGCTGGCGGCACTGGCAAAACTCCGGTGGTGGAAAAATTTGCCCGGGAGTTGCAGGACGCCGGCCGGCAGGTAGCCATCCTGAGCCGGGGCTACCGCTCCAAGCCGGCTCCCGCCCACAGGCGGTTGTTCAACAAACTGCTGCTGCGAGAGGATATCACTCCCCCTAAAATTGTATCCGACGGGAAGTCTCTATTGCTGGACTCGGAGACAGCTGGTGATGAACCCTACATGCTCGCCTCCAATCTCAAGGACGTGGTCGTGTTGGTGGACAAGGACCGCGTGAAGGCCGGCAGGTATGCGATCGAAAAGTTCGGCTGCGACACGCTGCTGCTTGATGACGGATTTCAATACTGGAAACTTCGTGGCCGCCGCCAGGACATCGTGCTCATCGACCGTGAACAGCCGTTCGGTAATAACGGCAAGATGCTTCCCCGTGGCACACTCCGTGAGCCTCCCTCCCACCTCTCCCGTGCCAATATTATTTTCATTACTAAAAGTGATGGCAACACGGAGGAATTAATGGCTAAAATTGCCAATTACAATCCAAAGGCCAGCATCATTGAGTGTGTTCACAGCCCTCTTTATTTCCAGGACGTTTTCACAGGCGACAAGCACGGGTTGGATTTGTTGAATGGGAAAAAAGTGGGTGCGCTCAGTGGAATCGCCCTTCCTGAAAGTTTTGAACATAGTCTGATCTCCCTTGGAGGCGATCTCGTTTATTCGAAAAGGTTTGTGGATCACCACCGGTTTTCCCAGCAGGAAATTCTCAACGCCATCAACCGTAGCAAAACTAGGCAGGCGGACATGATAGTCACCACCCAGAAGGATGCCGTCCGGTTTCCGAAGATCGATCGCAGAGATTTGCCCATCTATTTCATGCGCGTTGAAATTCGCATCCTCAAGGGCGCGAAGAACTTTCAGGATTGTGTGCGACAGATCTGTTTTCACTAACCCGTGAACGCGATTCTCTATCTGATAGCAGTTTCATTTGTGAACGTGATTCGGTTTATCCCGTTAAAGCTTCTCGTCTTCGTCGGCCGGCAGATTGGATTTCTTTTTTATTTCATCGACGCCCCTCATCGGAAAGTGGCTGTGAATAACCTTGCCAACAGCCTGGGAAGTTCTCGTTCAAAAAAGGAGATCATTGCCCTAGCCCGTGAAAACTTTCGTCGTTTGGGAGAAGTCTATCTCTCATCCATCAAGACCGCCTACATTCCACCTGAAAAGTTGGGCAACATTCTTACCATCAAGGGCGATGAACGTCTGGACAGGAGTCAACGCGAAGACGGCTCCGAGCCGAGTTTTATGTTGGCAATCGGTCATTTTGGTAATTTTGAGATGTACGCCAACGCCGGTCATAACGAGCCGGAATACGAATTATGCACAACTTACAGAGGATTCAATCAACCTTGGGTCGATAAAGTGATCAAATCGTTGAGGAGCAAATCAGGTTGCCATTTTTTTGACAGGCGTTATGAAGGTGGCAAACTCAAGGCCTTCATGAAGAGACCAAAGACGATTACCGGCCTTTTAGCCGATCAAAGTGCCGGGAGGAGTGGCATTCTTCTTCCTTTTTTTGGTCGCCCCTGCTCCACTAACCCAGCTCCCGCCCTTTTTTCTCTTCGCTACAAACTTCGACTCCACGGGTGCCTTTGCCGCCGAGTTGGCATTGGCCAATGGGAACTGGAACTTGGCCCTGAAATCCCGACCAGAGAAAATGGCCAAGCGCGATCGGTTGAAGAAATCATGGCCGATGTAAATGCCACCTATGAGCAGTACATCCTCGAGGATCCCGCCAACTGGTTTTGGGTGCATAACCGCTGGAAAAGGTCGGACCGGGCCAAAAAAAGAGGCAACCGTTTGGCTGCCTCTCAAAAATAACCTGCACTTGGCTAAGCGCTAGGAGGTACGCATTGGCATGATGACGTAAAGGAATGGATGATTTGTTTTCACCACGCCCGGACTAAGTTGATCTGTAAATTCAAAGTGTACTTCGTCCTCATCGAGCACCTTGAGAGGGTCGATGAAAAACTGAGGGTTGAACGCTATGGACACCTCTTCCCCGGTGTAATTGATTGCCATCGTTTCACGGCTTTCCCCTACCTCAGGAGAGTTGGAAGTTATAGTCAAGTTATTCTCCGAGAATGTCATCTTCACGGAGTTGGACTTGTCACTGGTCATGATCTCTGCCCTGCGGAGTGCGTGCTGGAGCTCCTCCTTGTCCATGGTAACGCGTTCTTTTGATTCAGCTGGGATGACCTGCTTGTAGTTTGGATATGCGCCCTCAACGAGTTTTGAGACGATTAACGTCTCATTGCCTCTCTCATTTTTGAGTGTGAAGGATACCTGGTTGTCGGTTAGTTGAAGTTCCACCTCTCCCTCGTCAGCCAGTAGTCTTCCCAATTCCTGAATCGCCTTGGTTGGCACGATGGCATCGGTTTGTGACCCCTCCGGTAGTTCCAAGTCCTCCTCCGCCAAGGCCAATCGCCTGCCATCTGTTGCCACAATCGTCAGCTTGTTTTCCTTGAAACTCAAATATAGACCGTTCAACACATACCTGTTTTCATCTGTGGATACTGCATACGACGTACGGCGGAGCATGGACTTGACCTTAGCCTGATCCATCTTGAGTTTGGTTTGCCCCGTAAAGTCTGGCATCGGTGGAAACTCCTCTGCTGCCAGCCCATTCACCTTATAAAACGATGATCCACACTGGATGGAGCATTGGCTTCCCTTCACTTCCAACTCTATCTGGCTGCCCCCCATTTCCCTCGCTATGCTGACCAGTTTTTTCACCGGCAGGGTGAATGATCCCGGCTGTTCCACCTTCGCCTCTACGGCGTTGGATATTGTCACGTCCAAATCTGTCGCTGTCAGCGAGAGGCTGTCGCCTTCCGCCTTGAGCAGTACGTTTGAAAGAATTGGAAGTGTCGTCCGCGTGGAGACCACATTTTGGACGGATTGGAGGCCTGCATTTAGTTCCTCTTGACCAATCGTCAGTTTCATCTGGCCGCAAATCATAGAAATCTCTTGCCGGAAAAGAAATCTAAATTTCTGTTTGCTTGAAACTTGGCCTGTTCCCGTCAGGACCCAGCGATGCTGTAATAATGAATTCTCTTTTTAAAAGAAGATTTATTATTAAGGTCGGTGAAAATGTGAACATCTGGAACAAAAGGCCCATTTAACAAGGCCGTAAGCTTCATCTTACTGTGAAAACAAATGTCAGCATCTCAAAAGAAGTCAAGCGCTGGGCTAAGTTTTAAAACTCATCATCAAGTTGTCCACCGCTAATCGGCAGGTCATTAGGAGGAGCGGATGCGACTTAGCACCTTCGGAAACTTTTCAAGCACGTGATCGATATCCTCGATCAACGACTCTCGGCCTAGCGAGAATCGCACGAGAGAATTGGCATCATCATCGCGCCCCATGGCTGACAAGACATGGGACGGGTTAAGAGAACCGGCCGAACATGCAGAACCGCTGGAAGCACAAATGCCTTCCAAGTCGAGGGCTGCCAAAAGCGTCATGCTATCGGTACCGGCAACGGTGAAACTAATGGTGTTGGCTAAGCGCTTGGCCAAGGGGCCGGCCAAGTTAACTTCATCGATATCCGTAAGCATGGCCAAGCCTTCAATCAAAGGCTGAAGGGTAGGTCTTTCGAAAACAGGAGTGGTAGTAAATCTTTCGATCGCATCAACCAACCCAGCGATGCCGGCCATGTTTTCTGTTCCAGCCCTTCTTTCATTTTCATGACCTCCGCCGAAGAATATGGGATCCGGCAAAAGTGGGGACTTGATGTAAAGGGCTCCCACACCCTTAGGGGCATGAAATTTATGACCACAAATTGAAACAAGGTTCGCATTAAATTGATCGATGCTGTTAAACGGTTCCTTGCCGAACCACTGTACAGCATCAGTATGAAACAAAACTTCCTGCTCCTGACAAATGGAACCAAGTTCTGCAACAGGTTGAATGGCGCCGGTCTCGTTATTCGCAGCCATGACGGACACCAGAATTGTGTCGTCCCGGATTGCATCCGCTAAATCTTGTGGATCAACTAACCCGTCAGCATCAACAGGTAGTGTCGTCAGCTCGAAGCCCTCTTTATTCACAAGATATTCAAAGGTGTGAAGGACTGCGTGATGCTCCACCGCCGAGGTGATGAGGTGGCGTCCTTTGGCCTTTAATAATCGGGCTGAACCACAGATCGCCAGGTTGTTACTTTCCGTTCCGCCACTGGTAAAAACGACCTCGCTTGGCTTACATTTCCACACCCTCGAAACGCGGTCGCGACAGTCATCCAGAAAGGCCCTTGCCTTGCGACCAATATGATGAATACTTGACGGATTACCGAAGAAATCTCCCAAAAAAGGCAACATCGCCTCCCTGACTTGAGTATCGAGAGGAGTGGTGGCGTTGTAATCCAAGTAAACCGTTCGCACGCCCGTTACCTACCCGAAAAGGGATCCGATCACAATCGGAATGAAAGGGAACAAGAAAGTAAAAACCGATGGATAAAGTGTTATTAAGTTGTGAAGATAAGGAGGATAAGAGTGGAGAGTTGGTGATTCGGACTTTTCCCCAATGTTATCCACATAGGTGAATAAACGGCCAAGCGCTAGGCCAGGCGGATGGTAAAAAGGATTAAGCGGAAACTTTGGATGCTTCTGAATCGCGCGGCACCTCTGTCAGAATTTTTTCCAACACATGATCGGAGGTAATCCCCTCGGCCTCGGCCTCGAAGTTGACGATCAAGCGATGGCGCAACGCCGGCTTGGTCACGGCGGAAATGTCGTCAAAGCTGACATTGAAACGCCCTTCCGTCAGGGCACGAACCTTGGCCCCGAGCAGCAGAGTTTGAGCGCCGCGAGGGCTGCTTCCAAATCGAAGAAATTGGTTGGTGATATCGAGGGCCGTATCGGTTGCAGGGTGGGTGGCCAAGACCAGGCGCACAGCGTAGTCCTTTACGTGTGACGCCACCGGGACCTGCTGGACCAGTTGCTGAAGTTCTTTGAGTGTGTTGCCGTCCACGACATTGCTGACCTCAGTCGAGTTGCCTTCTGTTGTGCGTGTGACCACCTCGGCCAACTCCTCAGCCGTAGGATAGCCCACAACCAGCTTGTAAAAGAATCGATCAAGCTGAGCCTCCGGCAGTGGATAGGTTCCCTCCTGGTCGATGGGATTTTGGGTGGCGAGCACGAAGAACGGAGTGTCCAGTTTTCTGATTTCCCCTCCAGCCGTCACGCTGCGCTCCTGCATCGCTTCCAGCATCGCGGACTGGGTCTTTGGAGTGGCGCGATTGATCTCATCCGCCAAAACCAAATGTGCAAAAATCGGCCCGTGCTGAAACTCAAACACCCGTTTTCCCTCATCAGTTTCGTGCACCATGTTTGTTCCCAGCACATCGGCAGGCATGAGGTCTGGGGTGAACTGTACGCGATTGAAGGACAGGTCGAATACTTGGCTGAGGGTGCGGACCAACAATGTTTTGCCAAGCCCGGGGACGCCCTCGAGCAGCACGTGCCCATTGGCAAACAGGGCGTTTAACGTGCCGTCAACGATGGCCTCCTGACCGACGATCACTTTTCCAATCTCGGATCGCAGGGAATCGTACACATCACGAAAACGGGCAATGTTTTCCTCTGGGCTCATTAAAATCTCCTTGGGTTTGGGGTGGCGCCTGCGAGGGCGTCATTCCTTCAGGTCGTCAAAATAGTCCCTCACAGAGTCTCGATAGGCGCGAGGCACTTTGTCCTGATTGAGCGCGTTGCGGGCGTCTGATTGTGCAGCAGAGACGGCTTCCTGAAATTGTACCTTGCTGTTGCCGGTGATGCTCACGCCACGCAACGTGATGCTGGGCATTTGGCCCTTGGGATCGATCTGACCCTTGATGCGCGACGCGACCATGTTGTCGGGCACCTTGTTGCCGCGCTCGGTGATTCCACGGGGGTCGACATCAGGTCGGTTAAAGCCGGAATTATCCATGCGCTGGGTCATTTGGTCAGGGGTCATTTGCAGGCTGTCATCACCCCACATGCCGACACCGGCACCGGGCCTGCTACTGGGGCCAGCGCCCGGGTTGCGGCAGACGCTGAAAGACTGGCAGTTACCCACTGCCATCTGGGCGCGCTCCAGATTTCCCAATGCCTGCATCAGGTTTTGGGCGTCGGCCATTTCCTTCAACATATTCTTGAGTTCATCCTTGGCTTTAGCGAGAGACTTGGACGCGCCGGATTTATCGCCGGCCTTGGCCTGATCTTTTGCATCGGAAAGGCTCTTTGAGCATTCGCCGTAACTCTCCGCCGGGTCAAGTGCCTCCTGCAATTCCTCGATCATTTTTTCCAACTCCTCAGCGCTCAACTGCGATGAATCCAGTTGGCTCATCATTTTCTCCAGCGTGCTCAATGCGGCGGGCACCTGGCCCTTTTCAAGCTGCTCGGCGAGGTCTTTTCCCACTTCCGCCATCTGCATCTCGAGGTTCTGAAGCGCCTTGCTTAACTCCGCCATTTTCTCAAGTTCCTGAGCTGAAAACTCCATATTCTTGAGAAACTGATCGATATCACTGCCCTTTAGCGCCTCGATGGCCTTGTCGAGGTCCGGCATTTCCAGCCCCATTTGCTGAGCCATGTTGGCAAGATCCGCCATCGACTGGGCTAACTCCTGTTGTGCCTGTTTTCCCTCCGGTGTGTTGGCATCCGGAAGCCCAGCAGCGGCTTCCTTAATGGCATCCAACTTGGATTTTATCTCGTCGAACTGCTCCGGCTTGGCGTCCTTCGCATCTCCGAGGCCTTCCTCCAGCTCAGCCATTTGCTTTTGCATTTCCGCCGGGGAGGGAGCCGCCGTTCCGGCCGGAGTCCTGGCTGCCTGTTGCAACTTGTTGATCGTCTGCGCTTGGTCCAGCTTTTTGGCTTCATCACGCAGTTGCTCGGCCAGACTGGTGAGCTTGGCCAAGGCCTCGTCGCGGAGCAGTTCGCCCTTCTGGAATTCCCGGCCAAGTTTCTCCACAGACTCAAGCACCTCCTCGGTCGGATCAAATTGTGGCTGGTTTTCCTTTACCTGCCACTTGGTGAGATTCTCCAGATTGGTTCCGACGTCCTCGATGATGGCGGTATCTCGCTGCTGATCCAGATAGGCGTTGCTACGGTGTTCCGGCACAAAGCCAAGCGCAAAGCAGGCGATCAACAGCAGCAGGGTCCAGTTGCACAACGCAGGCAGTCGAAGCGGGAGCAGCCTACTTGGCTCAATTTCATCAGCGGCCTGGGCGGCATCCCGTATGACCAATGCCGACCACTCGGAGCCCTTGGCCTCTGTTTCTGTCAACTCGACAGCCGTACTCAGGCGCTCTTTCAGTCCGGTTTCCTGATCCAGCCAGCGAGCCGTGTCGCGGGCGGCGAAGCGCTTGGCCAAGCCGAGGGCCAGGCCGATCACCGGAAACGAAAGGCCAACGATCACCATCCAAAACACCGTCGCCGTGGAAATGGGCAGCAGTTTGTACGTAGCGATCGTCACTAGCCAAAGGCAGACGCCGACCCACAAGCCAAGCCACATGCCTCGCCAGCCGGCCTGAATCTTCCGCCGACCGGCAGCTGCCTCAATTTTCTTGTTAATGACCTGTTTTTCGCTCATGCAAAGCCTTCATGCTGCGCCCCTGCCCGTACTATTGCGAGAGAAAAATACAGGTTAAATAATAAAAAACGGCTGCGCGAAGACAGCCGTTAGTATTTGGTTAATGAGTTAAATTAGCTCGCCGGCAACTCCAGCTTCCGCTTGGCCAAGACTTTCTTTGTCTGATCCTTGCGGAAGTTGTCGTAAATCTTCCTGTACTTGGCCGACTTCACACCAAGGATGGCTACAGCCAGCAGTGCGGCGTTGATAGCGCCCGGCTTGCCAATCGCGAGAGTGCCCACTGGGACGCCGGCTGGCATTTGAACGATCGACAGCAGTGAGTCCATGCCCTTGAGTGAGGCAGATTCCATCGGCACGCCAAGCACCGGCAGGGTGACCTTAGCGGCGACCACGCCGGGAAGATGGGCGGCACCGCCGGCGGCGGCGATGATGACTTCCACGCCGCGTTTCTCCGCTGTGGAGAGGTACTTGATCAGCGCATCGGTGGCACGGTGCGCTGAGATGGCCTGAGCTTCCCACGGAATGCCAAGGTCTTCGAGTTTCTGGGCGCAATTGGACATGACGCCCCAGTCGGACTGGCTTCCCATGAGGATGCTCACCAATGGATTTTTAGCTTTAGCTGCCATTTGTTGAAGAGCTGTTGTTTCAGCGTGCGCCGAGTAAACTTGGCCAAGCGCAAAAAATCAAACCTGTTTAACGCCGGCGCTAACTCCGCTTGGCCAAGCTCAGTGGTCGCGCTTCAGCAGATAGTCCGCAAGTGCTTCCAGCGCAACGGCCCTGCCGCGGAAAGGCTTCAGCGCCTGATAGGCCTTGGACGTCAGTTCAGCAGCGATTTTGCGGGATTTTTCCAAGCCAACGATGGAGGGGTAGGTCGCCTTTTGCACCGCCTCATCCTTGCCGGCGGTTTTGCCGAGCTGCTCGGATGATTGGGTGACGTCGAGGATGTCGTCGATTACCTGAAACGCCAGCCCGACGTGGTAGCCAAAATCGGTCAGCGCCTCGAGTTGGCGGGGTGTGCAGTTGGCGGACATGCCGCCGAGTTTTACGGAACAGGTCAGCAGCGCGGAGGTTTTGCGCTCGTGAATGTATCGAAGTTCGGCACGCGACACCGGCTTCCCCTCACCTTCGAGGTCGGCCACCTGTCCAGCGATCAATTGGGCGTGCCCGGCAGTCTTGGCCAATTCACCCACGAAATCGTTTTGCTTGTAGCGCTTGGTCGGATTGGCCTCATTGGCCAACTCGAAAGCCAGAGTGAGCAGCGCGTCCCCGGCCAGCACCGCGATGCCCTCCCCGTAAACGATGTGGTTGGTTTTGTTGCCGCGCCGGTAATCGTCGTTGTCCAAGGCCGGAAGGTCGTCATGAATCAATGAGTAGGTGTGGATGCACTCCACCGCCGAGCCGAGCATGAGCGAGTTCTTAGGGTCGCCCCCGCACGCCTCGGCAGCGGCCTTGCAAAGAATCGGTCGCAACCGTTTGCCGCCGGCGAACACCGAGTAACGCATCGATTCGTGCAGCGTTTTCGGTTTTGCTGATGCCTTGGGCAGATGCCGGTTCAACGCTGTGTCGACCTGCCTCATGCTCTGGTCGATGTAACGCTTGAGCGAGAATGTATTTTGATTGGCGCGTTTATGGGAGGAATCCGGCACGGGGACGTTTTAATCACCGTCGCCTTCCCTCACAAGGCAGAACCAGCAGCTTGCCGACGGGCTGACTGGCTGATAAGCAAATCCGCAGAAGGAAATGAAACCACAAATCATCTTTTCAATCGTGGCTGTTTTAATGACCGGCTGCGGCAAACCGACGCTTCCTGATATCTCTATCCATGAAGCAGCAATGGAGGGTGACACAGAGGCTATCAAGCAACACTTGGCAGCGGGAACAGATCCTAATTCAGCGAATCTTGGAGAGCGGTATTTGGAGGATTTCATTAATCCTCCACTGCATTACTCGAAAAACAAGGAAGTTGCCGAGTTGTTGATTGCCGGTGGCGCAGACGTGAATTTTAAGGATCAGAACGGCGCGGCCATTTTACACTACTGGGCCTTCTTCTCATACGGAGAAACCGAGTTAATTGAGTTGCTCATTGCAAACGGAGCCAATGTGAATATCAAGGATTCACTCGGCAATACTCCATTGGATAAAGCGATATATGGAAGTACCCGCTGGCACAAAGCCGCCAGAGAAGAAAGGGTTAAAATAGCTACGATACTGCGAAAGCACGGCGGGGAAAGCGGAGCAAAGGAATCCATCGTAGCGGCAGTGAACTCAGGAAATGCGGAGGCCGTAAAAAAACACATATCCGACGGCGGGGAAGAATCGAAAAAAATAAAAGATGTATTTAGCCGGGCAGTACAGTTGGATCACGCGGAGATCGTGGACCTGCTCCTGGCCAGCGGGACAGATTTGAAAGCCAAGCTGGATGGATTATTACATCAGGTTAAGTCAGTTGAAGTTGCGAATTTATTAATTGAAAATGGAGCTAACGCGAACTCTCAATTTGGAGGCACGCCATTGCACTCGATCATCAGCCATAGGTCTCTCGATATGAATCAAAACAACACCGTTCAACTGGTGGGATTATTAATTACAAAAGGAGCAAATGTAAACGCTGTGAACGGTCAAGGGAGGACGCCTCTTGATTTGCTTTATAGCTCCGGTATGCCAGGCAATCCTGCAGCGGAAGCAGCCGCCCCCAGCGGGCCGTTAGCCGAGCTTCTCCGCAAACATGGAGGCAAGACAGAGATGGAAATAGGGAATGAATAATTCAAAAATGGACAGATGAGTTTAATCGATCGAAAAAACGTGGTGCTGCTTGGCCTGGGACGGGCGGGGAAGTTTCACATCCAGAGCATTCAGGCGATACCCGGCCTGCGGCTGAAATGCGTGGTGGATGTTGATGAAGCCAGGGCTAAGCGCTTGGCCGCCGAACTGGAGTGCGCCTACGCAACGGACGTGGATGCACCGCTTGGCCAAGCGGACGTCGATGCCGTGATCGTTGCCTCGCCGACGCATGAGCATTTCGGGCAGATCCAAAACGCGCTCAAGGCCGGCAAACCGGTCTTCACGGAAAAACCGCTGGGAAGTGATCTCAACGAGATTGATACCTGTTTCGACTTGGCCAAGCGCTACGACCTACCGCTGTTCGTTGGCTTCAATCGTCGCTTTGATCCGTCCTTTGCAAGTCTTGCCGCAGGGGTGCAGGCCGGGCAGGTAGGGGTGCTCCAGATGTTGCGCGTCACCTCCCGAGACTCACCGCTCCCTACGATGGAATACATTAGCACATCGCACGGTATTTTTCATGACTGCATTGTCCACGATTTTGACATGCTGCGTTTTATCACCAGCCGTAATCCAGTCGAGATTTTTGCCGTCGGCAGCAGCTTCGTCGAAGGCATCGGAAAACTAAACGACCTGGACAACGTCCTCGTCACTCTCAAGTACGACGACGGCATGATCGCCAGCATCGACGTAAACCGATTTGCGGCATACGGGTACGATCAACGAATCGAGGTGTTCGGCAGCGAGGGGATGTTGCAGGCGGAAAACCGGGCACCGGTTTCCACCGTGTTGTCGAACAAGGAAGGCCTGCACAGGCCTACGATTGAACACTCATTTCCCAGTCGCTACAAAGAGGCGTACCAGCGCGAGCTGGTTGAATTTCTCGAATGCATCAACGAAGGAAAGCCGGCGCCGGTCGCGCATGAGGAAGTCCGCATGAGTTTCATCCTCTCAGAGTTGGGTGAGCAGTCCCACCGCGAAAACAAACCGCTCAAAGTGAGCGACCATCCCGGCCTTGCCGGCTCAGGCTCTGTTTGATACGGAAGCGCGAGATGATGATCCGATCTAAAGTACACACACTTTCGACAGTTGCGTTTGCGATTTTTTTGGCGGCATCGCTTGGCCAAGCGGAGGCGGCGAGGCAGCCAAACATATTGATCGTGATCGCAGATGACTTGAACAAGGATAGCGTTGGCGTCTACGGCAATAAGGATGTGAAGACGCCAAACATCGACCGGCTGGCTAGCCAAGGGATGCGGTTTAACATGGCGTATACATCTACGGCCATGTGTGCACCGACACGCCAGCAGATGTACACCGGCCTGTACCCGGTACGGAGCGGGGCGTATCCGAATCATTCCAAGGTCAAGCCGGGCACGAAGAGCCTCGTGCATTACCTCAAGGCACTGGGGTATCGCGTTGGGCTGAGCGGCAAACGGCACTTCGGCCCGCCGTCTTCTTTTCCGTTTGAGCAGGTTTCGAGGAAGGTGGATTCCGCCGCAATCCGGGAGTTTGTTGCGCGCGACAAGAAGCAGCCATTCTGTCTGTTGGTCACGTCTAACAGCCCGCATGTTCCGTGGTCCGCAGGCGATGCATCGCAGTACGACCTGGCCAAGCTGACCATCCCACCTTACTGGATCGACTCGCCGGAGATGCGAGAATCGTTGACCCGTTATTACGCCGAGATCACTGACCTCGACCGGGAGGTTGGTGAGTGCATGAAGATTCTCCATGAAACAAAACAGGCGACCAATACCGCCATGATTTTCACCACCGAACAGGGCGCGCAGTATCCCGGCTGCAAATGGACCTGTTACGAGAACGGACTCAATGTTGGTTTCATCGTCCGGTGGCCCGGCCAAGTGAAACCCGGAAGTGTGAGCGATGCCATGATCCACTACGTCGACGTTGCTCCCACATTGGTGGAGATGGCCGGCGGCGAAGCGATCAAGGGCCTAGATGGCCGGAGTTTTCTCGGCGTGTTGCAGGGCAAAACCAAGCGGCACAACTCGGTAACCTACGGGGTGCACACGCAAATTAATGCCATCGGCTCGCCGCCAACCGGGTACGCGGTACGCTCCATCCGTGCTGGCAAATGGAAGTACATCATGAACCTGAACCACACGGTGACCTTCAACAACGCCGTCACAAAAAATGACAAGGAAAAATACTGGGCATCATGGATACAAGCCGCCAAAACCGACGCCAAGGCGGCTCTTTTGGTTAAGCGTTATTTAAACAGGCCCAACGATGAGTTGTACGATCTCAATAGCGACCCGCACGAGTTGAACAATCTCGCTGGACAGGTAAAACAGGCCAAGGTCAAGGCCCGCCTCAAACAGCAACTGCAGGATTGGATGGCCAGTCAGGGTGATCTTGGCCAAGCGACGGAAATGGCGGCCAAGCGGAACAGAAAATAATGAAACTTATCCCCTGCATCCTGCTCGTTGCCATCGCGGCCACCACTCAAGCCGAGCCGAAGGTAACGCTCATCGATGGGAGTTGGAACCCCGGCGAAGGTGGCGCGGTGACCGCGAGGCCGAACCCTCTGCATCGCCCGTTTGGTGTGGACTTTGATTCCAAGGGCCGCATGTGGATAGTTGAACTCGAGGGCAGCCGTGTGCATCGCTTGGCCAACGGCGTACGGACTCACGTCGGCGGGGATGGTAGCAAAAGTTACAAAGGAGACGGAGGCCCGCTTGCCCAAGCGACCTTCAACGGCATGCACAATTTGGCGGTTGGCCCGGATGATTCCGTGTACATTTCCGATAGCTGGAATCACTGCATCCGAAAGATCGATGCCGATGGGCAGATCACCACCATCGCTGGAACCGGAAAGCCCGGGTTTAGTGGAGACGACGGGCAGGCGGCCAAGGCGGAGTTCAACTACATCATGTGTATCACGTTGAGTCCGAAGGGAGACAAACTGCACATCGCCGACCTGAAAAACAGGCGCATCCGCGAGATGGATTTGCATTCCGGTATCGTCAAGACCATTGCCGGGAACGGAAATAGAGGCATCCCGAAAGACGGCACGATGGCTACCGAGTCCCCGCTGGTCGATCCGCGCGCAGTTTGCAGTGACGAGGCCGGGAATGTTTATGTGCTTGAGCGCGGAGGTCATGCCCTGCGCGTCATTCGCCCAGACGGAAAAATTTACACCGTTGCGGGCAACGGAAACAAAGGGAGCGCCGATGGTGTTGGTTCATTAGCACGATTCAGAGGGCCGAAACACATTTGCACCGACCCCGCCGGAAATGTCTACGTGGCCGATGACGTGAACCACTTGATCCGCAAGTTTAATCCAAAGACGAGGGAAGTTTCGACACTGCTTGGCCGTGGAAAAATCAAACTTAAGCAGCCGCACGGTGTGACGTGGGAGAAGGGGAAACTTTACGTGGTCGACTCCAGCAACCACCGCATTTTGAGGGTAGAGTAGTGCTATTTTGCGCTTCGGTCACGCGGGACGACTTTCGCTTTACGTGCCCACGCTTCCCACTGGTCAGCCATGACCTTGACGCGTTCCGGATGAGCGGCAGCGAGGTTGGTGCCTTCAGCCCGGTCGTTGGCGAGGTTGTACAGTTCCCAGTCGTTGTCGCCAGCCGTGACGAGTTTCCAGTAGCCGATGCGAATGGCCTTGTTGCGTTCATGCTCCCAATACAAGGGCCGGTTGCCGAGTGATTTATTGGCAAAGGCCGGGAGGAGGCTCAAGCCCTGCATTGGGGGGATGTTGTTGCCGTGATAACGCTTGGGGTAGGAAGCCCCGGTGGCGGCCACTGTCGTTGCCATTAGGTCGGGGAGAAAAGCAGGCTGTGTTCTGAATTCCCCCTTGGCAGCGATGCCGTCCGGCCAATGCACAATCAACGGCGTGGCCATGCCGCCCTCGTGCACATGATGTTTGTAACGGCGGAACGGTGTGTTGGAGGCGTTGGCCCACGCGCGCCCGTAGGAGAGCATGAAGCCCCGATCGCTCTCAAGATCCTCCTTCGCGCCGCCTCCCAGTTCACCGCCCTCGGCGCAGCCGCCATTGTCGCTCAGAAAAAAAATAATCGTGTTGCCGAGACGCTCCATTTTCTTCAAAGACGCAATCAGTCGACCGACGTTTTGATCCACTGAATCAACCTGGGCGGAGTAGATTGCCATCCTTAAATCCAGCTCCACTTTTTTCTCTTTTGAAAGTTCGTCCCAGCCGCGTGCGTCTCGCGGTGCCTTGCCCCATTCTTTCCTGATCAAGCCCATGTCGAGCATCCGCTTGTAACGATCACGACTGACCTTGTCCCAGCCGCCT
>DKGH01000138.1:30672-31275 GCA_002453165.1 Verrucomicrobia bacterium UBA6775
TAGGCGAGGTAGAGGAAAAACGGCCGGTCATCCCGATCGTTGGCTTCCTCGACGAACTGAATGGCGTAGTCGGTGAACGCGTCCGTGGTGTAGTAATCCCCCTCCGGCTTGACCGGCTCATTGCCAAGCGTCAGCCCACGACGCCCCTCCGGCCGAAAGAAATTCGATGCCCCGGCAATGATCCCGTAGTAGCGGTCGAACCCGCGTTGAAGCGGCCACTTTTGTTTGCCATGATAGCCGACGTGCCACTTGCCGGACATCAGCGTGTGGTAGCCCCTTGGCTTGAGGACCTCCGCGATCGTGACGCATTTACGGTTGAGAAAACCGCGAAAACCCGGGACGCCGCGATCGTGCGACTTGGGCTTGGCCGGTGTGTTTGTCATGTGCCCGATCCCGGCCTGATGCGGATGCAGACCGGTGAGCAACGACGCCCGCGTTGGGCAGCAGCGGCCGGAGTTGTAAAACTGGGTGAACCGGAGGCCATTGGCGGCGAGCTTGTCGAGGTTCGGAGTTTCGATCTCCCCGCCGTAGCAGCCGATATCTGAGTAGCCCATGTCGTCTACCATGATGATGACAATGTTGGGAGATGCCGGCTTGGCCAAG
>DKGH01000138.1:31618-33865 GCA_002453165.1 Verrucomicrobia bacterium UBA6775
AAGCCGGGGAAAAGCAACAGGGCAACAGCAAACAAATATTTTTGAGTCGAGAACATGAGATGGGAAGGGGTAGCAAAAGCCAAGGGCTTGGCCAAGCCCGGCCAAAAGAAAACAGCCCCCGATAAACAGGGGCTGTTGAAAAGCGGTTGCAGTGCAGGGTTATTCGTTTGCTTTGCCGGGGCTTGGCTTGCCGACGGCTGGCTCACCTTTGCCGTCCGGCAGGCGACGCAGCGCCTGGTCGGTTTCGAGCTTGGCGAATTTGACCTCGTCGAGGATTAGGTTGCCGGAGGCGTCGCTGTCAACGAGCTGAATCGTCTCGCCTGACTTGGCCAACTTGAAATTGGCGTGGAGGCCGTCCTTGGCTTTGCCGTTTTCATCCGCCCAAATGACCAACCGACCGTTCGCTTCAATCTTCGTCCCTTTAGGGAACTTCCATTTGCGCGGATTCTTTTTGTTGTCGGTCAGGAATTTGCCGGCCAAATCCACTTCGGCATCAGACGTGTTCACGATCTCGATGTAGTCGTCAAAGTCCCCCTGTGGATCCTTAATAGTGGCCTTGTTTTCTGCGACAACCTCGTTGATTCGAAGTGCGGAATCGTCGGCCTTGGCCGCCTTCACGCGGAAGGTAAGCGGCTTGGCCTCAGCACGGGACGGGTAAAAATCGGATGTCATTTCTTCTCCACCGGAGCGTGCCTCGACGTAGTAACGGACTTTTTTTCCGGCGAGCTGGGCCGGGATGTTTGCCCCGAACTCCCCGTCGTCCGCCTTGCCGTCGCCGTGTTTGCCGTCATCGTGCATGATGACCTGTTGGTACGGCTCGTTGAAACCGTCTGCGTGCCAGAGGATGACAGTCTCAGCCTTGGTGTCGCCGGTTGTCTTGGCTACAACACGGATGGTCTCATTAGACTTGGCCCCATCGATCTCATTCACCGACCCAATATTTGGCGCTGGCAGTTTCACATCCGGATGGTTCAACAAAAACTCGCGGCGGCCGATGGTGAACGGCTTGAGGCCGAGCTTGGTGCGGCGTCCGTCCGAGCTGGTCTCGACCTGTCCTTTTTTGAAGGCTTCAAACGAGCTGTGCTTGCGGACATCTTTTTGGATCTCGTCTGAGATCAACTCCGAGTAACCAGCGACCAAGGGGCCGATTTTTCCCCAGTCGATCCACTCCTCGGTAATCGTCTTCAGGTGATGCCGGTAGCGGGCCTTGATTTGAGGCACCTGAAACAGCTTGTGCATCAGCGGCCGGTCCTCGTTGTCGGCATTGTAAAAAGGCTCCAGTTTTGGCCCGTTCAAACCGGAGGGCATGCCTGGGCCGCCCGGGATGTTCATGACCTCGTTGCCGTCGTGCTGCAGCAACTGGAAGCGTCCGTCCGGGTCGAGGTACAGGTTGTAATCACTTCCGCGGGTGAAATAACCCTCGTCCTGAAAAACGCACTCCAGCGCGAGCGACCACAACGCCCCGTCTAGATTAAAGCGGTCGCTCAGTTTTTCCTCAAGCAGATCTAGAGGAGTTTCATCCAACAACTTTGTGAATTGGCGCAGCTCCGTCCACGCGTCATCGGCCCCATCAGTGCGCAACTGGAATCCGGCGTAATCCTCCTTTTTGTCACCAGGATAGCGCAGGTTGCCGCGACCCCCACCACCGGCGCCGATTTTCCAGCGGACACCCCCGCGAGTGTTGAAATTGTCCTCAAGGAAATCCTTGTTGTACTGCTGGATGTTCGAGTAGATCCCCCAGCTCTCGCCGTTGATGACGACCTTGATGAAGTTGCCTTTGAAGGCCGGAATGTAGTCCCGGGCAATGTGCGAGTAGATGACTTCCCGCATGAATGTCGGATCCGAGTTGCTGTTCAACAGGTTCAGCGTCTTGTAGCCGAGTAGTTTTTGGCCGTCATGCTTGTGGTCGATGTACAGGTTGATCGAGCGCTTCAAATCGGGTGACACGGAAAAGTAGGATGAGTTGCCGCGATACTTTAACCCGACGTCCTTGTACAGTTTGCCATCGACGATTAGGTCCGCCGGCACGGCGACGTCGGTTCGATAAAAGGCCTCCATTTCCTCCTTCCACTCATCGTCCTTGGTCGTGATGAACAACGTGCGGAGCGTTCCCTCGTGGTAAAGCCCCTTCTTGGACGGCTTCTTGTTGGAGGGGGAAAGTTTTTCGGCCTTAGAAAAATCACGTGTCGGCTCTTCCCTGCCACCGCGGTCATCCGGCCTTGGCGGCCTGCCGCCGCGATCGCCGTC
>DKGH01000098.1:0-1119 GCA_002453165.1 Verrucomicrobia bacterium UBA6775
GTCGCCGAGCATGATGGGCGTGATCGGATGCGTGCCTTCAAGAATGTGAAAGCCGCTGTCGGCCATTTGTTCGCGGAATAATTTTGTGTTGGCCTCCAGGCGATCGCGCAGGTCGGTCGAGGCGTTGAGCAACTCGATGGCCTTGATGGAGGCGGCAACGATGCTGGGCGCAACGGTGTTGGAAAAGAGATACGGGCGCGAGCGTTGGCGGAGGTATTCGATGATCTCCGCGCGACCGCTGGTGTATCCGCCGCTGGCGCCGCCGAGGGCTTTGCCAAGGGTGCCGGTGATGATGTCGATGCGATCCATCACGCCGTGATGCTCGTGCGTGCCGCGGCCGCGCGCGCCCATGAAACCGACGGCGTGGGAGTCATCGACCATCACCAGCGCACCGTGCGCGTCGGCGAGATCGCAGATGGCCGGGAGGTTTGCGAGGTAGCCGTCCATCGAGAACACGCCATCTGTCACAATGAGAATGCGCCGCGCGCCCTTGGCTGCCTCGAGTTGGGCAGCAAGGTCGGTCATGTCGTTGTTCTTGTAGCGGAAGCGCTTGGCCTTGCAGAGGCGCACGCCGTCGATGATTGAGGCGTGGTTGAGCTCATCGGAAATGACCGCGTCATTCGGGCCGAGCAATGTCTCGAACAGTCCGCCGTTGGCGTCGAAGCACGAGGTGTAAAGGATCGTGTCCTCCATCCCGAGGAAATCGCTGAGCTTGTCCTCGAGTTGCTTGTGGATGGCTTGCGTGCCGCAGATGAAGCGCACACTCGCCAGGCCGTAGCCCCATTCATCGAGCGCATCGCGCGCGGCTTCGATCACCTCCGGATGACTCGCCAGCCCGAGGTAATTGTTCGCGCACATGTTCAGCACCGAGCGCTCGCCCACGCTCACCCGTGCCGCCTGCGGTGTGTCGATCACCCGCTCTCCCTTGTAGAGGCCGGCCGCGCGGATTTCGTACAGCTCGGCCTTCAGTTGGTTTTTTAAATCGCCGTACATGGGTTGGTCACCATTTCAAAATCACCTTGCCACTATCGCCGCTCAGTGCCGTCTCAAATCCTTTTTCAAATTCCTCAAAACCAAACCGGTGCGTGATCACCGGCGCGATGTCGAGGCCGCCCTCGA
>DKGH01000098.1:1462-3172 GCA_002453165.1 Verrucomicrobia bacterium UBA6775
CATCACGGTCATTTTGTACCACGTCTCGTACATCTCACGGCCGTAGATGCCCTTGATCGTCAGCATATTGAACACCACCTTGTTCCAGTCGATCGCCATCTCCTTTTCCGGGATGCCGAGCATCGCGATCTTGCCGCCGTGGCACATGTTTTCGAGCATATCATTAAACGCATTCGGGTTACCGCTCATCTCTAGGCCCACGTCAAAGCCCTCGTCCATGCCCAGCTCCGCCTGCACTTCGGCGAGTTTTTCCTGCGAAACATTGACCGCTCGCGTAACGCCCATTTGCCGGGCGAGCTTGAGGCGGTACTCGTTCACGTCCGTGATCACCACGTGCCGCGCGCCGGCATGGCGGGCGATGGCGGCGGACATAATCCCAATTGGCCCCGCGCCAGTCACCAGCACATCCTCACCCAAAACGGGAAAGCTCAATGCCGAATGCGTGGCATTACCAAACGGATCGAAGATCGACGCCACTTCACGATCGATCTCTGGCTTGTGCACCCACACATTCGTCTGAGGCAACGCGATGTATTCGGCAAAAGCCCCCGGCCGCGTGACGCCGATGCCTGCCGTGTCATTGCACAAGTGCCGCCGGCCGGCCATGCAGTTGCGGCAATGCCCGCATACCACGTGCCCCTCGCCGCTGACGATCTCGCCCACGCGAAAATCGCGGACGTTCTCGCCAGTCTCGACGATTTCACCGACGAATTCATGCCCGACGACCATCGGAGTGGGCACCGTTTTGCTGGCCCATTCGTCCCATTTGTAAATGTGTAGATCGGTACCGCAAATGCCTGTGTGGCTGATTTTGATGAGAACGTCGCTCGGCCCCGGTTGCGGTTCGGGGACCGATTCGAGCGATAGACCTTCCTTTGGTTCTTTTTTGACCAGTGCTTTCATGGGGGAGTGGTAATGAACCCGGTTGGTTTGAGCCTAGAGAACCTCCCGTCAAATATCTAGCCCTCTTTGTAATTTCTGTGTCATCAACGGAAACTTGACTCCGGTCAGTTGTGGGCATCCAATTCCCGTGCTGCTTTTTTCGTTATGAAACTTTCACGTCGTCAATTCATTCGATCGACCGCTGCAACAGCGGTCGTTGCCCCCAACATCATCCCGTCCGGTGCCTGGGCGAACAAGCCAAGCGAGCGGATCAACCTTGGTTTCATCGGCTTTGGCCGCATGAACTCGAGCCACCTCAATTTCTTCCTTGGCCAAGCGGACTGCCGGGTTGCCTCCATCGCCGAGGTGGCCAAAGTTCGGCTGGACGAGGCCGTCAAGCGTGTCGCCGGTCGATACGGCGAGAAACACGGTTGCAAATCCACCGTCGATTTCCGGGACATCCTCAACGACAAGTCCGTGGATGCAGTTGTCATCGGTACGCCCGATCATTGGCACGCGATGCCGGCCATCATGGCGGCGGACGCCAAGAAGGATGTCTACTGTGAAAAACCGCTGACCGTCACCGTGCGTGCTGCGCTCGAGACGATCAAGGCTGCCCGGCGAAACAACATCGTCTTTCAGGTCGGCAGCCAGCAGCGCACAGAGTACGGCGGGAAATTCCGGCAGGCGGTCGAGTGCGTGCGCAATGGCCGAATCGGCGAAGTTAAGAAGGTGAAAATCGGTGTCGGCGCCCCGGCGGTCCGCTGCGATTTGCCAACGGAGGCCAAGCCGGATGGCATAGACTGGGAGATGTGGCTGGGGCCGGCT
>DKGH01000098.1:3560-3997 GCA_002453165.1 Verrucomicrobia bacterium UBA6775
TTCCCGCAATGGCGGCGTTACCGTGAATATGCCGGCGGCGGACTCAGCGACATGGGCGCGCACCACTTTGACATCGCCAAGTGGGCGATGGATCTCGACGAAACAATTCCCGTCAAAGTCATTCCGCCAAAGAAGGGCAGCAGCGGCCTGCGGATGATCTATAAGAACGGCGTCGAATTTGTTCACGAGACCACCGGTGACAAATTCAATGACTGCGTTTTCTACGGCAGCGAGGGCACACTTTATGTCGATCGAAGAGGTATTGACGCCAACCCGAAAACGGCCATCACCTCGCCGTTTGGCAAGGACGCGTGGAGATTGCCTGAGATCGGCAACAGCCATCGTCGCAATTGGATCGACTGTATTCGCTCCCGCAAAAAACCAGTGGCCGACGTGTCCTACGGCGCACACACCTCCATGCTCTGCAGCATGGCCAA
>DKGH01000022.1:0-141 GCA_002453165.1 Verrucomicrobia bacterium UBA6775
GTGATCCCATGCCACTGCGATGGAGGTGGTGTGATCGTCCGGCCCGCTCCATGTGCCACCCGCGAACTCCGCGAAGGTGGAATAGGTGGTTCCGTCGATCTCTACGTTGCCCTTGCCGCCTTCACGTCCGTCACTGGCCTC
>DKGH01000022.1:511-3522 GCA_002453165.1 Verrucomicrobia bacterium UBA6775
T
Source organism: Verrucomicrobia bacterium UBA6775 (assembly GCA_002453165.1). Classification (GTDB taxonomy): domain Bacteria; phylum Verrucomicrobiota; class Verrucomicrobiia; order Limisphaerales; family UBA1096; genus UBA1096. Next base: position 513 of record DKGH01000022.1, read on the forward strand.
CACGCCGGCCCAATCAGACAGGTCGCCATCGACTTCAATGGACTTCCTATCCGCGTTGTACTTTTCATAACGGGGTTCAATCCCGTTTTGTGCGTTTAGGGAAAAGACGCCGGCCAGCAGCACTAATGCACTGGCGAAGACACCTCTTCCGCGGGTTGTTTTGGTCATAACAGTTTCCTCAAATGGTTAAGGGACGCGCAAGGTCGTACATTTTTGGGGTGCCGGTCAAGGCCCAAAGTCATATTTATGAAACAAAATATTTTAGGGAAAACGCTGATACCCAATGAATTGAGTTGCCGACACCCCCAAACAAAGCGTATTGAATTATTTTATAGTGAACCGTCAGTTTCGGACAAAACCACGCGGAATCCCACGAAATTGATCCCCATGTCCGGTGCCATCATGATTCGCGATGTGACTCGGGCAAACTTGGCCTCGTGCGACCATCCCCCACCCTTGAACACCTTGTGTTTACCGCCCGACGGCCCTGCCGGATCGATCAACTGGACTGCCTTGGGATGCGGTGCAAACCAATCCACCACCCATTCCCAGACATTCCCGTGCATGTCGTAAAGTCCCCAGGCGTTGGGTTTTTTGCCGCCAACCGGCTGAGTTTTGTCCGCCCCATTTTCTGCCGACCAGGCGAATTCGCCGGATTTATCCAAACCCCCAAAGGAAAACGGTGTATTTACGCCGCCCAAACAGGCAAACTCCCACTCGGCCTCGGTCGGCAATCGGTATATCATGTTCTGCCGGATACGCCCCTCCTTTCGATCCCGCAACGTCAGCGCCCGACAATACTCGACCGCCTGATCAAATTTCACCTTCTCCACCGGTAGCATCTCCCCCTTGAAAAAGCTGGGATTGCTGCCCATCACCGACTCGAACTCCTTTTGACTGATCTCGTGTGTCCCAATCCAAAATCTTTTCGTGAGAGTGATCGTCTGCTGAATATCCGTTACACGGATGTAACGACCGGGGTCCACCGCCACCATCCGGATAGAGGGATTAAAAACAAACGGCTTGGACTCGACCTCAACGGGAGCCTCTGGTTCGGACGGTGCACCGCATCCGGCCAAGAACAGCGCGCAGCCAAGAAGAATCGTCAATTTATGGAACAACGTAATCATGCGTCTCCGGCCGGACAGGGATAGTTTGTTTTTCGCCGTTCGCCCACACTATTTCAATCGCGCTTGGCCAAGCAGAGTAGCCAAGCACGATCCCGGCAGCGCATTGTGACAACACGCCATCCCCAGAGTGGAGCCACCTGCGTGGCGAGGCGGTGCCGTCCCCGTAGGTCAAGCACACCGTTCCGCCCAAGCGCTTGGCCAAGCGCGATCCGACAGCAAACGACACCAGGATGCCGCGCTTCTCCGCTTGGCCAAGGTAGTAGTGCGCTTGGCCAAGCGTTTGCGGCGCGACAATATCGACTCGTCCGTCGCGATCGAAATCCCCCACGACTGCATTGAGATTCTCCCCGAGGATCGTCAATCCGCTCCGGCTTGAATCCAATGCAGTGAACATTCCCTCCCCTTGGCCAAGCAGGACCAATCCCGCACCAGAGTCCAGTCGGCCGAGGTCCGGTCGAATCGAGTACCAGTTCTGGCTGAGAAACAAATCATCGAAGCCGTCGTTGTCAAAATCCGCAACGTTGATCGCTGAAACCGGACTCAACTGAGCGGCAGTCGGCAGGGCAACCCGCTTGTACCGGCCGCCACGGTTAAAAAAAATAGACGTCTCCAAACAATTGATCTCCGTTCGCTTCATCGGCGCGAACGATTTCAGCACCTCCGAAAGATCGACATCGGAAAACCCCCGATAAGTCTCCGGCAAGGCGGCACGGTTTACCACCCGCGAATACAGGTCCATGTCGTCGATCGGCAAAAGTTTCTCTCCCTCCGCCAGCGCGAACAACGTCAACCGGGGATCAGTTCCACGACTCAAGAAAACCAGACTTTCCCTGTACGGTTCCAGCGGACCGTTGCGACCGATATTGCCGGCAGCGATGTCCGGCCGCCCATCGTTGTCAAAATCCCCCACGGCCAATCCCTGCCAAAGTCCAACGTGGCTTGACAGACCGACCGACTCGCTGATGTCCACAAATTTGTCCGCACGGTTTTCGTACAGGCCGATGCTCCCGGCCTCGCGTGAGACCAACAGATCCGCATCATGATCGCCGTCCATGTCCACGAGGATCGCGCTGCTCACCCTCCCCAAGTCGCCAAGCGAATTCTCGACCGCTTCCGATCGGACGAAAGCTTCGTCGCGTTTTAGAAAAACGAACGGCCGACTCGACGCAGGATGATCCAGCATCGAGTCCTGCGAAATGAACAACGCATCAACCGATCCGTTGCCATCGATATCCGCCCGCAAGACCAACCGCACCGACTGATTGGGCGTTAACCCGGTAACCTTCCCGTTGAGCGCACCGGCAAAACTGGGGCGCCCAGCCTCGACGGCTAAGCCATCCAGCCAACCGGCGTTGGGCAGCAACCCAGTTGGGTTGGAGTACCTCGAGGCGACAGAGGTAAATTGTTGTCCGTCCTGATTCAGAAAAACCTGCACCCCATCGCTCCTCGCCAGTTGGAAACCGACATCGAGCCATCCATTTTCATCAAAGTCACGAACCAGCATCGGCGCCGGAGTCGCGCTGAGTCGCTTAAGCAAAAACGGATTCTCGTCGTAGTCCTTGGCCAAGCTGGGGAAATGACGAAAGTCGATGGCTGCCGGCATCTGACGGAACATCGGCTTGGTTTGAGGAATATCGCGCTTGGCCAAGCGCTTGGCCAAGGCCGGTTTCTCGATGTGGTAAATGGAGTTCGGCTCAGGAGTGGGTATGCGCGTCGGGCCTGAACCATCGGCCCATTCCACCTCAAGCACCGCCCCTTGGCCAAGCGATCCCGCAGCGAACACCAGTTCGCCGCTGTCCCCGCTGAGGTAACCGCCACCGGAAAACTTTTCACGCACTGTCTCGCCACCACCGCGCCGCAAGCGCACCTTGCTCCCCACC
>DKGH01000008.1:0-1314 GCA_002453165.1 Verrucomicrobia bacterium UBA6775
CGGCTGCCGAGAAAATATTCGCCGACGAATTCCTTTTTCTCCCGCACACGGCTCGAGAGCCAGGCGAGAAAAAAAACGCCCAACAGGTAAACACCAAAACTGATGAGGGCGGTGTTCGTGGTGCCGGCTTCGTTCATTTGAGAACCTCCTCGTCGTCCTCATTTTTTAACACGTGCAGGCAGAACCAAAACGTCACGCCGTTGGCAAACATCCACGGCAGCGCGACCCCCCAGAACACCCAGTCCGGAAAACCAAGCACGGTTGTCACCTCTTCCGGCTTGAGGTGGTAGCCGTTAAAAAAACAGTAGCCGATGACCCAAATGCAGCAACCCAACCAGGTGAGCAGAATAAACCACAGCTCCCGCCGGCTCTGCTGTAGACTGTTTTCCTCAGCTTGATTTGAAGAATTCATGATGTTGGGCTCAATAGCAGTAAGCAGTTTTGGGGCCTGCGGCTTAGTCAAGCGCAGGTAGGGCCGGCTGTCTCAGCCGTCCTTGATTGCGTCGGTGCGCTTGGACGGGCGTCGGGTTTTTTAATCTGGTTTGGTCTGCGAAAGTCGAGTGTTCCTGTTGTGCTTGTTTTGCCATTGCATCAGTAGGTCAGTTTGCGGGCTCGGGCGGTGACTTGCCATTGGGCGGTCAGTTTACCCTGGCGAATGATATACGCCCGGTCGTACAACGCCACGGTTGGGCAGATGTGCCGGGGGATTCCGTGCAGCAAATCACCCACTCGAAAGTCGCCGGCACGATCAGTTTGCAGGGTGAGATGTTCCTCGCTGTGCACCACTGCCTCAGCGTCGTCCAGTCCGATGAATTTCACCCGTGGGTGCGGGTTTTCGGCGGCGATGCCTTTGTGGCCGAGATCGAGCGTGACTCGGTCACTGCCCGGTTTGCTGACCACGCGGGAGAGCAGCACGGCCGCCTGTTGAAACTCGAGGTCGGTGAACTTTTCCGCGTAACCAAAATCCCAGAGCAACGTGGTGCCGGGGCTGCACTCGTGCGCGGTGTACCGGGTGTGAAACGGAAAAGTGGGCGTGCCCCCGCCAACAACCACCGGAACCGGAAGCCCGGCGGCCTCGACATCGGTACGGAACGACTTGAGTTGTTCCATCATCGTTTCCCACTTGGCCAAGCGCTCGGCGGGGTCACTGTCGTGCAGATGCCCGTCGTACAGGTGTAGCCCGGCCGGTTCGACACCGGGCAACTGGTCAATGAGCTTATAGAGCGTGACAGCCGCCTGGCCAAGCGGGATGCCGGTGCGCCCCATGCCGCCGTCGAGGTCGAGCAAAACCGGCAGCGTGATGCCGGCCTCCTG
>DKGH01000008.1:1692-23884 GCA_002453165.1 Verrucomicrobia bacterium UBA6775
AAGCGGACTTCGCGAAACCACCCGGCCAGCTTGGCCAAGCGCCTGGCGTTGGGGCCGACGAGTTGGTTGGCAAGCAGCACATCGCGGGCGCCGGCCTGTGCGAGCATCTCCGCCTCGGCGATGGTGGCGCACTTGAACCGGGTGATGCCGGCCTTGAGTTGGAGTTGGACGATCTCGCCGAGTTTGTGTGTCTTGACGTGGGGGCGCAGTCGATCGGCGGAGCCGGCCATCACGATCATGCGCCGGATGTTTTCCTTAACGCGATCAGGATAAATCAGCAATGCGGGCGAGGGAATCTCGTCCGGGTTGGCCAGCGTGTGCCAGTCGTCCGACATGGCCGGTTACTCGATCTCGAAGATGGCCTCGATTTCCGACGGAATGTTGCCGGGGAGCGAGCCCATGCCGACTGCGCTCCGGGCCCCGATGCCGTTTTCGTCTCCCCAGACCTGTGCGAAAAGTTCGCTGCAGCCGTTGATCACCTTCGGGTGGTCGGGGAAATCGGCGGTGCAGTTGACCATGCCAAGCACCTTGATGACGCGTTTGACGCGGTCGAGGCTGCCGAGGTTTTCCCGGAGGGTGGCGAGCATGGTCAGGCCGACCTGCCTTGCGGATTGGTAGCCGGCATCGAGGTCGAGGTCGTCCCCGACGCGCCCGACCATGAGTGAGCTGTCGGTTTTCACCGGGCCGTGGCCGGAGAGATAGGCGAGGTTGCCGGTGATGACGATCGGCTTGTAAACGCCCATCGGCGCCGGGGCGGGCGGCAACTCGAGGCCGAGTTCCTGTATTTTAGCGTCTGCGCTCATTTCTTGTGTATAAGAGGGAGCGGCAGCTTCCGCGAAGCCGTCTGGCTGGACAAGTTTTTTTGGGGGCGGAGAGTGGAAAGGCTACTCCGGGTTGGAGTCGAGACTACTGATTCGGTCGCGCAATTCAGCGGCCTTTTCATAGTTCTCGTTTTTAATGGCCTTGTTGAGTTTGCGTTCCAGTTTTTCCCGCTCGGTTTTCGGTCGTTTTTCCTCGGCTTCAGTCTCAACGTCCTTTAGCCATTCTCGCAGGGAGTGGACCTCCATGCTGTTGTCGACCATTTCTTCGCGGCCCATCTCGGAGTAGAAGTCGTTGAGTTCATCGATCGCGGCGCGGATTTCCTCGATGGCTTCGTCGTAGTTTTCGTTGGTGATGAACTGGGTGCCCACGGCGCGGGTCTGCATCATGATCGTCTGGGGCCGGAACTGCTGAAAGCTGCTGCCTATCTCCTCCTGCGCGGCGTAGTCCTGCACGAAGTCGAGCAGCTCGAGGATGTGGTCGGTGTCGCGCTCGACTGCCTCGAAGTCGTTCAGTTCAAAGTTGCAAATGCTGCGGTGGTGAAACTGGATGGCCTCCTGCTGAAGTTTGGCGCACTCGTCCGGATTGATGCTGAAATCGTCATCCTCGCCGCCGTTTTTGTTGCGATGTTTCTCGAGGCGAAGGAGGAAGTGTTCGAGCAGAGTGGGGTGGCCGAACGGGCGTTTGCCATCCGGTCGAAACTGGGCGTTCATCTGCAGCAGGCCGAGGTCGATGCGCATTTGCAGCTTCTCCGAGCCGTCGTCGCCGGTCACGCGTCGGGCGTCCACCCGGCCAAGGCGGTAGTCCCAGTTTTCAAGAATTTTGCCGATGTCGTCGCTCATCAGTCGCGGTGAGTCTTGCGAAAAAACAGGTCGGAGTCAATTCGCTACCGGGAACGAACGGCGCGGGAGAGTGGCCCGCTCTCGGTGCTGATTACGTTGCCGGGCTTGATTCCGTTTTTGGAAAACCAGCCCTGGTTCACCTCAAGGGCGTACATGATTTGGCGGGAACGCGACTCGACGGTGTTGGTGTTGCCGGGTTGCAGGTTGTGTATCTCGGCGATGCGGCTTTCGCGATCGATGTAGGCGATCGACAGCGGAATGGTGGTGTTCTTCATCCAGAAACCGGTCTGGTGCGGGTAGGGGAACACGAAGAGCATCGCCTCGTTTTCGCCCATCTCTGTCCGGTGCATCATGCCGGCCTGCCGCTCATGGTTTTCGTCGGCGACCTCGGCGATCAACTCGGCTGCGCCGAGGAAGAGCTTGATGGTGGGGAGCTTGGCCTGAGCTGTTCCACCGCCTGGCTTGGCTGCCGGGGCGTTGGTGTTGGGTACAGTGGGTTTGGTCACGGGCGGTTCCTCCTCGCAGCCGGAGGCGAGCAACAGGATGGACAGGCCAAGCGCTTGGCCAAGAGGTCGGATGAGTCGATGGATCATTCCTTGGGTAAAACTTGGATTCGAAAAAAAGCTTCCGGTTTATCGCCCTGCTGGGCTGGCCAATCGAGCACGAGTTCCTGCTCCATCGGTTCCGGCCCCTCGTGGGCGAGCACTTGGCCAAGCGCGATGTAGGGACCATTCGCCTGTGCGGAGGTGGCCACCTGATAGCGGATGTCGGGCTGTGCCAGCCAGTGGAGTCGAATGCCGTTGGGCGCAGTCTGGACGTTGAGCGTGAGTCGGGATTGGCTGTCCAGTGGGTCGGTGCCGGCGGCCAATTCCTCGCCGTTGGTCATGCCGTCGCCGTCCGGATCGTGGGCCAGTGCGGCGTCGCCGTCATGTTTCGCGGGGTCAAGGCCTTGGGCAACCTCCCAGCCGTCCGGCAGACCGTCGCCGTCGGAGTCCAGCTTGGTCGGGTCGCTACCCAGCTCAATCTCGCGGTCGGTAGGCAATCCGTCCTTATCGGGGTCGGGATCCGCGGCCAGCTTCACCTTCACGCCTTCGAGGTTATAAAGAACGTTCTGCTCGAGCGTGAGGCTCCTGCCGAGGTGAGCGGTGTCGAGCTGGCGGAATTGATATTGTTTTTGGGTGTTGATGCCCCCGGCCCCGACAACCGCTCCAAGGGTAATCTCGTCGCCGGGCTTGATGTCGTCGAGCGAGGAAAAGGGGATGGCCACCTCGATGAAGCCGGCGTCGGTTTCCTGCGGCTGGCTGAACTGCTGCGGCGAGCGGTTGAACTGCTGAAGGCGGACGCCCGGGACATCGCTAAACGTCTGGTCGAGCCGGAACACCCCCTGGCCAAGGGGGAAGGGGACGTTTTGTGTGATGACATCGGGCGGGGTGCCGCTGGTTACGCGGAGGGTGAAGCCCGGCCGGGCGGCGTGCCGTGACTGGGCGTCGGCTCGCTCATCGCCGAGGATCGCGGCCACGCTTGGTTTGAAGTTGGTGAAGGAGAGGTTTTGCAGAAAGTCGAGCCCGTCGACGCCCTCGCTCGTGTTGTCAAACTGCACCAGCCCGTTGCCGAGTCCGTTCATCGTGGTGACGCCCTGTCGGTTGGGAGTCTCGATGAAGAGAAAAATATTTTGGTTGGGCCGGATCATCGCCTGCTCGATGCCGACGTAAAGGTGGGTGGCGTCATTATTTACCCGCACCTGGCCAAGGTTCGCGCTCGCGCCGTTGATGGTCGGGATCGGTTCACCGACAAAGTCGAACACCTGTCCGGTGATGTTGCCCTGGCCGTCGTCCGCCGGGGTGGTCTCGACGACTGGGGCATGCCAGGCAGCAAGCCAGGAGTCGCGATCCGGCATCTTGCGGTTGACCACGAACCAGTCAAACACCTCGCCCTCGGTGTCGAGCGCCTCGACCTTGAGTTGCTCGCCTTCGACCGTGATACGGGCGGCGTTGTTTTTCGGCCAATACTGCTGGGCGCCGGGGAAGAATCGGTAAAACGAGTAGGGCGACGCACCTCCCGCACCGCTGATCACCGAGACGCAGTTGGCCACCGGGCTGAATTTTTCAAACGCATGCGAGTGGCCCGCCATCATCAGGTCGACGTCGTACTTGGCAACGATGGGGTAGATCGTGTTGCCGAAATCGTACGTATCCGGCAGGGGGTTGCCGTCGTAGCTGCTCCAGCCGTGGCCGCTCGACGAGGCTACGGGGAAGTGCGTCAGCAGCATCTTCCACGGCTTGCTGGTCTGCGCGAGATCATTGGTGAGCCAGTGCAACTGGTTGGTGTCTTTTGAAAAATTGTGGTGTGCGTACCACGGGTTGTAGAGGACGGAGATGTGCACGTCGCCGACGTCAAACGAGTAAAAATGTTCCGTGCCGGAAAATCGGTAGGGCATCTCCGGGTGTTTCAGGCCAAGCGTCGGCAGATTATTGGTGGGCAGATGGAACGCGCTGATATAGTGGGAGTCGCCTTGATACAGGTCATGGTTGCCGATGGTCGGGAAAAACGGGATGGATTTCATTTGCTCCTTGTAGACGCTGAAGTGCCGGAAATCTTCGTAGTTGGGGACAAAATCCGGGTAGACCAAATCGCCTGCGATTATCACGGCGTCCGGATCCTCACTGCGGAGCAGGGTGGCGATCTGGTTTTGGATGAGGTTTCCGCGACCGGTGTCGCCCAGCAGCATCAGCTTGACCGGCCCACTGGTTTTCAGGGTCTTGAACGAGGCGGTTTGCGAATACCGGGCGCCGCCCTCAGCCACGCCGCCGACTCGGTAGTGGTACGTCTCGCCCGGCTTGAGGCCGGTCAGTTGCAGGGCGTGATCCGTTTTTGGCGTGTCATTCTCCACCTTCAACCCCAACTCCGGGGTCGGCCCGTACTCGACCACTGAAGTGGTCGGGGCATGGGTGCGCCAAGCGATCTTGGTGCTGGTGGAGGTAGTACTCTGGATGGACGGGCCGCGAACGATGTTGCCCAGCAACTCGACGTAAAAGGCAAACCAACTGTCGTTGAGGTGTGAGTTGTGCGCCTGGATGGCGAGGATGTTCTCTCCCTGTTCGAGCAGCAGCCGGTACGGCTCGAGATCGATCAGTTCGGGGTTGCCACGGGGATGAACCGCCGCCGGGGCGTTGAAGGGAACCGGTTGATCCGCCTCGCCGGCCAAGCCTCGCCGGGCAATCTCGGTGCCGTTCAGGTAGGCGACGAAGCCGTCGTCGTAGTCCACCCGCAGGACGAGCGCCTTGATTTGTTCGGTGTCCTCAACTGTGAAGCGTTTGCGCATGAACACTGAGGGGAACCCACCGGGCATGCCCCAAAGTCGGGTAGGCGCGTCGTAGCCGCCGTAGCCGATGCTGAAACCGGAGGGGGCACTTTTCCAGTCGGTGTCGTCAAAATCCAGCTCCCGCCAGGCGGTGGTCGGGATGGAGGCTTCGGAGCGGCCCTCAAAATACTTCCAGTCGGAGAAATAAGGGACCAAGCTCTCCCCGCGGGCCGTCATGGCCAAAAGAGACAGCAACCCGCACAGCATCAACCGCTTGAACAGCATGGGCGGAGTGTAGAGGGCGCGTAGGCGGGGTCAATCTCAGGATTTGCTGAATGTCGCTTGGCCAAGCGGAGACGGGGAATGTTTTTTGCGTAAAAAACGGCATAATAGTGCTTTACAACCGGATGGTTGCTGGTAATTTGCCCCGCCTTTTCGAGAAGAGGAAAGAGGAATAGCAGATAAAACAGGAATGGAAGCCAAGGCGACAACGATTGAAGAGTTCCGCGTACACGATGCCGACACGGGCTCGGCGGACGTGCAAGTCGCGCTACTGACCAAGCGCATCAATCACCTCACTGAACACTTAAAACAAAACAAAAAAGATCACGCATCACGCCGTGGCCTGCTGATGATGGTGGGCCGTCGTCGCCGGTTGCTCGACTACGTGCACCGTCACGATGCGGATCGCTACCGTTCACTTACCCAGCGTCTGAAGCTGCGTCACTAACACTGCTTTCGAAGGGCGCCCCGTGCGCTCTTTCTTTTTTGGAATTTTAGGCAACACCACGCCGGCGGAGGGGATCCCCCGCAGGTGGGTTGGAGATCGCGGCCCGATCCGCAGTTGCCCCTGTAAACCGCCGCGAAGAACCTCACGTTCGTTGGTTCTGAGCATTTCATTCAGCCTCCCAAGCGGCTGGGGTTTTGAGTGAAGTTCTCCGTGCCAGCGGGCGTGACAATCGCTGAAAGAAAAACATGTCACATAAAGTAACCGCCAATGTTGGCGGTGCTGAGATTCATATTGAATCCGGCAAAATTGCGAAACAAGCGGACGGTGCTGTCACCGTTCAACTCGGGGAAACCATCGTTCTCGTCGCTGCCTGCGGCGACACCAAGCCCCGTCCGGGCCTGGACTTTTTCCCGCTCACGGTCGACTATCGCGAGAAGGCTGCCGCAGCCGGGCGTTTCCCCGGCGGCTTCTTCAAGCGCGAGGGCCGTCCCTCCGAGAAGGAAATCCTCACCTGCCGCGTCACGGATCGCCCGATCCGGCCGCTTTTCCCCAAGGGGTATTTCAATGAGGTGCAAATCCAGACCCTGCTGCTGAGCGCGGACGGGGACAACGACTCAGACGTCCTCTCGATCAACGGCGCCTCGGCGGCCCTGATGATCAGTGACCTGCCGTTCGCCGGCCCGATCGGGGCGGTGCGTGTCGGTCGCGTCGAGGGCGAGTTTGTCGCCAACCCAACCCACGCTCAGATGGAGGCGAGCGATCTCGACCTCGTCTACGTTGGCAACGAGAAGAACATGATCATGTTCGAGGGTTCGGCCGATGAACTCCCGGAGGCCGATTTCCTCGCTGCGCTGAGATTCGGCCAGGAATCGATCGCCCCGGTCATCGCCGCGCAGAAGGAACTGCGCGAAGCGGTCGGCAAGCCGAAGCGCGAGTTCACCCCGCGTGTGGTCGAGGCAGAGGTTAAGGCCGAGGCCGAGTCGATCATCGGCGGACGCATCACTGATGCACTGCTCATCCAGGCCAAGCTCGAGCGTGAGGCTGCGTGTAACGCCCTCAAGGACGAGATGGAGGAAAAACTCGTCGAGAAATTCGGCGAGGAGGACATCACCGGCTTTATCGTTGGCGAGGCATTTTACAGCATCCAGAAAGCTGCCGTTCGCAAGCTCGTGCTCGACGAAGGCAAGCGTCTCGACGGTCGCGGGTTCGAGGATCTGCGTCCGCTGTCCAGTGAGGCCGGCATGATTCCCCGCACACATGGTTCCGGCCTTTTTTCCCGGGGTGAGACGCAGGGCCTGTCGCTCGTCACGCTCGGCACAACCGATGACACGCAGACGTTTGACGCCTACACGGGTGGCCCGAACGAAAAGCGGTTCATGCTTCACTACAACTTCCCGAACTTCTCCGTTGGTGAGACTGGCCGCATCATGGGCCCGGGCCGACGCGAGATTGGTCACGGCGCATTGGCCGAGCGATCCATCGCTCCGGTTATCCCGAGCCTCGAGGATTTTCCGTACGCGGTTCGTGTCACATCGGAAATCATGGAGTCCAACGGCTCCACTTCGATGGCTGCCATCTGCAGCGGCACACTGGCGTTGCTGGACGCAGGCGTTCCGTTGAAGCGCCCGGTTGCCGGCATAAGTATCGGTCTCTGCACACGCAGCAACGAAGCCGGCGATATCGAGGCGTACAAACTGCTGGCCGACATCATCGGCTGGGAGGATGCCTTCTGCGACATGGACTGCAAAATCGCCGGCACCGACACCGGCATCACCGGCTTCCAGCTTGATCTCAAGTTGAAGGGTATCCCGTACGAGATCATGGAAGAGGCCATCGGTATGGCCAAGAAGGCCCGCACCGCGATCCTATCCAACATGGGCGACTGTCTCGCCAAGGAGCGCGAGGAAATGAGCCCGTACGCGCCGCGCATCGTCACCATTCCGATCGACCCGTCAAAGATTGGCGAGTTGATCGGCCCGGGTGGGAAGAACATCAAGCGCATCGTCGAGGAGTCCGGTTGCGAGATCAACATCGAGGACGACGGCCGCGTGCTGATCTACTCCATGTCCGCCGAGGGACTCGAGGTGGCCAAGGAATGCATCGAGGGCATCACTGCCGAGGTTGAAGTCGGCAAGCTCTACCGCGGCAAGGTCGTTTCCATCAAGGAATTCGGCTGCTTCGTCGAGGTGTTGCCTGGCAAGGATGGCCTCGTGCACATCAGCGAGTTGGCCAACTTCCGCGTCAAGAAAACCGAGGACATCGTCAAGGACGGTGATGAGATCTGGGTCAAGTGCATCGGCGTGGACGACAAGGGCCGCGTGAAACTCTCTCGCAAGGCGGCGATGGAGGAACGCAAGGCCGAGTTCAGCGGCGACGAGGAAGGCGGTAGCCCTGACGCGGGCGACGACTCCGAGGAATAAGTCGTTTCACAAAACCATTTGCAGGCGGGCCGCTTGGCCCGCCTTTTTTGTGCCTTGGCTAGGCGCTTGGCTAAGCGGACACAAAAAAGGCCAAGCAGCGGCTGACTCGGTGAACGGACAGCAGTGCTTGGCTAGGCGAAAAATCGATCAGTACTTGGGGACGTTCGAGTCGATTTCCTCCGACCAGGCGGTGATGCCGCCCTTGACGCTCTTGAGGTACTTGAAGCCCTGCTCACGCAGATAGCCAAGCGCCTTGAGCGAGCGCACACCGGCCTTGCAGTGCAGGTAAATCGTCTGGTTCGGGTCCAGTTCCGTGAAGCGCTGCTCGATCTGGCTGAGTGGCACGAGCGTCGTGCCGTCGACCTTTGCGATCTGGAACTCGTCCTGCTCGCGGACGTCGACCACGGCGATGCCAAGGTCGGGGTGATCGAGTGCACGTTTCATTTCCTGGACGTCGACTTCGTCCGGGTTTTCCTCCGGCTCAGCCGGTTGATCAGGAATGCCGCAAAACTCGTTGTAATCGATCAATTCGCTGATGGTCGGGTTGTCACCGCAAATCGGACACTTGGGATCGCGGCGCAGTTTGACCTCGCGAAACTTCATCTCCAGCGCGTTGAAAATCAGCAGTCGCCCGACGAGCGATGAGCCTTCGCCCAGTGCGAGCTTGATGATCTCGGTGGCCTGAATGCAGCCGACGATGCCGGGCAACACACCGAGCACGCCGCCTTCCGCACAGCTTGGTACCATACCCGGTGGCGGTGGTTCCGGGTAAAGGCAGCGGTAGCACGGGCCGTCCATGCTGGGCGCGAACACACTCGCCTGTCCGTCGAACCGGAAGATTGAGCCGTAGACGTTTGGCTTGCCTTGCAGCACGCAGGCGTCGTTGGTCAGGTAGCGCGTGGGGAAATTGTCGGTGCCGTCGACCACGATGTCGTAATCGGCGACGAGTGCCATGGCGTTTTCGCTGGTGAGCGGCGCCTCGTGTTTGTCGACGACTACATTCGGGTTGATGCTGTTAATCGTCTCCGTGGCGGACTCCACCTTGGGCCGGCCGACATCCTCGGTGCCGTGGGCGATCTGGCGCTGCAGGTTTGAGAAATCGACCACGTCAAAGTCCACCAGGCCGATCCGGCCGATGCCGGCGGCGGCGAGATACATGCTGATCGGCGACCCCAGCCCGCCGGTACCAATGCACAGGACGCTGGTGCCCTTGAGTTTCTTCTGACCGGCCATCCCGACCTCGGGGAGGATCAGGTGGCGGGAGTAGCGGCGGATTTCGTCGTTGCTCAGTTCCATTTTCAGGGCCGGGCAGCGTACAGCAAGGCCAAGCGCTTGGCCAAGCGTTGATTACTTGGCGATGAAACCCTGCTCCTTGAGCCAGAAAACGAGGTCGTTCGCCCACGGGTGAACGTTCTTGAACGGCGGCTTGTCTGCGAGGCCGATCCCGTGCCGGCCTTTTTGGTAGACATGCAACGCGAATGGCACGCCGGCCTCGCGCAGTGCGGAGGCGAAAAGAAGGCTGTTCTCCACCGGCACAGGGCGATCCTCGGCTGTATGCCAAACAAAAGTGGGTGGGGTGTTTTTGCGAACCTGTTTTTCGCTGGAGAGCAGGTTGACGAGTTCCTCCGGCGGATTATTGCCGAGCAGGTTTCGCTTCGAGCCTTGATGGGTGTATTTGCCCATGGTGATCACCGGATAACAAAGGATGCCCGCGTTGGGTCGTGAACTGGCACGGTCGATCGGATCACGCGCCTTGGGGTCGCCGTTGTCGAAGTGGGTGATTGCTGTAGAAGCGAGGTGCCCACCGGCTGACGAGCCCATGATGCCAATTTTCTCAGGGTCGATCTTCCATTTTTTGGCGTGGGTGCGGACGGTGCGAATGGCCCGGGCGGCGTCGCCCAGCATGATCGGATGCCGATAACCGGCGGAACCAAGCCGATACTTTAACACGAATCCGTTGATGCCGTGCTTCTGCAAAAACTGGGCGTAGGTCGCGCCCTCGTGCGAGGCAAGTCCGCCGTAGCCCCCGCCGGGGCAGATCACGATCGCTGAGCCGGAGTTGTTATCTGCCGGCGCAAGGAACGGTGTTAGAGTGGGGATGTCATGCAGCGCTTGGCCAAGCGCACCGGGAGCCCCGTTCGGCCAAAGCGACATCTCCTTGCCTTGCGAAATCGCACTAACTGCCAAGCCTAGCGTCATCAGAATTGTGATGGGAGTTTTCATTTGAATTGAAAGGACGGCACTCTACTAGTGCGTATCGATTGTGAAAAGCCTCCAATCATTAATTACCGCAATGTTACTGATCAATTATTTTGGAGTGCTGGCCAAATAACAATAATCACTTGCCAATGCCGAAACTGACTTTTTTGCCAGTATCTCTACTTGGACATAAGTGGAGCCAGAATCAGTATACTATAGAACGCAAAGTAATAATCTCAATCAGATATATGCACATGGAATACTATCGCAAGCCTCTGTGGCATTGGTCTAGCGGAGGTCGTTTATCTGTTTGTGGAACTGATTTTTGACTGGTTCATGCGTCCATTCGAAGCGCCTCCGAATTCCGTTACTGGCGAAGATTAGTTCCCAGATTCGAGTTCCTCGCCTGTTTTACCACCGTGTTTCTTGAGTATTGCAGCGATGTCCTTTTTGCCATTGCGGTTGGCCCAGTCGAGGGGGGTGTCGCCGAACGCGATCGTGATGTTCACTTTGGCTTTGTTTGCGATCAGAATCTCGACGATTTCCTTTTGACCAGTTGAGGCGGCCTTGTGCAGCGGGCTTGTGCCACCGCCGCCGTTGACATTGGCGCCGTTCTTGGCGAGAAGTGCCACCATCTCGGGGAGTCCCTTGCCGACGGCAGAGTCGAGCGCGGTCTCGGCGAACGCATCTTTTGCGTTCACATCGGCGCCCTTGGATAGGAGGAGGGCCACCACCTTAGCGCGGTTTTTATTTACGGCTGCAAAGAGGGCTGGCTCCTTGCGTTCGCCGCAGGTGATTTTGTAGTCGGCGCCGTTAGCTAACAGCAGTGCCACCACCTTGGTGTGGCCGCCGCTGGCAGCGAGGTGCAGCGGGGTGATTTCCTTGGAATCCTTCAGGTTGACCTTTGCGCGGCTGGCGATCAGCAGTTTGGCCGCGTCGGCCTTGCCGGATCGTGCGGCATAATGCAACGGGGTGGAACCGTACTGGTTGGTCGTGTCCACCGGGGTGCCGGCGGCGAGGTGCTGTCGGATGACATCGGCGCTGCCCTTGTAGGCGGCCTGATGGATCGGGATGCTCGGGGCCTGTGGCTTGGCGGCCGGCTTGGCCTTGGCCGGTTCGGTGGCGGTGGCTTGGCAGCCAAGCAGTGCCAGGCTGGCGACGGTGGTGGAAACAAACGTAGTTTTCACGGCGGAGAGACAGATAACGCAACGCAGATGAATTTCAAGCCGGAACCGCCTGGCCAAGCTACTCGCGGTTTTTGGAATCGATCGTAATGGTCACCGGGCCATCGTTGATGAGGGCGACCTGCATACTTGCGCCGAATTCGCCGGTCTCGACCGCTAGGCCAAGCTCGGCCTCGAGTCGGGCGATGAACTGCTCGTACAGCGGGATGGCGACTTCCGGCTTGGCAGCACGGGTAAACGAGGGTCGGTTACCTTTCTTCGTACTGGCGTGGAGAGTAAACTGACTAATGAGCAATACGCCGCCGCCGACGTCAGCCAGCGACTTGTTCATCAATCCTGCCTCGTCGGTGAACACCCGCATGCGGGCGATCTTGCCGCAGAGCCAGTCGATGTCCTCGGCGCCGTCGGCCTCCTCGATCCCGAGCAGGACGACAAAGCCTTGGCCAATTTTCCCGCGCACCTCGCCGTCGATGGTGACGGAGCCTTCGCTCACGCGTTGGATGACCACCCGCATTGTCCGGCTTTATCTTTTGCGCGGCTTGAACGGTGCGTTCCAGAGCGGGTTGGGGACGTGTTGCTCCTTGAAAAGTTCCTCGGCTCGGGCGACCAGTTCGGGGTGGTCAGCGGCGACGTTCGTGGTCTCGCCGAGGTCGTTGTCGAGGTCGTAAATCTTAATCGGCGCGGTGGCGGACTGTTTGCGCAACGCTTTCCATCGACCGGTTTCACCGAGCACGACAGCCTGCGCACCCCGGCGCTCGAGGAATTCCCAGTACAGAAACTCGCGCTTGAGCTGCCTGTCCGCTTGGCCAAGCAGGGTGGGGAGGATGCTGATGCTGTCCAGTTTGCCAGGAGCGGTGACGCCGAGCAGTTCTGCGGCCGTGGCCATGAGGTCACCAAAATATGCAGGGTGATCACTGGCACTGTTGGGTTTGATGTGGCCGGGCCAGTGAGCGATCGTCGGCACCCGGATGCCGCCTTCGTAAAGGTCACGCTTCATGCCGCGGAGTGGGCCGTTAGCGTCAAAGAAATCCGGATCGTTGCCGCCCTCTCGGTGGTGGCCGTTGTCAGAGCTGAACACGACCAGCGTGTTCTCGGTAAGGTTGTACTGTTTGAGCCGTGCCATGAGGCGGCCGATGTCGGCGTCCATCCGGGTGATCATCGCGGCCTGGCCCTTGTTGGGGTTGGTCCATTTTTTCTCGGCGTAAATCCCGTAGTCCGGCACATCCTGCCCGTCCCCGGTGCCGCGAGTGCCCTCGTTGTTGGCGTGTGGAATGGTGAACGGCAGGTAGAGGAAAAACGGCTTCTTGTGATTCATGTCCAGCCAGTGCAGGGCGTTCTCGACGATGAGATCATGCGAGTAATCGATGCGCTCTTTCGCCCAGCCGGCGCCGCTGGGGAGTTCATTTGCTGGGACGTTGCGGAGCTTCACGCGCCGCTCTTTGTTGATGAGAAATGTCGGGTAGAAATTATGCGCGTGCCCCTGGTGCAGGTAGCCGTAAAAGGCATCGAACCCCTGTTTGGTAGGCAGCCCGTCGGTGCCCTCATTGCCGAGTCCCCATTTGCCAAAGCAGCCGGTCGCGTAACCGGACTGCTTGAACAACTCCGCCACGGTGAAGTCGCTGGGCCGGAGGTTGTGTCGGCCGTTACCGCGAATATAGGCGTGTCCGGTGTGGAGCCCGGTCATCAAAACGCAGCGTGACGGCGCGCAGACGGTAGACCCGGAGTAAAACTGCGTGAGTTTCATCCCGCCCTTGGCCAAGCGGTCGAGGTGCGGCGTCTTGATTTTCTTTTGACCGAAGCAGCCAAGGTCACCGTAGCCAAGGTCGTCGGCGAGGATGAATATCAGGTTGGGCTTGGCCTCCGCTTGGCCAAGCGCAGCCGGCTTGGCCGAGGCGAACAGGCCAAGCACGGTTGCGAAAAATAATTTGCAGATGTTCATGTTCGCAGGGCGCCAGACAGTCTAGTGGATTTGCCCGGCCACGGCGAATCACTTCTTGCGGTGGCAAGATTATTTTCGGTTTCTCTGAAAGCTTTTTCTCTCGCTGTGCCGGAACGGTTCGTCGTAGCGTCGCGCGACGGATGAGTGACCATTCGCCCAACGCTCAGGCAACGCCGTTTGATTTCGAAGCGGTGCGTGATTTGCGTGGGCTGCGCAGTTTTTTGTCGCGATACGAGCAGGGCATTCTCCGGGTGATTGAGTTGCCGGCGGTGCACTCCGCTTACTGGTACGCCAACCGGGGCCAGTTCAAAGAACTAATGGCGCTCGACGCGGAGCTGTCAGAAAATGAGGCGCTCGCGCCGTTCGCCGAAGCCAGCCTTGCGGTTGGCCGGGAGCATCTACGCATGCTCAAGCCGATGTATGACCAGCGCATGATGCAGCGGTTCCGGAAATGCGTGGTTGCCGGGGAGGCGCGGGGTTGGAATCCGGTGGTGTTCGGGATGTTCCTCTCGATCCACTCCGTGCCGGTGCGCGAAGGATTACTCCAGTTTGGTCGCCAAATCTGGAGTGGCTTCATCAACAGCGCTCAGGAGGCACACGGGCTAAAATCGGCCGAGTGTTCGGAGTTGATGTCGGAGTATCTCGACCGCCTGCCGGGCTGGATCGAGGAGGTTATTTCCCAGCCGGCCAGCGAACCGGGCACGGTTCGGGTGGCGTTCAATTGATCAACCCTATGTCTTCGGTCGAAACCAGTCCTGGCCTTGGCGGGGTCGACTGGCTGGTCATCGTTTTTTATCTGGCTGCGGTCATCGGTCTGGGTGTTTGGCTGGGCCGGGGGCAGCGCAACACGCGCGATTATTTTCTCGGGGGACGCGATCTGCCGTGGTGGGGCGTTGCGCTTTCCATTCTTGCCACCGAGACAAGTGCGCTGACATTTATCGGTGTGCCGGCGATGGCGTACGCGGGCAACCTGGGCTTCATGCAGATCGTGCTGGGCTATGCGGTGGGGCGCGTGATTTTGGCGGTCATTATGGTGCCGTACTATTTTCGGAACGAGATTTATTCACCGTACGCTCTGCTTGGCCGGGCGTTCGGTACTTCGGCGCAAAAACTGGGTGCGGTGTTTTTTCTGGTGGCCGGGACGCTGGGTGCGGGGGTGCGCGTTTTCGTCACCTGCATCCCGTTGCAGTTGATGCTTGGTTGGTCGGTCACTGAGACGATTTTTTTATTTGTCGGGCTCTCGCTGGTTTACACTTGGTTCGGTGGAATTAAGGCGGTGGTCTGGACGGATGCCCTGCAATTCGTGCTGCTGTTGGCCGGTGGTTTGTTTGCCCTGTTTTATCTGCCGACGTTGATCGACGGAGGTTGGTCGGGTGCGCTTGGCCAAGCGGAGGACGCCGGCAAACTCGCTTGGTTGAATTTCGATTTCACGTTGGCCGAGCCGTACAATTTCTGGATGGGCGTCATCGGCGCCGTTGTGTTTGTACTGTTCACGCACGGGATCGATCAGCTCGTGGCGCAACGGGTGCTTGCCTGTCGTGGCGTGGTGGATGGGCGGAAGGCGCTGGTGTTTTGCGCGGTCAGCATCGTGCCGATGATGTTGTTGTTCCTGATGGTCGGCGTTTTGCTGTGGGTTCATTACCAGCACGCGCCGATTCCGATTGAAATCCCGGAAAATTCGACCGGTAAAAAACAGACGGATTACGTCTTCCCGATCTTCATGTTGGCGGAAGCCCCGGTTGGCATCAAGGGCCTGTTGTTTGTCGGGATCTTCGCGGCGGCGATGTCGTCGGTCAGTTCGGCACTAAGTGCGCTGGCCTCGGTCTCGACGATGGATCTTGGCTTGGTCGAGAAAATTAAGGATGAAGCAGCCGGGCTTCGGATGAGTCGCTGGGCGACTGTGTTCTGGGGCGGGATGCTCGTCGTGGTGGCGTTTCTTAGCCAGGAAATTACCTCGGTGATGAATGCTGCGTTTAGTCTGGTGGGATTGACCAGTGGAGCGTTGCTGGGAGGGATTGTGCTTTCACTTGTCGTAAAGGGAAGACCGGCCTGGCCTGTGGTGACTGGAATGATAGCCTCCTTGGTTGGGATGATATGGATAAATTCACTTCTTGGTATGGATTTACCACCTACTGTAATCGAGGATTGGCTTGGTTATAGGGAATTAAGTGGGGTTTTTAATAAATTGGTTCATTGGCCGTGGTATACGCTGATCGGGGCCGGAATCCTTTTTTTGGTGTCCGGATCGTTGTTGCCATTCGCGAAACCGAAGCCGGAGGTCGAGGCTTGACAGGGCGGCGTGCTCGCGGAGAATGCGCCGCCGGTTTGCGCAGGGCGCATTACCGGTGTAGATTTTCAAATTCTTAAAATGCAAAAGTACACTTCAATGAAAACAATGAAAATTGTGCGGGCCGCCTTTGTGTTGCTCGCGTTTCTTTTTGTGGCACTCAGTTCGGATGCCGTCGCGGCAGACAAGAAAAAGGCCGCCGTCAAGGCGCCTCCGGGCATGGCGGCCCTTCCGCTGGAACTGCCGAAGCCGGCGTTCGTGGGAACCCCGCAGAACATCAAGGGCGTGAAGCAGTTGGAGAAACCGCTTGGCCGTCCTCGTCCCCCGTTTTTCGCGCCTAAGGGCGTAAAGAATCTGGCGCTTGGCAAGAAGATCAACGGCAGCGACGAGGAGCCGATTGTGGGCGACCTGAAGATGATCACCGACGGTGACAAAAAGGCAGCCGACGGCAGCTACGTCGAGCTTGGCCCTTTCACCCAGTACATTCAGGTCGATCTCGAGGCTGAGAAGGAAATTTATGCCGTGCTCTTCTGGCACTACCACAAGCAGGCGCGGGTTTACTTTGATGTCGTGGTGCAGATTTCCAATGACGCGGAATTCGGCAAGTCGACCACTATCTATAACAACGACCACGACAACTCGGCTGAGCTGGGTGTCGGCAAGGACAATCATTATGTGGAAACGTCCGAGGGTCGGTTGATTGATGCCAAGGGTGTGAAGGGGCGCTATGTCCGTTTTTACAGCGGTGGCAACAATGCCAGCGACTTGAACCACTACATCGAGGTCGAGGTCTACGGCAAATAAGCCAGTCAACCGAAGCAATTGAACAGGCCGCCCAGCGGCCATGAAAGGGAGCGGAACCAAGTTAAAATGAGCCGCTCCCTTTTTTTTGGCCTGATCCTTCTGATCACGGTGATCGCGTTGGTGTTCCGGTTGCCCGGCTTGGCCAAGCGCCCGATGCATGGCGACGAGGCGGTCAACGCAGTCAAGATCGGCGAGCTGATCGAGGGCAAAGGCTACCGCTACGACCCTCACGAATATCACGGTCCAACTCTCAATTACTTTACGCTGATTCCAGCTTGGCTTGGTGGGGCCGATTCATTTGTTGGATTAAGTGAAGCCATCCTGCGGATTGTGCCGGTTGCGCTTGGCTTGGCTCTGGTGCTGTTGGTGGTGCCATTGAGGGATGCGCTTGACCAAGGGGCGGCACTGTTGGCGGCCGGGTTGACTGCGCTCTCGCCGGCGATGGTTTTTTACAGTCGCTATTTCATTCACGAGTTGATTCTCGTCGTATTTACCGCAGTACTGATTATCAGCAGCTATCGCTGTTTCACGTCCCAAAAAGCGAGCTGGGCTGTCCTTGCTGGTGTGTCGCTTGGCCTGATGCACGCAACCAAGGAGACGTTTGTCATCGCGGTGGGTGCAATTGGCTTGGGCGTGATTGTTTTGCTGGGTTTACGCCTGAAAAATGGGCAGTGGCTGGAATCAACCAGGCAGGTCAAGTGGTCGCATGTCGCCATCATGATCGTATCGGCCGCCTTTGTTTCGATGGTTTTTTTCTCGTCATTTTTCACTCACCCTCAGGGCATTTTTGATTCGATAACGACTTACACCACATACGTCGATCGGGCGGAAACCTCCGTCCACGTGCAGCCGTGGTATTTCTATTTTCAACTGCTGTTTTTTTACCAATTCGCAGACGGCCCGTTTTTCACTGAATGGATTATCCTGCTCTTGGCCCTGACTGGAGTCGGGGTGGCCATTCGCGGAAACGTGCCATTTGGGTGTCCTGCCTTTATAAGGTTTCTCGCGGTGTTCACTTTGTCGATGGCCGCAGTTTACGCGATGATACCGTACAAGACTCCCTGGTGCCTGCTTGGTTTTTACCACGGAATGCTGCTCCTGGCCGGAGTAGGGGGAATGTGGCTTTTGCAGTTGGGCGCCAAGGTGGTTCGAGTAACGGCGATTGTGGTCTTGGCTTTGGGGTCATTGCACTTGGGGCAGCAGTCTTATGCCGCGAACTTTCAATATTTTTCAGACAGCCGAAACCCGCACATCTACGGTCACACGAGTGTCGACGTGCCGGTCATCGCTAATCGAATCAAATCGATGGTGGAGTTGCATGAAAAAGGGAAGGCGACACCGATTCAGGTTTACTGCCCCGGCGATGACTACTGGCCGTTGCCTTGGTATTTGCGGGGGTATCAGGTTGAGTTCGGTGGTGTCGTTTCCGAGCAGACTCCGCCCGCGCCGGTGATTCTAATCCAGCCACCGATGGAGGATGCGTTGATGCGGAAACTCTACGAGTTGCCGCCCCCGGGACAACGCGAGCTGTACATGCATCTTTTTTACAATACTGAGGATGGGACGGTGGATGTGATGGAGTTGCGGCCTTCAGTGGAGCTGGTCGGTTTTGTCTCGCGTTCACTTTTTGAAAAACAGATGCGGCAGCCTGTCGGGGAGGAGGTCGACCCATGAGGAAGCGACAAAGCGATCAAGTAGTGGATATCGCCGCGAAGACGATTGCCGATGCGCATCATTTTTCGCATGAGGCGATGGCCACGGTCTACGAGTTGTACATCGCGGATGAAGATGACGATTACGCTCGCGCCGGGGCGCAGGCGGCGTTTGCTGAGGTGGATCGATTGGAACTGGAGATGAGCCGGTTCCTTTCCAATAGCGACATTTCGAGGCTGAACGCCGCCGAACATGGAGAGATCGTCGATCTTGGCATGGACACATTCGAGTGCCTTCGCCGTGCAAAGGAGATGCACGACAAGACCGGTGGAGCGTTCGACATCAGCGTGGGAGCATTGTACGCTTGTTGGCTGGATGAAGACCGTAGGTTGCGCGTGCCGAGCGCGGAGGAGATCGAACAGGCTCATGCGTTAACCGGAATGGATCATCTCGAGATTGATGAGGAGGATTTTTGCGCCAAGATTTTGACGGAGGGCGTTCAGTTTGACTTGGGGGGTATCGGGAAAGGGTTCGCAGCAGAAAAAGTCGCGGAATTGCTCAGAGATTGGAGTCTGGAGCAATCGCTGGTGTTGGCCGGTGCTAGTTCGGTTTTGTGCGTTGGGGTGCCCGAGGGGATGAGCGGTTGGCCCATGAAACTGCGCAATCCGGAAAAACGAACGGAGGTTTTTGCTCGTTTCGACTTAAAAGAGGGTGCTGTCAGTGGCTCGGGGCGACAAAAAGGCCAGCATATCATCGATCCAAGATCAAAAAAGGCCGGCCCGGTCGAGGGCCGTCTGGCCGCTTGGTCCATCGCCCCCGATGCCATCGCGGCGGACGCCTCCTCGACGGCGTTCATGATGTTGTCGGATGAAGAAATCAGAGATTATTGCTTGGCGAATGAAGGAACTGCCGCGATAATCCTTCCTCAGGTGGGCAGTGACATCTCCTCTGGTCAAGCGGTTAAATCTTATGGCCAATGGAATCAAAGGAAATTGCGCACTTAACGACTTTTTTAATACCAATGAGTAATCAAATCGATCGTAGAAACTTCATTAGTTCATCGGCTGCTGCCGGTGCTGGTCTGATGCTTGCCAATGGTGCACTTGGCCAAGCGGGAAACAAAAAAGATATCAACATTGCGTTGATTGGTGCCGGCACTCAGGGCCAAGTCCTTATGAATGCCATCCTAAAGCTGGGCAGAAATTCGGGCGTTAAGTTCCGTGCTGTCTGCGATATTTGGGAAAAAGGAAACCTAAGACGAGTATCCCGTATTCTGAACGCCTATAAGCGTTACGGTCACAAGGGAACAGCGTATGTTGACTATCAGGAGATGCTTGAAAAGGAGAAGGATTTGGATGCGGTCTTGGTTGCTACTCCCGATTTTTGGCATGCAGAGCACACCATTGCCTGTTTTGATAAAGGACTGCACGTTTACTGTGAAAAAGAAATGTCTAACAGCCTTGATGATGCCAAGGACATGGTGCTTGCAGGACGCAAGGCTGGAAAGTTGCTACAAATTGGTCACCAACGACGTAGTAATCCACGGTACATTTACTGTAAGGACAAAGTAATCAATGAAGCGAACCTGCTCAATCGTATTACAAATATCTCCGGTCAGTGGCACCGCAGTCGCGCTGCTTGTGTCGATCTTGGCTGGCCAAAGGGTACCGATATTCCCGCAGAGACATTGAAGAAATACGGTTTTGATGACATGTCACAGTTTCGTAACTGGCGTTGGTATAAAGGACTCGGTGGCGGCCCGATTGTTGATCTTGGTTCTCACCAAATCGATGTTTATAGCTGGTTTCTTGGTAATGCTCTTCCTTCTTCTGTAATGGCCAGTGGGGGAGTAGATTACTGGAAAGACCACGAGTGGTACGACAATGCAATAGCTATTTTCGAATTTCCAACTGAGAAGGGGCTTGTCCGTGCTAGTTACGAAACGCTTACGACCAACAGCAGTAACGGCTACTACGAGTTGTTTATGGGCGACGAGGGTACTCTGTTGATTTCCGAGTCTGCCGGTCGTGGCGAAATCTATCGTGAAAGCTGGGTTGAAGAGACCAAGTGGGATCCGTGGGTGCAGAAAAATTACGTAACTTTACAAAAAGCTAGCGTCAAAGCGGAAGTTAAAGAGGGCGACGACGAAGTGGATGTTCGAGAATCTGCTACACCCGCTCTCTATCGTATGCCGATCGAGATGAAGGTTCCTTATCACCAGCCTCACTTGGTGAATTTCTTTGATTCAATCAGAGGAAAAGCTGAATTGAATTGCCCTGGTGAAATTGGTTATGAGACTGCAGTTATGGTTCTTAAAGTCAATGAAGCTATTGCAGAAGGTCGCAAGATAGAATTGAAGCCGGAGGAATTTAAAGTATAGTTTCTCCACTTTGCGTGGATTTTAAGTCGAAAATTCTAATCGTCAGGGCGTTGGTGCCTTTGACGCTGATTTTCTGTGTGTTTTCGCATAGTCAAGCAGCTGAAAAGGGCAAAGGACTGGGTGATGGACATGATGGCAACCGCACATCGATAACTCACCTGATCACTCTCTACGACGAAGCGGGGCTCCCGATAAAGGCCACGGACAAGCAGCCGAGACCCATCTCAATGCGTAACACCTGTGGTGCATGTCATGATTATGACAAAATGGCCACTGGTTGGCATTTTCATTCAGGTACAACCAACGTCCTTAGTGGAAGGGTGGGTGAACCGTGGGTGTTGACCGATACCCGGGTCCGGACACAAATCCCTATTTCCAATCGCGACTGGAAGGGCACCTACAGCCCGGATGATATTAACATGACTGCCTGGAAGTTCCTCAAGCAGTTCAGCAGTCATTTTCCCGGTGGAAACTATGGCGAGATGGAACCAAACGATGACGATCCAGACGCTGATCCGGAGGAGTTTTTGCGTTGGCCAATCTCCGGGAAGTACGAGATCAACTGTCTCGCTTGTCACCACGCTGACCGCAAACAAAACCAGAGCGACGCGGCGTTGCAGGCGGCCCGGGAAAATTACCGGTGGGCGGCCACGGTGGCCAGCGGCTTGGCCACGGTAAAGGGGACGGCCTCCGAGTTGGACGAATTTTACGATCCGGAAACGGAGTACAAAATCATTACAAACTACGATAAGAGCCGCTTTGACTCGAATAACAAGGTCTTCCTCGACATCGTCCGCAAACCACCTTCCAACCGGTGCTACTACTGTCACTCCACGCAGGATATCCAGACGCCGGGCAGGGATGAGTGGGTTCACAACGAGGACGTCCATCTGGCCTCCGGCATGAGTTGTGCCGACTGCCACCGAAACGGCGTTGATCACATGATCGGTCGGGGAGACATCGAGCCTTCGGGTAATCCTCACGGTTCGGCTGATTACCTGAAAAACTTCGACCCAAAAAAACACGCCTCATATTCCTGTCAGGGATGCCACTTGGGCAACCCGAATGCGGAGAATGCCGCTGACAGAATGGGTGGCCATCTGGGCGCACCGATTCCTGAGCATAAGGGCATCCCGGCGATTCACTTCGAAAAACTGAGTTGCACCGCCTGCCACTCGGGTCGTTTGCCGGAAGAAAACACAGCACGCGTGCGCACGGCGCGGATGCACAAGCTTGGTCTGCACGGTCGACACGCAATGAACAAGCAGTTGCCGCATGTGGTGACACCCGTTTTTGCAAAAATGGCTAACGGCAAAATCGGACCACACAACATGATTTGGCCATCTTTTTGGGGTACACGCTATCAGCCGTCATTTTGGGGAACAAAAACAGGTGACGCCGTGACACCGCTTCCGTTTGAGTTGGAGGACATGGTCGTCGATCACCTGAGTGAAAAGGCCGATGGGGAGGATACTGAAAGTGATCCGATGAAGCTGTCTGACGAAAGAATTACTGCCGTCCTCAAGTTGATCGCAACAGGGGGGGGAGACCAAGAAGAGGTGCAGAATGGACCGCCGGGTGATGCTGAGCCGGAAGCTGAAAAAGAGGCTGAGCCGAAGCCGGAACCGGTTTTT
>DKGH01000008.1:24310-24597 GCA_002453165.1 Verrucomicrobia bacterium UBA6775
TTGGCGCCTGGATTGGTTCGTGAAATTGCCGGCGACGAACTGGGCGTGGAAAACGAGAATCCAGAGCGCGTCAACGACTGGATTGCTCTCACTGAGGATCAGATTTTGAACGTGTTGAAACTGTTCAACGACTACGACTGGGAACTGCAAAGCTGGCAGCCCAAGCCGGAGCCGGTCTATGTGGCTGGGGGCAAGCTGTACAGCATCAACAACAAAGTGTTGGTTAAGGATGACCACGAGGCGGCTGAGCCGTATAAGTGGCCAATTGCACACGATGTTCGGCCTGC
>DKGH01000151.1 GCA_002453165.1 Verrucomicrobia bacterium UBA6775
CGCTTGGCCAAGCCGGTGGATTATGCAGCCGATGACCATGAAAATCGCCGAGGTCATCGCGGCATCGGCGACCACATGATAGATGGCACCCTTGAGACCGGGAGCGTTGGCCAGCCAGGCTCCGCCGACCATGTATCCAATCTCGGAGACAATAAAAAAACAGGCGATCTTTCGGAGGTTCGTTTGCGTCAGCGAATAGAAGGAGCCGACCAGGATGGCGATTGTCGAAAGCAGCAGGGCGACGGTCTGGATGTTTGGCGACTGGATGATGTAGTCGATCGAGTAAACCGTGATCATGATCCGCAGCATGGCGTACACGGAGACCTTCGTGGCGAGGGGCGCCAGCAGCGCGCCGCTCGCGGTGGGTGCGTAGGTGTAGGCGTTGGTCAGCCAGCCGTGCATCGGGAAGAACGCCATCTTTGACCAAGCCCCGACGATGATCAGCACAAACCCAACGAACGCCGCCTGAGAGGAAAACAGGGAGTCGGGAATAATCTGCGAAAGGTTTTCGATGTTGAGAGTGCCGGCTTTGACGAAAACAAAACCGACCCCGAGCAGATACAAACAGGCGCCCATCGTGCCCATGATGAGGTAGTTGAACGACGCCATGGTGGCCCGTTTTTTACCGTAGGCAAGCAGCGCATAGCTCGAGAGCGCGGCGATCTCCATGAACACGTACAGGTTGAAAATATCGCCCGTGATCGTGATGCCAAGCAGACCGGCCACCAGCAGGGAAAACAGGGCGTAGAAATAGCGCTGTTGTCCCTCAAGTTCTCGCTCGACCGTTGGCCGGGAATAGATGGCCGTAAGCAGGGCAATGGTCGTGACGGCGGCGAGGATGAGTCCGTTAAGATAGTCGACGCTGATCTGGATGCCGACGACCATGTCTGCGTACTCCTTCTGCTTGCCCCAGCCCCCGAGTTGATAGTGGATGACGCCGGATGCCGGGACTTCAAAAACGAGCAGCAACGACGAGATGCACGATATTGCCAATCCGGAGAGGACTATCGGGAAAGAGACCCTTGGCCAAAACCAACTGGTCAACGCAGCGAACACCGCCCCGAGCAAGGGCGCCAACACGATCAAAATGGGCAGGTGCTCGGTCACTTGGTTTGGTTTTCCAGAATCTCATCCTCATCGAATGAGTTATGCTGCTGATAGACTTTTTGGGCCAGGGCCAAGCCGACGCCCAGCGTGGCCACGCCCACCACGATCGCAGTGAGCATTAGGATTTGCGTCAGCGGATTGGTCAGTTTGTTGACGTCCGGCGGGTCGGGATAGGCCTCGGCCTTAACGGCGGCCAATTCGGGCTTGGCCGGGGGCTGTGATCCCTCAGGCGCGTGTGCTTGGCCATGCTCTTGGCCAAGCGGTTCCTTGGCGACGATGGGGATGGATGCGTTGTTTTTTGCCCCGATCGAAATGAAAAACAGGATGATCCCGGTCTGGAAGATGGCCATTCCGATGCATTTCTTGATGAGGTTGCTCTGCGCCAGCATCGACCAGAGTCCGGTCATCATGAGGATCACGACAACGATGTAGTTAAACTTGGGAACGATTTCTTCCATGACTACAAACCTCGTTTGAACCGCCCATTCGAGGCCAGGATGATGTAGATGCCGATCATGCTGAACATGACCGTGACGCCGACGCCTATCTCGACCAGCAGGATGCCGTAATACCTCGCGTAAGCCATGTCCCCGGGCAACACGGGGTCCAGCGCATTGTAGTTCAGGTAGTCTCCTCCCATGAACATGCAGGCGACACCGACGGCGGCATAGATCAGCACGCCGAGGGCGGTCAGGAGCATGATCTTCTTTTCAGTCCACTGCCGGAGGACAAACTTCAGGTCAAACGAAATGCAAAGCAGGATGACACTTGCACCGAGGATCACGCCGCCCTGAAAGCCGCCGCCCGGGCTGTAGTGTCCGTGGGCGATCACGTACAGCGCGAAGATTTGCATAAACGGAACCATGATGCGGCTGGCCTGCCGGATGATCAGGCTGTCGGTCGGGTCGTATGCCGGGGGAGCGGCGATGATTTCCGGTTCGTCGACAGTGGATTTGGCACTGTCAACCCGCAGGATAGAATAGATCGCGATGCACGCGATGAAAACCACCGCGGTCTCCAGCAGTGTGTCAAAGCTCCGATAGTCGGCGAGCACCGTGGTCACGATGTTCGGGACGTGGGCGTCCCTAATTGTGTTCTCGATGTAGTACGGGGCAACGGTTGAGTTGACCGGAGATTGTGGGTCGCCCCAGGCCGGAAAATCAGGCAGGGCACTCAGTAGAAATGCGCCGGTGGCAACAGCGACCCCCCCGGCAAATAATTTAAAGCTAATACGGGCCTTCCTTGGCGTGGCGGAGGCACCGGTGTTGTAAATCGTTGCAACGATAAAAACCGTGCTCACACCGGCGCCCACGGCTGCCTCTGTGAATGCCACGTCCACCGCGCCCATGGTGGTCCAGATGAGGCACATTAAAAAACTATACGCACCGAACACTATCGCAGCGCTCATCAGGTTTTGCATCGCTAGTGCCGTGACGCCAAAAAGGACCACGGCGATCAGGAACAGCGTGTCGTACTGCCAAATGGGCAACTCGGCCATTATTCGTCGCCTCCCTTCTTTTTCCACGGCTTGGCCCCGGCACGTTCACCGACATCCATCATGGCGTGGGTGGCGGTCGGGCTGCCGATGAATACGAAGTTGATGATCAACAGGATTTTCAGGCCAAGCAGCCAGCTCATTTCTCCCTGGCTGGCCACTGCAAAAATGCAGCCGGCCAGGATTAACACAGTTGAGAGCGTGTCGCCTTTTCCTGCGGCGTGCATCCGTGTGTAAAAATCAGGGAACCGCAGTAGCCCGATTGAGGTTCCCAAAAAGAAAACCAGCCCCACTAC
>DKGH01000054.1 GCA_002453165.1 Verrucomicrobia bacterium UBA6775
GAAGGAGGATCAGATTCGCAAGCTGTTCGTGCTGCAGTGTGCGCTCTCGGTGACATGGGTGATCTCGGATGTGATTTACACCAACGCGCAGTGGATGTTCAGCGTTCTGTTTTTCCTCGAGGTGCCGGGTGACGCGATGAACTTCGAACGCGAGCGCATGAAGATGGGCATCAACCGCTACCAGTCGTTGGCTTTCGTGAGCACCGGCTTCCTGTGGTTGCTGTTGATCAAGTTCAAGATGAAGGACTTTCTCACCGCAAAGGGTGCATTCCTGATCCCGGCCAGCATCGCGATCATGGGGGTGGGCCTGTTGAGTGGTCACCGATACACGGTGGCGATCATCGTGTTGGTTACGTTCTTTTGCACGATCGCACAGCGCGTTTTCAACTTCCGCAATACGGTCATTGGTGGGTTGTTTTTGGTGATCGGCCTGATCGTGGCCTACGGGTTTGCAGACCGGATGCCGCTTGCGGCGCAGCGGGCGATCTCGGTACTACCGGGAATTGAGGTGCATCGCGACGCCCAGATCGACGGCTCCAGCACGATGGAGACGCGTCGAATCCTGCGGGAGGAGGGCATAAAATTAATTCCACAGTATTTGTGGCTCGGGCGCGGTTTCGGGCAGTCCGGTTTTGGTGACCACTCGCTGCACTGGGATCCTACGGCGATCACGTATCACATGAATCAGGGCCGGTTTTTCAACGGCTTCATCGGATTGATGATCAACACGGGTCTGTTTGGCACGTTGTTTATGCTCCTGTTTTTGCTGATGGGTTCCGTGTTGGCGGTGAAGGTGATTCTTCACTTGCGTGAGCATGGTGTAGAGGATGAATTTTCACGCGTGAGCTGTATCGTGGCCTGTCTCTGGATGGCCAATGTGGTCGCGTTCATCGCCCTGCACGGGGACAGCGAGTATGCGATGAAAACCTTCTCCCTTCAGGCTGGTCTGCTGGTGGTGTGTCATTACATGCTGCGGAATCGTCTCCGTAAGGGGGCCGAACCGGAGACGGCTGAGGCGACATGAAGATCCTCCACTTGGTAGGCCAACGCGAGGATTTCGGAGGAATCCTCTCGGTCATACGCAGTCTGCATCAAGTCGGCCCCGTTGAGAGCTATCAACATACGGTTTGGGTACATAGGGACTACTTGGAAACCCGGGGACCGGCGCTCGACTACCGACGAGGCAGTTTCATCATCAGCGATTCCCCGAGTCACTTGGCCATCTTTCTCACGAGCGCACTCGCGTTTTTTGGATTACGACGCTTGGCCAAGCGCGAAGCGTTTGACGTGATCCATGCACACACCCGCGGCGGACTGGTTGTAGCCTTGTTGGTTGCTTGGTTCATGCGGCGTCCCGTTTTGTTTACCAACCACACGTTTGCCAACCGAACCGGTTTTTATCGTTGGGTGGCCAAGCGGAAACGAGTCACCTCTGTCCTGCTTAACCCGGCCATGGCCCGGCATTACGACATGACGATTGCCGAGCCAAGCCGTTGGATTGTTTTCTCCGGGTGCGCGGACCTTTTTCTGGAGGAACCGCTTGGCGCCAACGCTTGGCCAAGCGCAGACCCGAAGGCCAAACTCCGGTTGGTTGGCATGGGATCGATCGTGCGCTGGAAGGGTTGGCATCTACCGGTACAGGCCTTGGCCAAGCTGCCGCAGGAGTTGCGTGATCGCGTGGAGTTTCATCTTTGGGGGCCGGAGCAGCAGGACGCCGACGCACAGGCGTTCGTCCGGGAACTCCGGGAATTTGTTGAAAAAAACGAACTGCAAAAATCGGTATTTTTGCACGGATCAACGAACGAGGTGGTTGCATCGTTGCAGTCGGGGCATTTTGTGGTTGTGGCGTCCGAGAACGAGCCGTGCAGCGTGTCGTTGATGGAATCTCTTGCGCTTGGCCTCCCCGCGTTGGCAGCTCGCAGCGGTGGAAATGTTGACATCGTTCGGGACGGAGAGACGGGCGTTCTCTTCGAGAGTGGCAGCGAGGATGACCTCGCCGCAAAGTTAGTTTCGGTTCTCAACGGCGAAATAACCCTTTGTACTCCTGCGGAAATTCGGGAAAGCGTCCGCGGTTGGGCAGCCAGTGCCATGACGGAAAAGTACAACCGAATCTACGATCACATGGCGCAACTCAATTCAACCAAGTCATGAAGCTGGTTGTTTTCGCCCATGTTCCGCCGCCTTTTCACGGCCAAAGTTTCATGGTGCAGCAACTGCTCGATGAGCTTCGCGGAGAGGGGGGCGACGGTATTGAGGTATTTCATGTGGACGCCCGACTCTCCAGAGACATCGACGACATTGCTTCCGCGAGCCCCCGTAAATTGTTCCTCCTGCTGCGGTTTTGTCTGCGGGCGATCTGGCTGAGGATCAGCCGTGGTGCCACTCACTTTTATTATGTCCCCGCGCCGGGACTGCGGAACGCCGTGTACCGGGACTGGATCGTGATGCTTTTCTGCCGGCCATTCTATCGGAAGATTGTCTATCACTATCAGGCGGCTGGCTTGGGCGGCTGGCTCGAGAAAGAGGCGCGGAGCTGGGAGCATTGGATCTCGCGACTGTTGCTCGGTCGCGCTGCGCTCAGCATTGCGCTGGGCGACTACTATCATGAGGACGCCGCCAGGCTGGAGCCTCACAAAATCGTCACTATTCCAAACTGCAGTCCCGATCCCTGCCCGGATTACGACACGCAGATCAAGCCGCAGCAACAGGCGCGCGCCGAGGCACTTGGCCAGGCGGGAACTTGGCGCGTACTCTATCTCAGCCTCTGCTATCGAGAGAAGGGACTGTTCGATCTGGTCGAGGCCGTGGCCGAGGTGAACGCCCGTTTGCAGGCCAAGGGCTTGGTCAAGCGCGTGCAACTGGACGTCGCCGGGAAATTTTATCTTCCCGAGGAGGAGGAGGAGTTCATAAAGCGCATCGGCGGGGCGGATCTCAACGATGGCGAGGGGCCACTGGTTGTTTTTCACGGCTTCGCTGACAAGGGAAAAAAGCTCGAGCTGCTTGGCCAAGCGGATGCGTTTTCGCTACCGTCTTATTACAGCTTCGAGGCGCATCCGGTTTGCCT
>DKGH01000206.1 GCA_002453165.1 Verrucomicrobia bacterium UBA6775
CGACAAGACGCTCGAGGTTGGCGGTGTCGCGATCTCCGGCGGTGTGCGGTTCATCGTGCCGGACGGCATGCAGCTAGCGCCAAACCAGTTCGCCTTGGTGATCGGCAACGACGATGTCGCTGCGTTCCGCGCCCACTATAAACTGGATGACGCCACGCTCATCCTTGGCACGTACCGGGGTAAGTTGGCAAACAACGGCGAACAGGTCTGGGTACAGTCGGCGACCGACGGGGCAACGCTTGTCTCGTTCGAGTACAGCGACGATGACGACTGGCCGCAGGCCGCCGATGGCGACGGGCGGTCGCTCATCCCGGTGGTAACCGATCCGGAAAAACAGGCACTCGGCGACCTGAACCATCCGAAGAACTGGACGGTCAGCGCCGCGAACGGTGGTTCACCTGGCGCGGACGACGGCCCGGCAGTGTTGCCGAAAGATAGCGACGGCGACGGCATGCCGGACGCCTGGGAACTGGCACACGGCCTGAACCATCTGCTCGACGATGCGGCGAATGACCCCGACGGCGATGGCGCAACCAACGCCCACGAGTTTTACTCCGGCACGCTGCCGAAGGATGCCGACAGTTTCCTCCGGCTCGAATTCGCGCTTGGCCAAGCGGGTCAGGTCGAGATCGAGTTCACCATGCGCGCCGGGCGCTCGTACATGCTGCAATCCGCCGACACGCCGGCCGGCCCGTGGGGCGCCCTGCCCGGCGACGTGTTCACCCCGGCCAAGGGGCTGGAAACGGAGGCCAAGCGCATCCCGGTCGGCCCGGCCGAGCACTTGGCCAAGCGCTTCTATCGGCTGCGAGTTCAGCGTTTGGCAGATTAACGATTTGGGGCTACTCTGCTTGGCCACGTGCGCCCGGGAGCGCTGCGTGGTGTGACCAATATGGATATTCAAGTAGCAGTGCTGTGCGATGCAGCCACGGATTACAAGGGCAAGCTGAACCTGCTTGGCACGTTCAACTCCGTCTATACGAAGGAACTGCCGGCAAACTACCCGCAGTGCTCAATAGTGTTGCGGATCGTTTTTAAGCGGGTCGAGGAGGGCGAGCACAAGCTACGAATCAACTTCGTCGACGAGGACGGCAAGTTCGTCATGCCCAGCATCGAGCTGCCGTTCGAGGTGAACGTCCCGCCCGGCGACTCGTTTCTTTACCGGAATTTCATTCTCAACATCCAGCGGCTGAAGTTTGAAAACTTCGGGCAGCATGCGATCGACATCGCGATCGACGGCCGGCAGGAGGCCAGCATTCCGCTCGAGGTCAAACAGGTGCCCGACAAGGAGAACACGGCCGACGGCGAGGAGGACGCCTGAGCCACCCCACCCCAATCCAGAGCAACCCGCGCTTGGCCAAGCGACTTGGCCGTTGAACAACAGACCATAATCGAATGACCAACAGACTCTTCACGCTCGCTCTGGCGCTCGCCGCGTTTGCCGCGCCGGGCCGGGGGGTCGACCTCATTAAGGAAGGCGCCGTCTTCAAGTACCACAAGGGCACCAAGGACGCCTCGTCGCCGCGCTCGGCGTGGACCGGCATCGACTTCGATGACGCCTCATGGTCGCGCGGCAAACTCCCGTTCTACAACAACGAGGATGTCGAGGGCGGCACGGAGCTGAGCGACATGAAAAACGGCTACTCGACCGTCTACATCCGGCGCAAGTTCCGGGTGGCAGACCCCTCGC
This sequence comes from Verrucomicrobia bacterium UBA6775, assembly GCA_002453165.1. Lineage (GTDB taxonomy): Bacteria > Verrucomicrobiota > Verrucomicrobiia > Limisphaerales > UBA1096 > UBA1096. The sequence goes on from DKGH01000206.1 coordinate 1,688, forward strand.
TGTTCGGCGCCGGCACGTTGCAGGTCAAGGCGGACGACGGCTACGTCGCGTGGCTGAACGGCGTGGAGATTGCCAGCCTGCACAAGCCCTCCTCCACACTCCGTTACAGCTCGCGCTCGGCCAAGACCAACCGCGAGCCGATCAAATGGCACGAGACAAAAATCCACAACCTCGGTGGTGCCACCGAGAAGGGTTGGAATGTTCTCTGCGTCATGCTGCTGAATTTCAGCAAGGGCAACAGCGACGCCTACCTCGACGTCCGGCTCTCATCCAAGGAGCGCGAGTTCGTCCCGCCCGAGGTAGTCTCCGTCAGCCCCGAGCCGGGCGAACTGGAGAAACTCGACTCAATCACCGTCAAGTTCAGCGAGCCGATGTCCGGCATCGAGGCCGGCGACCTGATGGTCAACGATTACCCCGCCCTGTCCGTGTCGGAAAAGGGCAACGCCTTTACATTCAAACTGGACGATCTGCCGCCGGGGAAAATCGATGTCTGGTGGTCGCCGACCCACGGCATCGGAGACCAGGCTTCGCCACCGAACGCGTTTGCACCGAAAAACGACCCTTGGACGTACGAGCTGCTCGACCTCGTGCCGCCGCGCTTGGCCAGCCATCTGCCTCTCGAGGGCACGGTGCGGCAGTTTAGCCAGGCGGAGGTGTGGTTTGACGAGCCGGTGCAGGGCGTGGACGCGCGCGACCTGATGGCCAACGGAGTCACGGCCGTGTCAGTCACCGGGATCGGTGCCGGGCCGTACCTGTTTTATTTCAAGCCGATCCTGCTTGGCCAAGTGGAGTTGACGTGGGCGGACGATGCCGACATCACCGACTTCAACCGCACGCCGAACCGGTTCGACGGCCAAGCGTGGACGGTGCAGATCGATGCCGAGCACACCCCAGGCGACGTGGTGATCAGCGAGCTGAGCGCCGCCTCGGTCAAGGATTACAAGCGCGTGGATGGCGACTGGATCGAGCTGCACAACCGTGGCGAAAAGGAGGTCAACCTCGAGGGCTGGTCGTTGACGGATGATCGTGGCGATCTGGCCAAATGGCTCTTCCCCAAGGTGACGCTCGACCCTGACAAGCGGCTGGTGGTGTTCGCCACCGGCGAGGATGACGCCAGCAACCCCACCCGCCTGCACACCAATTTCAAGCTGAACCCGAACGGGGAATTCCTCGCATTGTGCAGCACCGAGTCACCCCGGCGCACTGTGTCCTCCGTGCGGTTTCGCGAACAGGCACCGGGCAACAGCTTCGGTCTGAACGCCGACGATGAATGGGTGTATTTTGAAACACCAACCCCCGGCAGTAAAAACAGCACCAAGACCGTCAGCGGCCGGGTCAAGCCGGTGCACTTCAGCCTCCCGCGTGGTTTTTACGAGCGCAAGGCAGTGTACCTCACCCTCTCGACCGAGACTCCCGGGGCGACCATCCGCTACACGACCAATGGGGACACCCCGGCCTGCTGCGGCAACGGCCGCTACGAGACCGTAGGCAAGGTCTACACCGGCCCGATCCGCATCTCTCGCACAAGCATCGTCCGTGCGGTGGCATCCAAGGAGGAAATGCTCTCCTCCAAAGTGAAAACCAACACCTATTTTTATGGATTGTCCGCCAGCCGCAAACGTCTCCCCGCCCTGTCACTGGTGACGGATGACCGCCACCTCTGGGGCACCAAGGGCATCCAAAAACAGCCCAACGCACAGCGCCGCGGCATCACGTGGGAGCGTCCAGTCTCCGCCGAGTTGATCCGGCCAGAGGACAACGGCGGCTTCGCGGTGGACTGCGGCATTCGCATCCAAGGCGGCGGCTACGTCCGCCCTCGTTACAACCCAACGGGCCAGTTGCCATTCAGCAAGTACTCGTTCCGGCTGTACTTCCGCGGCGACTACGGCACGGGGCGGCTGGAGTACCCGCTTTTTGGCGACACACCGGTGCAGTCCTTCGATCGCATCGTGCTGCGGGCCGGTATGAACGACCACACCAGCCCGTTCATCAAGGACGAGTGGTCACGCCGCCTCGGCTTGAATACCGGGCAGGTTCAATCACGGGGCACGTTCGTCAATCTATTCATCAACGGCAAATACAAGGGCTATTATAACCCTACTGAGCGGATCGACACCAAGTTCCTCGCGGATTGGTATCAGACGGATGAAAACTACGACGTGATGGCTCAATTCAACGAAGTGCGAGCCGGTAGCAGTTCTTCATGGAGAAAACTAATCTCCAACGCTCGACGCTACGATCTCACCGACCCGGAAGACTTTCAGAAGTTGGAACAGCAGGTGGACATGGCCAACTTCGCCGACTACCTCCTCCCGCTGATTTGGATCGCCAACCGCGACTGGCCCCACAACAACTGGCGGGCCGCACGCCACAAGCCGGATGGGCCGTTCCGGTTTTACGCGTGGGACTCCGAACACGCCTTTCAGGCCGGTACCAGCCATAACACGATCAACAACGAGCTGGGCTCCGGGAACAATGCCGATCTCGCGGTCCTGTTCAACCAACTGAGAAAAGGACCGGAATTCAACCTGCTGTTTGCCGACCGCGTTCACAATCATTTCTACAACGACGGCGGCCTCACCGACGCTGCTATCCGTGAGACGTACGACGAACTTTACAACACAGTCCGTGGTACCGTGAGCCTCAACAAAAACTGGGGGCTTAACTGGATCAAAAACAGGAGGCGCAACATGATGAAGCACCTCAAGGATGCCAACCTGGCGGCGTCCGAAACGGCGCCAAAGTTCAATCAATTCGGCGGGCTTGTGCCGGGCGGATTCAACCTCAAGTTAACCGCCACGAAGGGTGACATTTACTATACGACAGACGGCTCCGACCCGCGCGTGCGCTTTGCCAACTCGGTCTCCGGCACTGCCAGCAAATACGACAGGGCCGGCGGCGTCACTCTCACTAGGGGCGCACAGGTCAAGGCCCGCACCCTGAACGGCGGTAAGTGGAGCGCCCTCACCTCGGCCACGTTTCAGGTGGGCGACAGTGCCGTGCCGATCCGCATCACCGAGATCATGTACAACCCGCAGGGCGGTGATGCGTTTGAATTTGTCGAACTGCAAAACGTGGGCGACTCCGAGCTGAACCTCTCCGGCTATTCGCTCGACGGCATCTCGTTCCGGTTCGCCGAGGGCAGCCCGCCGCTCTCTCCCGGCACGCGACTGCTGCTGGTCAACGATGCCAACGTGGAGGCATTTCGCAGTCGCTACCCCGGCGTGCGCATTGGCGGCCTGTACGAGGGCAGCCTGTCCAACCGGGGCGAGCGCTTGGCCCTGGTCGACCGCAACGGCGAGACGGTGCTTTCGGTGGACTACAAGGATCGTGGCGCTTGGCCAAGCGAGGCCGACGGCGACGGCTACTCACTGGTCCTGGCCAACGCGGACGGCGACCCCGACGCCCCGGCCAACTGGCGCGCCAGCTTGGCCAAGGGCGGTACCCCCGGCAAACCAAACGCGGACACGCCCGAGCCACTGGTGGTCATCAACGAGATGCTCGCGGAAAACGTCAGCACAGTCAAGAACGGCACTCGGTTCCCCGACTATGTGGAGCTGAAAAACGTGGCCGGCACCGATGTGTATTTACAGAACTGGAGCCTGAGCGACAACCCGGCCAAGCCACGCAAGTTCAATATCCCGGCCGGCGTTGTGATCAAAGCGGACGGTTACCTGACCATCTGGCTGGATGACGACCACGAGGCGCCCGGGCTGCACGCCGGGTTTGCCATGGACAACGACGGCGACACCATCGCCCTGTTCAACCCGGCCGGCGAGCGGGTCGACGTGATCACCTTCGGGATGCAGGTGGCCGACCACTCCATCGGCCGCAGTGTCAACGGCTGGGTGCTCAACCAGCCCACCCCCGGCAAGGCCAACAAGAATGCCAGCGTGGCCGACCTGAAAAAACTCCGGCTCAACGAATTCGTCGCGGCCGCCCCGGCTGGCGGGGACGACTGGGTTGAGTTGTACAACATGGACAGCAAACCGGCGACGTTGTTCGGGCTGACGTGGGAGGTCGGCCTCGGCAGGTTCACCTACCGTCGCCTTTCGTTCATCCCGGCGCAGGGGTACCAACGATTCAGCGCCGACGAACAGCCGGGCGTACGCCACCTTGATTTCCGGTTGCCCGCGGCCGGCGGCACGATCCTGCTGCGCGACCGCAACGGGGCGGAGTTGGACGACGTCAGCTACCGCACGCAGGAGGAGGGCGAATCACGTGGCCGCTACCCGAACGGTAACGGCAGCTGGACGACATTCACCAGCACCATCAGCCCCGGCAAGGCCAACTACAAGCCGCCGACCACCGGCATTCGACTGAATGAAATCCTCGCCATCAACGACGCTGCCGTGATCGACCCGATCGGCCGCTCCAGCGACTGGATCGAGATTGAGAACAACTCATCCCGCTCCTACGACTTGACCGGTATGAGCGTGAGCATCGACCGGATGGCTCCGGGTCAATGGACCTTCCCCGAGGGTACGCGTCTCCGGGCCAAGGGCCGGCTGGTCATCTGGTGCAACGGCACCCGCGACCCCGCGCTTGGGCCGGTGGATTATCTCAACACCGGCTGGTCACTCGGCGGCACACACGGCTCGGTCTACCTGTTCAATGCCGAGGAACAGGTCATCGACAGCATCCACTACGGTTTTCAGGTCGCCAACACCTCCATCGGCCGGGACAAAAACGGGGACTGGGAACTCCTGACCAGCCCCACCCCGGGCAAGGCCAACGCCCTCCCGCGCCTCACCGCCACCGCTTCGAACGTGGTCATCAACGAATGGAGCACCGGCGGCCGGGGCGATGACTGGATCGAGTTGTACAACCCCAACCCGCTTCCCGTGGACCTCGGCGGCAACCACCTCACCGACGACCTCAGTTCCATCGGCCGCACCAAGTTCGAAATTCCGCCGCTGAACTTCATCAGCCCCGGAGGCTTCGTGAAATGGATCGCCGACGGTGACCTGTCCAAGGGCGGCGACCACCTGAACTTCAGCCTCGCCGACCTCGGCGAACAGGTCGCGCTGTACAGCCGCTCCAAGACGTTGATCGAAAAAGTGCAGACCGGCCAAACCGAGCCGGGCGAATCGGAAGGCCGCCTGCCGGACGGCTCGAGCACGATCGTCGCGTTCACCGACACGCCCACCCCCGGCAGGTCGAACTACAAGCCGATCGAGTCGGTGGT
>DKGH01000116.1:0-38628 GCA_002453165.1 Verrucomicrobia bacterium UBA6775
TTTCAATGTGAGAAAGTTGGTGGTGCTGATCATCCCGAGGATGACTGTGCGATAAAGCACCTGCACGAGCACACTTGTGACACGGGCGGAAAGCCCGAACCGTGACTCGAGATACTCGGCGTTGGTGTACATGCCGGAGCGGTACATCGGCAGAATGATGCCATGCGCGAGCAGCAGCCAACCGCCGATGCAGCCAATCCAGTTGATCAGGTAAAACTTCACACCCCCGCCGTATGTCGCGCCGGAGTCGACGACCAAGTCGGTGGAGTCGACCAGCGTGGCGTAGAGCGACAGGCCGACGATCCACCACGGCAGAGTGCGCCCGGCCAGAAACCAATCCTTACTGTCCCTTGTGCCGCCGCTCTTGAGTAGGGCATACAGAATCACCGGCCCGTTGAGGGCCAACACGATGATCCAGTCGATGGCGGTCATGATTGCAGGGAGCGCTTGGCCAGGGTCAGTCGTTGAAGATTTTCTCGTTCACCGTGACGCCCAGCCCCGGTTTGTCCGGTGCGCCGACACGGCCGTTTTTCGGCTGGAGTTCGTCGTGGAAAATCGGCTCCACCTCGACGTCCGGCAGCGCGTCCCAGCACGGCAGCGGAAAATATTCGATCATCGGGATGACCGTCTCTGCGAGCGCAAAATGGACGTGCGACGGCCCGTAGGCGTGCGGGATCACAGTGACGCCCGAAGCCAGCGCGAGGGAGCAAATGCGCCGTCCCTCCGACAAGCCACCGCAACGGCGCAGGTCCGGCTGAATGATGTCCATCGCCTTCTTTTCAATAATCTGCTCGTAGCCGAACCGGGTGTATTCGTGCTCGCCGCCGGAGACCGGGATGTCGGTTTCCTGCCGCAATTTGGCATAGCTGTTGAGGTCGTCGGGGAGGAACGCTTCCTCGATCCACGCGAGCCGGTACGGCTCAAGGCGCTTAACCATTTTTTTCGCATAGAGAAAATCCCAGCCCATGTAGGCGTCGGCCATGATCTCGATGTCGTCGCCGACCGCATCGCGCACGTTGGCGATGTGTTCCTCGTTGGCGCGCATGCCGTCGATGCCGTGGCCGGGCCCGTAGGGGAAACGCATTTTCATAGCCTTGTACCCCTCCGCAACATAGGCCTTGGCCTCGGCCGCGACCTTGTCCGCGCCAACCGGGTGCAGTGCCGAGGCGTAGACGGGGATGTCCGGCTGCACCGGGCCGCCAAGAAGTTGGTAGACCGGCTTGTTGGCCGCCTTGCCGGCGAGATCCCACAGGGCGAGGTCGATCGCGCTGAGCGCCTGAAGCGCCACGCCCTTGCGACCGTACGGTAGTGTGGCACGGAAAAGCCGATCCCAAAGCCCCTCGATTTCTCCGGCGTCCTGACCGATGAGTAGTCGGCTCATGTGGTTTTCGATGATTAACGGGATGGCGCTGCAACCGTCCTCGCACCAGCCGGCGCCGACGAGGCCGTCCTCGGTTTCAATCTCCACAACGGCCATGCCGGAATCCCAAAACCACGAACCGCGCGTCTCCTCGAACTGCGGATAAATGTCGAGCGGCGTCACGAGCGGCAGCGTTTTTTCGCGCTCAGCCAAGTGACCCCAGATGGAACGGTTCGCGTGTCGCGTCCTGACGGAGGTGATTTTCACTCGGCGAAGTTACTGAAAAGCGATGGGAATCCCAGCAAGTTTTGCAGCCCAGCGGCCATGCCAAAAAAGAATTGGCCGTTCCGCTTGGCCAAGCGACCATTCGCGCGTGGAGATTCGTGCCCCCCAAACCGATACCGAGTTCGAGGCCTACTTCGAGTTGCGCTGGCGCATCCTGCGCAAGCCGTGGGGCGAGGCGCGCGGCACGGAGGTGGATGAACTTGAGGACACGGCGACGCACGTCGCGGCATTCGACGAGGCCAGCCGTCTGGTGGGAGTCGGTAGGTTGCAGCATGTCGAGGGTGCGCTTGGCCAGGTGCGCTACATGGCGGTGGAGCCGGAATGCCGCAGCCGGGGCGTTGGCCAGGCGATGCTTTTCGAACTCGAGCGCTTGGCCAAGCGGCAGGGCATGACCGCCATTGTGCTGGACGCCCGCGAGCACGCCGTCCGATTTTACCTGAAAAACGGCTACGTGGTCACCGGCGACAGCTACCTGCTGTTTGGCGAGATCCCGCACAGTAAAATGGAGAAACAACTCAACGGTTCGGCTTGATTTTGGCCGCCGCTTGGTTTGGATTTCGTCCCCGTTTCGATGCCTGAACAGGAGTTAAACACAAAAGCAAGGGACGCGTTGGTCAGCCTGGCCAAGGCGCTGGTGGATCAGGACGCAGCGAGCGTGCTGGTCGAGCCGCAGCAAAACGCCGATGGATTTTGGTTTGGCTCGGGCAACCTCATTGAACCGGAGCCGGGGCGGTATCTGCTGTGCGGTCGGTATCGCAATCATGGCGACTCCCGCACCGGAACCGGGGCGGGGGCGCGCGGGCTGGAGTTCGCGATATTCGAGGGCACTACACCGACCGGGCCGTTCACAAAGATTCGCTCGTTCTCAAAACAGGATTTGTCGCGCCCGGAAGCGCCGGTTGTTTCGATTGAGGGCGGTAAACTTTTCGCCGGGCCAAGCGGAGTGGAGATGATTGTCTCGACCGAAAAAGGGATCGCGTATCCCGAGGCGTTGGGTTCGTTTCAAAAACCGGGCACCGGCGTCTGGTCGATCGACCGCATCGGGGCGGCAAGCATCGAGGCGCTGGACAGTGCAACGATGACCGAGGTGCAATCTTCCGGTGAAGGTGCCACGCTGCACGTCAAGGATCCGGTGGTTTTCGATTCGCCAACCGGTGGAACGGCACTGATGTTTTGTTCGCACCCGTTCGGCTGGTCGAGTTCCAACACCGGCTTGGCCAAGCGCGGCGAGGGGGAGGGCGAGTTCGTGTTGCAGACACGCTCCGTGCTGGAGCGCGGAGCAACGTGGGACGTTGCATGTGCGCGCGTGACTGATCGCCTGGCTGTGCCGCAGGTGGGCCTGTTGGCTGGTCTGCCGCCGTTGTCTCTTTACTTTTACGATGGGGCAGAGTGCTTGCGCTCGCTCGATGAGAACGCGAAGGCGGTCAGTCGGCCGCGCGGCTATTCCTGCGAGGAACTCGGAGGTCTTGCCTGGGGTTGGGATGCCGAGTTTCCAAAAATGCAACGGCTCTCCCTTGACTTTCCGCTGTTCACCTCCCCGCACGGGACCGGTTGCAGTCGCTACGTTTCCACGTTGAAAACGCAGGACGGCATCATGGCCACGTGGCAGCAATCCCAGCCCGACCGCTCCCAGCCGCTCGTCGGCAATTTTCTGGACAGCGCCGCCGTCGAGTCGCAATTGGCCGGATAATTCTGTCATTTCATAGTTGGTATCATCCGGTTAGGCTGCTGGAAGCGATGCCGGATCAATCCTCATCCATCGGGATGTTACTGCGGAAAATCGTGCGCCGGTTCGTTCGCATTTACTATCCCGCGATCCATGTCAGCCATCCGGAGAGGCTTCCGCGTGAGGGGGCGACGCTTTACATTGCCAACCATTCCAACTCGCTGATCGACCCGGTGATCATCGGGATCACGGCCGACCGGCCGGTTCGTTTTCTGGCCAAGGCACCGTTGTTCAAGACGCCGGTGCTGGGTTCTGTCATGAGGTCCATCGGAATGATCCCGGCTTATCGCGGGGAGGACGACAAGTCTTCCTCGTCCGTGCGCCGAAACGTCGAATCGCTGAATGTCGCCGGGGAGAACCTGGCCAAGGGACTGCCGATGGGCATTTTTCCCGAGGGCAAAAGTCATGATTTGGTGCACGTGGAACAGGTGAAGACTGGGGCGGCCAGGATCGCCCAGCGAGCTTATGAAATGAGTGACGGGGACGAACCGATCTGGATCGTGCCGCTTGGCCTGAACTTCGAGGACAAGACCCGATTCCGGAGTCGTGTCTGGGTGTCCGTCGCGGAAACGATCGATGCCGCCGCCTGGTTTGCGGAGCATAAAGGAAAGGAAAAACTGGCGATGCGTGAACTGACTCATACGCTGGATGAGCGAATCAAGTCGGTGGTGGTGCATCTCGAGGATGCGCGATGGGAACCGCTGTTGAATGATCTCGAATGGCTCGCTCCCACCTACGAAAGCGAGGAGAAAGTGGCATTGGTTTCCCGGGTGCAGCGCCGCAAAAATCTCGCTGATGCGATCAACTATTTTGAGTCGGAAAATCCCGAGTTGGCCGAGGCGATCACGGCCAGAGTGGCGGAGCATCACGAGGCGCTTGGCCAAGCGGGAATCCGAATCAACTCACCGCTATTGCGCTACACCGGGCTGGCCTTGGCCGGGCGACAGTTGGTGAAAACCGTTCGCGTCCTGTTCGGACTGCCGGCGTTAATCGGGACACTGGCACACCTGATCCCTTTCGTGCTGGTTCGTGTCACAGCGCCGAGATTTCAGTTGCCGGGCAGGGCCACGGTTTCGTTTTATCGCCTAATATTCGGCCTGCCGTTTTATGGGTGTTGGTATGTGGCGGTGTGGTTTTTGTTGAATCACTTTTTCGGTTACAAAGTTGCGACCATGACCGTGGCAGCGTTACCCGTACTCGGGGTGTTCTCTTTTCACTACTGGCTGAACGCGAGCGAGGTGATTCGATCGCTGCGAGAGGAACTAAAACTAATCTTTGACGCTAAGCGCCTGGCCAAGCTGCGCGAGGAAAACCAGATGATCAAAAAGGAAATCGCGATGCTGGGGGAAGATTTCCGTGCAGCGTTCCCCGGCCGGTTCAGCGATTAATTCGCCGGTGTGCTGCGGTTTTCTTTTTTGTATTTTTCCAGCAGGGCGGTCAGGCGTTTGACGATTTTGGGGCGCTTGGCGTAGAGGTTGGATTTTTCGCCGAGATCGTTTTTCAGGTTGTACAGTTGTCCGGCCGGTTCGCCTTTTTTGGGCTTCACAGTGGATGGCTTCGAAAAACCGCCGCTGCCGAGGCCGGGGATGAGTTTCCAATTGCCCTGACGAATGGCGAGGTAGCGTCGCGAGGATTGGTGAACCGTCGCCTCGCGAATCGGCTTTGTTTTTTTGCCGAGAAAAGCAGGCAACAGATTGTAGCTGTCCTCGCCGGCGTTGGCGGGTAGTTTTTGGCCGGTGATGGCGGCGGCGGTGGCAATCATGTCGGTGTGGCAGATGACTTCATTTGATTTGCTGCCGGCGGGGATGTGGCCGGGCCATCGGGCGATGAACGGCATTCGATGGCCGCCCTCCCATGCGTCACCCTTCATGCCGCGCAGCGGGCCGACGCTGCTGTGTTTGTACTTCTCCACGTCCTGTGAATACCAGACCGGGCCATTGTCGCTGGTGAAAATGAAAAGCGTCTCATCGGCCTGCTTGGTTTTGTCGAGCGCGCCAAGCAGGCGGCCGACTAGGTCGTCGACCATCAGCACAAAGTCGCCGTAATCGCTGACCGATGTTTTGCCCTCGAACCGCTTGGTCGGCAGCCACGGCGTGTGCGGCGCGGGCAGGGCGACGTATAGGAAAAACGGGATGTCTGACTTGGCAGCGGCCTTGATGTAGTCGGCGGACCGGTCGCGGATGATCGGCAGCACGTCGATGTGCTTGTAGCCGGGGGCAATGCCACCGCCGCGCCAGAACGCGCCCTGGATGCGTGTCCAACCGGGCGTGTTGTTGTCGCTGATTCTTTCACTGGGCGGCGCGACCGGGCGGTCGTTGTGAATCCAGTAGTACGGCGGGATGTCGAGCGAGGCGGGGATGCCGTAAAAGTGATCGAAGCCGTGTTCCACCGGCCCGCCGCCGAGTTTCTGATTGGCGGCCGGGTTCTTTTCGTGTTCCACGCCGAGATGCCACTTGCCGATCATCGCCGTTTTGTAGCCGGCCTGTTTCAAGACGGAAGGCAGGGTGGATCGGTTGGGCTCGAGCAATGGGCCACGGCCTCGATTCATTCGAAACGGATATCGGCCGGTCATTAAGCCATAGCGTGTGGGCACGCAGACCGATGCCGGCGCATGGGCGTCGGTGAAACGCCGCCCCTCTTTGGCCAAGCGAGCGAGGTGCGGTGTCTCGATTTTTGACTCGGGATTGTACGACTGCAGATCGCCGTAGCCCATGTCGTCGGCCATTACGAAAATGATGTTCGGGTGAGCGTCGCGATTGGCTGCTTGGGCTGCGCTTGGCCAAGCTATTGAAATTGCGAGCGCGAGCGAGGTAAGGATGGATAATTTCATCGGTTTAGTCGTTGCTGAGTGAGTGTCTTGTTTTGGCTATGAATTGGAGGGGCGAGCCAGCGAGTCCGCAGACCAAGCGGGGAAATCGAACCGTTGGTTAACCATTTCGGACTCGCAGGCTCGTCCCTCCATTTTTTGTTGCGAATAGTTGTTTTATTTTTTCTTTGGGCCGTAGCCGGGCTTGGGGTCGCCTTTTTTGGTGAGTTGGTTGCAGGCCCAGAGGATGCCGCGTGTGAGGAAGTCGAGGTAAACATCCTGTTGCATGGTCTCGTTGTGATGACCGAGCGTGGTGCCAAACACACGAGCCTTGCCGTAGGTGTTTGTCCAGATGCAGAGGTGATTCTTCTTGGTGTCTTTGCCATAAGCTTGGCCAAGCCGCTTGGTGTTGGGCCAGATTTTCTCGATCTTGTACAGTTCGCCCTTCGGGGTTTCCCACTTGGCAGGGAAGGTTTTCATGATGGGGTGCTTGGGCGAGAGGTTTTCGACCGTGACAGCGCGGTGCCCCTCGTGGCTGTAGGAGGAAACGCCGAGCAGTTTGCGCCACTCGTCCGTCTTGGCGTTGCGGTAGCTGTGCATCGAACAGTGGATGACCGCCGCGGCGATGCCGGTGTCGCGGTGTGTCTTGGCGATATTCTCGACCCAGTCGACATCGGTCACGCCGCCGAAACATTCGTTGTGAATGATGATGTCGTACGCCTTGGCCCAGTCCTTCTTTTCGTAGACGGGAATCTTTACGTTTCGGTCGGTACCGCCCTGGTATTTGACGTCGAAGGTGATGTTCGCTCGAGCGGAGACACCCTTGGCGATGATGCCGGACTGGTTGCCGTAGTCGTGGCAGCAGCCGCCGGTGATGATCAGCGCGCGGAGCGGTTCGGCGGCACTGACGGTAAGGCGGCTTAGGACAAAGGCAGACAACAGGATCGTGGCCCGAAGAAGAGACGATTTCATCGCCCGAACCTTCCGCGAAACGGGTTGCTACATCAAGTCCCGACGGGGCGGTGGGGGCGAAGGATCTTTGCAGGTTGGCCAAGCGGATTTACTCGGCCAACACCGGGTATTTGGCCAGCAGGCGCTTGTCGAATGTCTTGGGGTGACCCTCGTTGGCCTGATTGGGGCCGGGTGTGGTGCGGCCGTTTTTGATCGCCTTGGCCATAGTGTCAACCAACTCGACCACCAATTTCGGGTGCTTGGCCTGCAGATTGTTTTTCTCCGCAGGATCGCTTTCCAGATCGTGCAGTTGAACCAGTGGCAGTTCCGGATTTTTTTTGGCGTTGTTTGGGCGGGGAGCGCTCCAGCCGCCGGAACCGGGGCAGAGGGTGAGTTTCCATTTGCCACGCCGGATGGCGAACGAGCCGTTGATGGAGTGGTGGATGGTGAACGGCCGCGCCCGGGCATCCGCTTGGCCAAGCAGCGCCGGCAGAAACGAGAACGAATCCTCGGCGGCGTTGTCCGGAAGTTTTTTGCGGTTGCCAATGATGTCGTCGAGCGTGGCGAACAGGTCGGTGGTGCAGATGGTCTGGGTGGAAACGGTGCCGGGCTTGACCTTGGCCGGCCAGCGGACGAGGAACGGCGTGCGGTGGCCGCCCTCGAATATGTCGGCCTTGTGACCGCGCCAATCGGCGTTGGGCTTGTGGCCCTGCTTGATGAGGCTCGGGATCTTGGCCTGAGGTGAGCAGCCGTTGTCAGCGGTGAATATGATCATCGTGTTTTCCACCAGCTTGTTGCGGTCGAGCGCCTTGAGCACCTCTCCGACGACCCAGTCGGTCTCCATCAGGAAATCGCCGTATGAGCCAAGACCGGATTTACCCTGCCAACGCTTGGCCGGGACGATCGGCGTGTGCGGACTGGTGAGCGGCAGGTAGAGGAAAAACGGTTTGCCCTTGGCCTTGGCGCGGGCGTCGATGTACTGGCTGGCTTCGCGGGCGAAATCCCGCAGGCAGTCGATCGCCTCGAATTTTTCGCCGCTTGGCCCCGGTCGGTGGAACGCCTTGGTCACCGTGGCCCACTCGGTCGGCTTGTCGTTTTTCAAATAGACGTACGGATACATGTCGAGCGAAGCCGGGATGATGAACGACTCGTCGAAGCCGATCGCCAGCGGGCCGCCATCGACCTTTTTGCCGTAGTCAATCTGCCAGCCGTCGCCCTTGGTCGGGCCGGTTTTGGCCTGGCGCTTTTCGCCGTTGGGCAGCATCTGCCAGCCAAGGCCAAGGTGCCATTTGCCGACCACCGCAGTGTGGTAATGGTTTTGTTGCAGGAATTTCGCGACCGTCAATCTGTCTTCCGGGATCAGCGGCTCCGACAGGCCCCAAAGCACACCGCTCTTGAGGTGTGTCCGCCAATTATAGCGGCCGGTGACAATGCCGTATCGGGTGGGCGTGCACACCGACGAGGTCGTGTGCGAGTCGGTGAACCGCATGCCCTCCCTGGCCAGGCGATCGCAGTGCGGCGTCGGCGCCTTGCCGCCCGCGTGGGAGAGGTCGCCGTAGCCGAGATCGTCGGCGAGTATGTAAATGACATTGGGCCGATCCAACGCTAGCGGCTTGGCCAAACCGGTCGCCAGGACAAGAATAGTGAGCATTGCTTTGCAAAAAGGCATGCCCCTCTTTATCGCACCATCGCCGGCCAATCAATTCGAGATTGAGCAGCCAAGCGAGGTAGGGACGGCTGTCCCAGCCGTCCTCGGGTGGACATACGGATTCGGCGAATCATGGAGAGACACAGATTTCACGGATTTTCACAAATCAACTTTATCCTGAAAATCAGCGTTTATCTGCGTCCTGTTTTATTAGTTTCTGGATTTTTCGCGGGAGCATACGCCGCCGTGCGCGGTTTTTAAACGCAGAGCACGCAGAGGCGCAGAGGACCGCAGAGGGTGCTTTTAATTTTCGAAATTCGAATTTGTTTAGAATTTCGAATTTAGGGTTTCGGATTTAACTCGGAGAGTTGTCCACGATTGACGCCGTCGATTGTCTTCGGGATGCTCGCTGCGTGAAACGCCTCTTCCTGTTTCTAATTGCGCTTGGCCTGATACCGCTTGGCCAAGCGGCCAAGCCCAATGTGGTGATTCTCTTTACCGACGATCAGGGCACGATAGACGCCAACTGCTACGGCTCGACCGACCTGATCACCCCGAACATCGACAAGCTGGCGGAGACTGGTGTCCGGTTCACACAGGCTTACGCACATACAGTTTGTTGCCCGGCACGGGCGGCGTTGTTGACCGGGCGGCATCCGCAGCGGGGCGGGGTGGTGCATTGGACGCAGGGCGACATGAACTCTGCCAAGGGCATCAACATGGCGCTGGAGGAGGTGACGCTGGCCGAGGCACTGAAGCCGGCTGGCTACCGCACTGCCCTCTACGGCAAGTGGCACCTCGGCGCGCATCGGGACTACGGCCCGACGAAGCAGGGCTTCGATGAATTCTTTGGCATCCGCGATGGGTTCATCGACAACTACAACCATTACTTTCTGCATGGCACCGGGTTCCACGATTTGTACGAGGGAACCACCCCGGTGAGGGCGCCCGGACTTTATTTTCCCGAATTGATGGTGAAGCGTGCACTGAAGTTTATCGACAGAAACAAGGAGCGTCCGTTTTTTCTCTACGTGCCGTTCAACATACCGCACTACCCGGAGCAGGCCCTTCGGCGACACGAGGCGTTGTACAAGGACATGAAGGATCCCGCGCGCCGATCGTACGGCGCCATCATGACCACCACCGATTATTACATTGGGCAGGTGATCGATCGGTTGGAGAAAAACGGGCTGCGCGAAAACACGATTGTCATTTTCATGAGCGACAACGGGCACTCGGAGGAAACCGGCAATCGTATTCGCGTGGACAAACACAAAAGCGGTTATCCGAAGGATCATTTTTACGGCGCGAGCGGCGGCGGAGCCACCGGCAAATGGATCGGGCAAAAGGGTACGTTCCTCGAGGGCGGCATTCGGGTGCCGGCGATCATCAGCTACCCGGCCAAGCTGCCAAAGGGAGAGATGCGAGGGCAGGTGATCACGGCGATGGATTGGTTTCCCACCGTGCTGGATTTGTGCGGGGTGAATCAACCGGCAGATGCCCCCAAGTTGGACGGGCACAATCTTCGACCCATCATTGAGTCGCCCGATGCGAAGTCGAGTTACCAGACGCTGCACTTCGCGTGGGGTAACAAATGGGCCGTACGCGAGGGTGACTGGAAACTGATCGGGAACACCCGAAACCTAAGCGTGACCTTGCACAACCTTGCGGACGCCAAGCCGGAGGTGACGAATCACGCGAAGGACCGGCCCGGGGTTGTCGTCCGGTTGCGGACGCTCCACGATGAGTGGGTGAAGGACGCTGCGCAAAAATAGCGCTTGGCCAAGCGCGGCTGGGGTTGGAGGATGCGCCTCTGCATGAAATCGTTTATTCTGCTGTCGATGACGCTGGCCTGCCTTGCGCAGGGCGTTACGTCGTGGGCAGTGGAGATGCCGGCCAAGTGGGCCTTTGAGCCGCTCCGCGAAGTGGCAGTGCCAGTCGGGGAGGGGCATCTCATTGATGGTTTCGTCCGTCAGCGCTTGGCCAAGGCTGGCCTGGTTCAAAACGGAACGGCCACTCCCGGAGCGCTGGTTCGGCGAGTGCATTTCAATCTCATTGGCCTGCCTCCTGAGCCGGAGGTGATCCGGTCGTTCGAGCAAAATCCAACCGGGGAGGCATACCTCAAGTTGGTGGACGAACTGCTGGCCTCACCGCTGTACGGCGAACGCTGGGCGCGGCATTGGCTGGATGTTGCGCGGTACGGCGAGAGCAACGGCTTTGAGTACAACGAGCCAAGGCGAAACGCCTGGCCGTATCGGGACTGGGTGATCGATGCCTTCAATGCCGACATGCCGTACGACGAGTTTGCGCGGATGCAGTTGGTGGGCGACGTGCTCCGGCCGGGGGCGGAAGGTGCGGCGGCGGTTGGCTTCCTCGTTGCGGGAATGCACAACACCGTGCTGCCGGCAAACTTCGTGCTCAAGCAGCAGGCGCGCGCGGATGAGCTGGGCGAGATGATGGGCGTGGTGGGTCAGTCGTTTCTCGGACTGACGATCCAGTGCGCGCGTTGCCACGATCACAAGGTCGATCCGATCTCGACGGAGGAATACTATTCATTCGCGGCAGCCTTCACCGGCGTGCGCCATGGCGAGCGAAACATCAACGGAGCCAATCCCAAAAAGATGTTTACGGCGAAGGCCGGCAAACCGGCGGTCATGCGGGTGCATCTGCGGGGCAATGCTGGCACGCTGGGAGACGAGGTGCCGCCCGGTGCGGTGTCGGCTGTGCGCGGCATACGGCCCGATCTCAAGCTGACCTCCGCCACCCCGGATGCCGAGCGGCGCCGCGCGATGGCCGGCTGGATCACGCACCGCGACAATCCGCTATTCAACCGGGTCATCGTCAACCGGGTTTGGCATTGGCATTTCGGGCGTGGACTGGTGAGCACGCCAAGCGATTTTGGAGCAACCGGAACCCGTCCTAGCCACCCCGAGTTGCTCGACTGGCTGGCCGGGTGGTTTCGCGACAACGGCTATCAACTGAAGGCACTGCACCGCCTAATTATGACATCGGAAACCTACCGGCAGTCGGCCCGCGCGAACACGGCTGCGTTGCAGGTGGACCGTGACAATCTGCTGCTGTGGCGATTCAGTCCGCGCCGCGTGGAGGGGGAGGTTTTGCGCGACTCATTGTTGTACGTGTCCAATGCGCTCAATACGAGGCAGGGTGGTCCAGGGTTTGAGGACGTGAAGGAGATTCATTTCAATGCCGGCCGCTACTATCACCCGATCGTCCGCGAGGGGCCGGAGTTCGATCGGCGGACCGTCTATCGGTTTTCGCCTCGCGGCGGGCGCGACTCGTTGCTGGACGGGTTTGACTGCCCCGATCCCTCGACCACCACGCCTGCCCGCGCAGTGACCACCACGCCGTTGCAGGCTCTAAGTCTTCGTAATAGCCCGTTCGTTTGGCGCTTGGCCAAGCGCTTGGCCAAGCGGGTGGAGCGGGAGGCTGGCAAAAACACGACGGCTCAGGTCGAACGAGCCTGGCTGCTGTGCCTTGGCCGTTCGCCCGATGCAAACGAGGCACGTGCGGCTGTCGAGTTAGTATGGGAACATGGATTGCCTGCGCTTGGCCGGGTGTTGTTCAACAGCGGGGAATTTGTCTTCATCGAATGAACGCGGTCAGACACAACCAAGCGCAAAAATGGCGGGATGGGCCTGCTGCTCCGCTCAAGCTCAGCCGTCGCCGTTTTTTCAACTGGGCAGTGCAGGGGCTGGGAGCGACCGCGATGACGACCCTGCTCGGGGCGCAGCCGCATCGCGTCCCGCGGGCTAGGCGTGGCATCAACATTTGTCTCGTGGGCGGTCTGAGCCAGATCGATTCGTTTGACTACAAGCCGGACTTGGCCAGGCACCACGGCCAGTCGCCGAGCGTCAAAAACATCGACCCGTTTTTCGGCAAGATCGGTCGTATCCGGAAAAACGACTGGGCGTTCCGGCAGCACGGACAGAGCGGCCTATGGGTTTCCGAACTATTTCCACATCTAGCCAGTGTCGCCGACGAGTTGACGGTCATCCGGTCGATGTACGCGGACACTGGAAACCACACGCCGGCCTTGTTTTTGCACAACAGCGGTTTTCCGGTGAACGGATTCCCGTCGCTTGGCAGTTGGCTGAGTTACGGGCTGGGCACGGTTACCGAGTCGCTGCCGGCGTTTGTTGTGCTGCCGGATCGCCGCGGCGCACCAAGCGGCGGGGCGTCGAGTTGGACCAGCGGTTTTTTGCCGGCGACACATCAGGGCGTGGCATTCGAGGGTGGCGCACAACCGGTTCGGGATTTGTTTCCGCCGGGGCAGTCAGGCGATGCGGCGGTGACTGCGGGGGCGGAGTTGCTTGGCTTGATCAACGGCAAACAGCTTGCTCGTCTGGGCGGCGCGGAGGACATGCTGAGTGCCCGGATGCGCAGCTACGAATTGGCGGCGCGGATGCAGTTGTCCGTGCCGGACGCCGCAGACATCTCGAGTGAACCGGAATCCATCACCCGCCTTTATGGGCTTGGGGGCAAAATAACCGGGGACTTCGCCCACAACTGCATCCTTGCACGGCGGTTGCTCGAGCGTGGCGTACGGTTTGTGCAGCTTTACTCCGGCGGACCGCTTGGCGGCAACCCGCGGACGAGTTGGGATGGTCACGAAAAAATGGTGCCAAACCACACGCGCGAGGCTGCCCGGATCGATCAACCAGTCGCCGCGTTGCTGAAGGATTTGAAACAGCGTGGCATGCTGGAGGATACGCTCTTGACGTTCACCACTGAGTTTGGTCGCACGCCATTCACCCAAAGCCCGGCCAACACGCTCGGGGACGGGCGCGATCATAATCACCCCGGGTTCACCGTGTGGATGGCCGGCGGCGGCGTCCGTGCCGGGACGGCCTATGGTGCCACCGACGAGATCGGCTATCGTGCCGTGGAAAACCGGGTGAGCTGGCACGACTTTCACGCGACGGTGCTTCACCTGTTCGGCCTCGATCATGAACAGCTCAGTTTTTACCATAACGGCATCCAGCGCCGCCTGACCAATGTGCACGGTCACGTGCTCCACGATGTACTGGGGTGAGGGTTCATATTTTACAACACGTGCCGTTTGAAGGCATTGGGTGTATGGGTTCGTGGTTTGACTCCCGTGATGCGGAGTTGGATTACACCCGGTTTTACGAGTCAGCCGAATTGCCGGATGTCCGTGGCATCGGCCTGGTGATCATCATGGGCGGTCCGATGAATGTGCAGGACGAGACGACGCATCCATGGCTGGTCGCCGAAAAGAAGTTTGTGCGGGAGGCCATCGATCAAGGGGTGGCTGTGCTGGGGGTTTGTCTCGGGGCGCAACTCATCGCTGACGTGATGGGCGCTCGTATTTTTCCAAACGAATTCAAGGAGGTGGGCTGGTTGCCAATTGAGGCGGTCGATGGGGGTGAGGACTCGTTCGCGTTTCCGGAGAGGATGATGGCGTTTCATTGGCACGGGGATACGTTTGATTTACCCGACGGAGCGTCACGCTTGGCTAGGAGCGAGGGGTGTGAGAATCAGGCATTTCAACTCGGCAAAAATGTCATTGGACTCCAGTTTCACCTAGAAACTACAATGGAGACGACTGAGTTAATGATTGAAAATTGCCATGACGATTTTGCTAATGGGCGATATGTCCAGAGCGTGGATGCCATGCGCAAGGCAACTGCAGTTAATGCAAATTTTGCAAATCGTCTAGTCTTTGCGATGCTAGACTTTTTGTCGATCAAACTTGGCCAAGAATCAGATGTTAGTTAAAGTTTTCGGGAACTAAAAATTTTAATTATTATATAAAAACAAAAAATATTAAATCAATGACCGTTCACAAAAATCTAAGGAACCTATGTGTGATTTTAGTAATCATTATATTTTCAGATACAATTTTGGCAAAAAGCAAAATTGTTGGAGATCTAAAGATTGAAAATGATACTGTCAATTTTGGTAAAGTTTTAGTCGGTACATCTGTACCAATAAGTTTTGATCTGACAAATATAGGGAATACAAGTATACCAATTAAAGTTGTACCGTCTTGTGAATCGTGCACAAAAATTTTGGAATCCACTTTCATAATAGAAGTAGGAAAAACTTCAAAATTAAATGTAAAGCTTGAAACATTCGAATTGACTGGTCCTTCAGAGAGAACACTGTCTCTATATGTGGGGAATACAATGAAAAGGATAATTCTTCGTATGAAAGGAGAGGTTTTTTCACCGATAAAAATAGATCCTAGCTATATTTATTTTCCTAAATCAAAAAATAAAGATTTATCGCAAACATTATCCGTCTTCATACAAAATGAATCTAATATGGATTTACTTCTCGACGGAGTTTTTAGTGAAAATAAAATATTCAGCCCAAAATTGGTTAGAATTAATGATAAATATGAGCTTCTTGTAAAAACAGTACCTCCATTAAATTATGGGAAAAATGAAGGTTATATTTCTTTTAAAACAAACTACCCGAAACTTCCGGTTTATAAAATTAAAGCTGTTTCTAATATACAACCACCAATTTATTTCACGCCATCCAGGATTTATTTAAAGAAAGGAATACAGTCTAAACCGGTGAGGAAATATTTTAAATTATCATTTGAAAATCTCCAAAAGCCAATTAATATTCTAAATACTGAATTATCCGCAAAAGGGCTAATATTGGAAAAACTTGAAAAAACAAATAAATATATTAGTTATTCAATATATTTACCCGAAGGTTACAAAGTCAGTAATTCCTATGAAGAGCAACTAAAAATTACAACGAACTTACCGGAATTCAACAATGTTGTTTTAGAAATAAAAGGACTGGACGGTTTTTGACATGAGGAATATATTCATTTTATTTTTAATATTTATAATAAACCATAATGCAACCACATATCCAAAATGCGAAAATAATAATTTCATTAAGAAAAAATTATCTATTACCAAATCAAGTCTTTCAGGTAAGTTTAAATTAATTGATCCAACTAAAAGCGGTTTAATTTTCAAGAATTCTGTAGATGAGTGGGCCGCATCACTAAATAGAACTCTTTACAACGGAGCTGGAGTAGCTGTTGGGGATTATAACAAAGATGGTTTGCCAGATATATTTTTGTGTTCAGTTGATGGTAAATCTAAATTATTTAAAAATTTAGGGGAATTTACTTTTCGCGAAGAAGCTCTCCCAAATCTAAAATATGGTCATAGAAGTGCAGTATTTGCTGACTTAGATGGTAACGGTTGGTTGGATTTAATTATTGGCACAATTGAAAACGGCATAATACTTTTATCTAATATAAACGGGAAATTTAAAAATATAACCGAAAATTCAGGATTAAACGGTATTTATTCTCCAATGACTATTGCGCTAGCTGATATAAATAATGATAATTACATAGACATATATGTGTCAAATAACCGTTCCAGAGATATTCGTGATGAGGGTTCTGTTAAACTTGCTAGAAGAAAAGGGCAAATAATAATTCCGCCTAAATACAAAGATAGATTGATTATGTCAAATGGGGTAATTAAAGAGTATGGGGCCGAGGATTATTTGTTTATAAACAAATTTAACATGAGATTCGATAAAGTTAATTGGACGGATGGTATGTTTCTTGATTCAAATGGAAATAAGCTAAACAAAGTTCCGCTTGATTGGGGTTTGGCTGCCGCATTTCATGATGTTAATAATGATGGGCTACAAGATTTATATGTTTGCAACGATTTTTGGACTCCAGATCGATTTTGGCTAAATCTTGGTGGGAGATTTCAATTGCTTGACAGCTCTTCTTTAAAAAAAATATCAGCTAGTTCAATGGGAGTAGATTTTTCTGATTTTGATCGCGATGGAGATATTGATGTTTTTGTTGTTGATATGTTAAGTCGTGAATTAAAAAACAGAAAAAGACAAATGCATGCTCAAAATAAAAGTGATAATGCATTAAGAAAGGAAAATGAACCTATACAAGTCATGAGGAATACATTTTTATCAAATAATGGAGATGGAACATTTGCTGAAGTCTCTCAGATGGTTGGCCTTTCAGCGTCAGAATGGTCTTGGTCCCCGTTGTTTATAGATGTAGATCTGGATGGCTATGAAGATTTGTTAATTACAGCAGGGCATTTTAAAGATATTCAAGATTTAGATGTAAATTCATTGATTAAAAATAAACAAAAACCAAGCGATAAAAGTTTATCACCTGAAAGGAGAAAAATTGAATTTGCAAAAGAAATGATGGAAAATAACAGGTTATATCCAGATCTGAAAATGCCTGTTATTGCTTTTAGGAATAATCAGAATGGACAATTCGAGGATATGACTAAGATTTGGGGAACCGAAAAGCTAGGGATTCGTCATGGGATAGCTACTGGAGATTTTGATTTAGATGGAGATTTAGATCTTGTTATTAACAATATGAATGAAAATGCTGCTATTTATGAAAACACTTTTTGGAATCCCAGAATTGCTGTTGTATTAAAAGGTTTAAAGCCAAATACATCTGCCATTGGAAGTAAAGTATACTTACATAGCTCAGACGGCTTTAACCAGATTAAGGAGGTTGTGTCTGGAGGACGTTATCTTTCTGACTCTGAAGATAAAGTAGTATTTGGTTTGAATAAAATAAATACCGACTTGACCATCAAAGTGCAATGGAAGAGTGGCAATTTAAGTACTATAAAAAATGTGAAAGCAAATTACGAATATACCATAGATGAAAAATATTCTAGCAGAGAAGGTGCAGTTCAAATAAAAAATAATATAAATGATTTATTTATAGATAATGAAAATATGCTAAATTTTGTTCATCATGAAAATGATTTTGATGATTTAGCATTACAGCCATTGCTGCCATTCAAATTAAGTAAAACTGGCCCAGCTGTTAGTGTTGTTGATATTAACAAAGACGAATTAGACGACATAATTTTTGGATGCAGTAATGGGGGTAATATAACTGTTTACTTAAATAATGGGGCAGACGGGTTTCAGGCCATTAAAGATAATTATAAATTCGACGACGATATTAATACTTTATTTCATAACGATGAAAAAAATATATTTTATTCGATTAATAAAGGCTTTGAGTCAGATGTAGTTTCTATCAAAAAGCATACTTTGAAAAAAGATATTATCTCAACTGAAATATCAATGATATTGCCAATTAAATCCGTTGGATCTTTTGCGAGAGCTGATATTGATAATGATGGAGATATTGATTATTTTATTGGCGGGGGGGCATTTCCTTCTAAATATCCAGAGTCATCGAACTCGTTATTTTTGTTGAATAACAAAAATGGATTTTCGCAGGACCTTTCTAATCAGAATGTATTAGCGTCGTCTGGAATAGTAAATTCCGCAGTGTTCTATGATTTTGAAAGTGATGGGTATCCTGAATTGATTATTGCTGGGCATTGGCAGCCGGTTAGATTTTTCAATAATATTAATGGCCGATTGTCAAATGAATCAATGAAGAGGGGGATCGATAATGGTTCAGGATTATGGAATTGCCTTAAAGTCGGAGATATTAATAATGATGGACTCATGGATTTTATCATAGGTAACTATGGTCTTAATTCCAAATATATTGCTACAGAGGAAAATCCACTTTCAATTGTTTATGGGGATTTTAATGACGATGGTTCATATGAACTAATCGAAAGCAGTTTTGAGAATGGAATTCTTATGCCTATTAGACAGTTTAATGATCTAGTTAAATCTATGCCATTTTTGTATGATCGTTTTCAAAGTTTTAATCAATACAGTTCTGCGAGCGTGGCGGATGTTTTGGGAAACAAAAATGCTAAAATTCTGCAGGTCCATACTTTAGAGTCCGCTGCATACTTGAATTTAGGAAAAAAGTTTATCAGGGCTACATTACCTAATTGTGCTCAGTTAGCCCCTACTAACGATGTTGTTATTTCAGATTTTAATAAAGATTCAAATCAAGACATTATATTGGCGCAAAACTATTACAATAACATAACAGGAAATGAGTTGTTGAATGCTTCAAACGGCGTTATGCTGACATATAAAAATAAAAATTTTAAAGAAGTAAAAAGATCGGGCATAAAATTAGGAGGGGAGCAAAATGTTGTCGAAATAGGTGACTTCAACAATGACAACACCCCCGACGTGATTTTCTCTGTAAACGACAATAAAAGTAAAATTTTCTTAAACTCAAATTAAATTATTGCTTTGGGCTTTAGATTGCTGTTTGATTCGCCCGCCTTATTTTTTAGAACATGAAAAAAACCATATATTCAGCTTTAGCACTTCTTACTTTTGCTTCTGCTGCATTGTCCCAAAGCGTAGTGCAACCCGGGGATCCGGTGATTGCTTCATCAGCAAATAGTCCTGGATCTGAAGGAGTTGCTAATGCAATTGATGGAAAGCCAACAAAATATTTAAATTTTGATGGAAAAAACAGCCAGCCATCAGGGTTTATTGTCACCCCTTCAATTGGTAAAACCCTTGTAAATGGTCTTTCAATGCAAACAGCAAACGATGCTCCTGATCGGGATGTTAAGTTTGTCAGATTGGAGGGTTCAAATGATTCTGAAGTAACTGCTTGGGATGCCGGCAATTGGGAGCTCATAACTGAAATAGAGGACATACCAGCTATCGAAGATAGATTTACAACCCAAACATTTTCATTTGAAAATAAGAAAGGTTATTTGCATTACAGATGGACGGTGGTCGACACACAGGGCCCAAGTGGTTGCTGTATGCAAATTGCTGAAGTTGGTTTCTTAGGTGGTGTTTACTCGGGGCCTTCTGATATCACGCAACCTGGTGATTCTTTAATTGCTTCTTCAGCTAATAGCCCTGGTTCAGAGGGAGTTGCTAACGCTATCGACGGCCAGCCAACAAAATATCTCAATTTTGACGGTAAAAACAGCCAGCCTTCTGGTTTTGTTGTCACACCTTCTCTAGGTATGACCTACGTTACCGGAATATCAATGCAATCTGCTAATGATGCTCCTGATAGGGATCCAAAATCAATAATACTTGAGGGTTCCAACGATGAATCCGTTACTGAATATGATTCTGATTCAAACAACTGGCAGCTGATTACTCAGATAGACGATATACCCGCATGGACTGGTCGCTTTCAGACAAAAGAATTATTTTTCGATAACGACAAAGCCTTCAAACACTATCGCTGGGTGGTTTTAGATACTCAAGGACCGAGTGGCTGCTGTATGCAAATTGCTGAAGTTGAGCTTTTGGGTACAGTTCCTCCGTCTGATGTTACTAATCCGGGAGATGTTGTTATTGCTTCATCCTCAAACAGTCCAGGCTCAGAAGGTGTGGCAAATGCAATTGACGGGCAACCAACAAAATATCTAAATTTTGATGGCAAGAATAGCCAGCCATCAGGTTTTGTAGTGACACCATCGATAGGCAAAACTGTCGTTACCGGTGTTCACATGCTTTCTGCCAATGACGCACCGGATAGAGATCCCAAGGTTGTTACTCTAGAAGGTTCAAACGATGATGTAGTAAACGAATATGACTCTGACTCAAACAACTGGAAATTAATAACTACTTTGAATGTGCCTGAGTTTTCAGGGAGATTTCAGTCTCAGGTGCTTATGTTTGAAAATCTTTGGGCTTTTAAGCATTACAGGTGGGTAGTGGTTGACACTCATGGACCGAGTGGGTGTTGTATGCAGATTGCAGAAGTGGAATTATTGGGAGGCAGTGCTCCAAAGGATGTTACATCTCCTGGTGATGCCGTTTTTGCAAGTTCATCTAATAGTCCAGGTTCCGAGGGTGTTGCCAACGCAATTGATGGGCAACCAACTAAATATCTAAACTTTGACGGAAAAAATAGTCAGCCTTCAGGATTCGTTGTTACCCCAAGTATTGGGGCAACAACAATTACTGGTATTTCAATGCAAACTGCTAATGATGCTCCTGATAGGGATGTGAAGGTTGTGTTAATTGAGGGAACTAACGATACAGTGTCTGGTTGGGATGATGGTGCTAATTGGACTAAGATTGTACAAATCGATGAAATTCCTGCAATTCAGGAAAGATTTACTACCCAAGAGTTCTATTTTAAAAATGAAAAGGCATACACTAGTTATCGTTGGACAGTTGTTGATACACAAGGCCCCAGTGGGTGTTGTATGCAAATAGCTGAAGTTGAATTTCTTGCTGCCACAACGACAGTTGATTGCGATCTTGCTGCTTTCAAAAGGCAGCCAGTAAACTCGGTTGTCCTTAGTGGGGAACCGGCTACTTTCCTTGTTGAGGTTAATGGTCCGTGGCCTCTTCAATGGTTCAAAAATGGTGAGCCAATTTCTGGTGCGACTTCTACATCATACACCACGGGGCCTGTAACCTCGGAAAATGTGTCTGATATTTACTCCGTTCAGATTGTCGGTTGTGAAATGAGTAATGATGTTGCTGCTGAAATACATGATCCCGCTCAACATCCTGTAAGTATTGGTCTAACATTCAATGGTGGTGGTGCAAATGGCGCTCCGACTGCAATGAATCCTACCGATATAGCTGGTGTTCAGTTGCAAGCTCATTGGAATAATATAACAAATAATAACGGGCAAAATGAGGAGCCACTTGTAAACAGCCTTGGCGAAGAGGCTCTTGGATTAGATGACAGTGAGATCACTATTGATTTTGCTTCTTCAGGAAATTGGGGAGCTGGAACTGGAGACGCTAATCCAACTCAGCGTATGCTTAATGGCCTAATTCATAGTAATCCTGGCGCTGAGTCTTATATTGAGTTTCAGGAAGTTCCTGAAGGTAAACACACCCTAATAGTTTATACTGTAGGTATTCCGCTTCAATTTCAGGATCAGTTCTACAAGTTGGAAGATATCGATGGCGAGTCGATTGAAACAATATACACTGATCAAATGAATGCGGATCAACATAATCCTATTCAAAGGTGGTTTAGGGGAACTAGTACTGACCCAAACAGCCGTTCTTTATCTAATTTTGTGAGATTTGATAATGTTCAGCCTAGTGAGGGAGTTGTTCGTTTCTCATGGGGGACGAATACTGCTGGATTCGATAGAGGAGTTGCGGTTAATGCAGTTCAACTTATACTCAATAATCCTCCATTAGAAATTGAACCTCCATCGATAGTTGCGAACCCTGAACCCACTTGGGCTCAGGATGGAAGTGCCGCTAAACTCAGTGTTTCAGCAAAAGGTGAAGGTCTTACCTATCAGTGGCTGAAGAACGGGTCTGCAATTCCAGATGGAGGAAAAGTATCCGGGGCAACTACAGATACATTAACGATTAATGGTCTCACAGAAGATGAGGTCGGCTTTTACAATTTGGCCATATTTAATGATGCTGGTAGCGTTATAACAGGAAAAGCAAAGCTCTCTTTGATCAGCAGCGATGCAAAGATGACTGATGATTTGGTGACTCATATTAAATTCGACGAATCTAATGGTAGTTCTGCATCTAATTCTGGATCTGATTCCTTCCCGGTCGAGTTGTTTGATGATTATGGGGATCCAAATGAAGAGCCGACCGGCTCAGAAGGGCTAATCGGAAAATCCATTACTGTTAATGGTCCAGATCAGGAAAATTATGCATTCGGTTTGATGTCCAATTATACAAAGATAACTGACGAAGGTTCTGTATCTGTATGGTTTAATACATCTGGACTGGATTCAAATGCAGTGATTCTTAGAAATGGATCTGTTTTAAATCGAGAATCTGAAAATCAATTCGAAATTGGACTTAATCTTAATGATGAAGGTGATGCTTTCCTGGTAGCAGCTGTTACTGCCGGGCCTAATGTGATTCGTCTTGCTGATAGCGAACCGATTGATTTAGACGAATGGAATCATGCTGGACTTACGATTGATGGTGGTCAAATTAGGCTCTATCGTAATGGCAACACCGTAGCTGTCACAGACTACTTAGACAGATTTAATACCTCTACTGAAAATTGGGTTGCTGTCGGTGCTAGTGTGATTTTCGAATTGGGTGAATTCGAAGAAGATCCTGATTTATTCTTAATGGATGAAGCTAGTCCATTAGCTTTCTCTGGGTCAATTGATGACCTGGCAATTTGGACGGTAGCAAGAAGCGCTGCTGATATGAAAAGCATTTTTGAACAAGGTCAGAAAGGTGTTGATGCATCTAATGTTGCAGTTTCAATACCTGATTTCGTCGAGCCTAGTGAGATTGATGTGACTGAGCCGTCAATCTCTGTTACCCGCAATGCTGATGGATCTCTGACAGTTGAATTCGAGGGAACATTACAAACAGCTCCCACTGTCAATGGACCATGGACGGATGTTGATGCAACTAGTCCAGTTAATTGGTCTAGTGACCAAGCTGCTGGTTTTGCGAGATCCAAAAAATAATTTTGGGCATTTAAAAAAACGAGAACACACAATAGGGGCTGGGCATTTTGCCCGGCCTCTTTTTTTTAAAATTACCTCAGCATACTTGCCAAACTCACTTGCCAACTTAATATGGGGACGTGAATCTGAATCTTTCTAAAATAAAATTCATAGTTATTGGTTTAATTTGTTTCGGCCTATCGTCATTCGAGACTTGGGCGGAAGATGAAAAGCAAGGCAAGGATGGCTTTGTCACCATCTTTGATGGCAAGACCCTCAACGGATGGGAGGCAACGCCGGCCAAGAGTGCCCCTGCCTGGGAAGCCAAAAACGGCGTGATCGTGGGCACCGGCGACAAGGGGCGCGGCTATTTGACTTACAGCAAAAATAAAAACGTGGCCGATCTTGAGATGAAGTTTAGCTATCGCTTTCCCGGCAAGGGCAACAGCGGGGTAAGTATCCGGGCGATCCCGGACAAGACTGGTCGCAGGGATTTTCAAAGCTACCATGCCGACCTTGGCCACGTGGGCATCGGGGGGCAGGTATTGGGGGCGTGGGATTTTCATACCCCCGGCCGCCGCGAGCATCGTTGTTTTCGTGGCGATGTACTCGTGATTGGCAAGGACGACAAGCCGGCGATTACCCCGGTCAAAAACGGCCTCAAGATGTCCGACATCAAAAAAGGCCAGTGGAACGATGTGCACATCATCGCCAAGGACAACAATTTCAAGCTCTACATCAACGGCAAGCTCTCGAGCGAATTCACCGAGCACCTGCCCCAGGCCAAGCGCCTCAAGAGCGGCATGATTCAGCTCCAACTCCACGACCCCGGCATGGTGGTCGAGTTCAAAAAAATCAAGCTCAAGGTGTTGAAGTAGCGTGAGGTTTCACGGCTTTTTTCTCTCAATTTGGCTGGGAACATCCTGCCTGACGGCAGCCGACCGCGAAGGCGAGCGGTTGTTTGCGTTGAAGGTGCGGGGGATTCTCAATGCAAAATGTCTGGCGTGCCATGGCGAGGCGGGGAAGAAGCTTAAAGGGGATTTGGATTTGTCCTCGCGGGCGGCGATGCTCAAGGGCGGAGAGAGTGAGGAAGCTTCGCTGGTGCCGGGCAAGCCTTTGGCCAGTCCACTGTATCTGGCGGCGACGCGGGAGCATGAGGAGGATTGGTCGGCGATGCCGCCCAAGGAGAATGACAAGCTGACAGCGGATCAGTTGGCGGTGCTCAAGCGATGGATCGACCTGGGCGCACCGTGGCCGGATGCGAAGAAGCAGGCGCGTTACATCGCCGAGGAACGCGCCAAGCCGGTGACGGCCGAGGGCGTGCTGGTGAAAACCAGCGGCGGGACTTCGGAGGACTGGACCTACCGCCGCTACAAGCCCGAGGATGTGTGGGCGTTTCAGCCGGTGGTTAAACCGAAGGTGCCGCAGGGCGCGGCGAATCCGGTGGATGCCTTCATCAACCGCAAGCTCAAGTCGGCGGGATTTGCGCGGGCGCCGCAGGCGGATTTTCGCACGTTGGTGAAGCGGGCGTATTACGACCTCACCGGCCTGCCGCCGACTCCGTTTGAGATTTTCCAGTTCCGCCAGGCTTGGGACAAGGACCCGGTCCAGGCGTGGGCGGCGCTCATTGATCGCTTGCTGGCCAGTCCGCATTACGGCGAGCGCTGGGGGCAGCATTGGCTGGACGTGGCGCGCTACGCGGACACCGGCGGTTACTCCAACGACTACGAGCGCTCCAACATGT
Organism: Verrucomicrobia bacterium UBA6775; assembly: GCA_002453165.1. Lineage (GTDB taxonomy): Bacteria > Verrucomicrobiota > Verrucomicrobiia > Limisphaerales > UBA1096 > UBA1096. The sequence goes on from DKGH01000116.1 coordinate 24,833, forward strand.
GGCGCTACCGCGACTACGTCATCCGCGCCTTCAACGATGACAAGCCCTACGACGAGTTCATCCGGGAACAAATCGCCGGCGACGAGTTGGCCGATGCGTCATTGCGCCGCCGCATCAACAATTGGAACCAGTTTCAAAACGCGCGCCAGAACGGCAAGTTGTACAACGCGCGCGAAGCGGAGCAACTAGTGGCCAGTTCGTTCCTACGCATGGGGCCGTGGGATCCGGCGATGGTGAAGAGCCCGCAGGCCCGTCAGATTTATTTGGACGATGTGGTCAACGCCGTGGGCGAGACCTTTCTCAGCACCACGATGCGCTGCTTTAAGTGCCACGATCACAAATTCGATCCGCTGCCCACGCGCGATTACTATCGCATGTACGCGGTGTTCGAGCCCACGCAACTGGCCGAGCGCCCGACGCCGTTTTTCGAGGCGGAAAACCGAGCCGGCTTTAAGGAGGGCCAGGCGACCACGCAGCATTTGCTTTCGTTCGCGACCGACAAGCACAACGCGCTCTACAACAAACAGGAAAGCGCCGCGCGCGAGTGGTACACGAAGGCCGGCACCAAGTATCTCGACGAAAAGGCGCGGCAGAAATTGCCAGACGAGGAAAAGCCGCCGCGGCACGTGGGTTTGTCGCCCGAGGAGCAGGGCCGCAAAAAAGTGCGACGGCAGGACGAATGGATCTGGCAGCGCCGACTGGAGCGGTATCAGCCTATGGCGCAGTCGGTTTACAACGGGCCGGTGCCGAACTTTTTGAACGCGCGCAAGTTGCGCATGAATGCGCGCGCCAACAACAAGTGGCGGCCGGACAGCCGCATCCTCGGCGGCGGCGCGCTCGAGGCGCCCGGAGCCAAGGTGACGCCCGGCGTGTTGAGCGCCCTCGGCGTGCCGGTGGCCGGCGCGGAGCAAGCGGACGCGTTCCAGATTCCAGACGCCCTAGATGGTCGGCGCTTGGCCTTGGCCAACTGGATTGCGAACCCGGCCAATCCCATCACGGCGCGTTCCATCGTCAACCGCGTGTGGCAAAAGCACTTCGGCCAGCCATTGGCGGCCAACCCGAACAACTTCGGCGCCAAGGGCGGCAAGCCGACGCATCCGGAATTGCTCGACTGGCTGGCGGCGGATTTTGTCGAGCACGGCTGGAAATTCAAACGCCTGCACCGGCTCATCATGCTATCGGCCACTTACCGCCAATCCGGCACGCACCCGCAGGCGGCCGAGCTGGCCGTGGCCGATCCGAACAATCATCTCTTTGCCTTCCGCGCTCCGCGCCGTCTCTCCGCCGAGGAGTTGCGCGACAGTCTGCTCAAAGCCACCGGCGAATTGAACCCCGCGATTGGTGGCCTGCCGGTGATGCCGGAGATCAACATGGAAGTCGCCCTGCAGCCGCGCATGATTCAGTTTTCCCTCTCGCCCGCCTACCAGCCCTCGCGCACACCGGCTGAGCGCAACCGCCGCACTATCTACGCCTACCGCGTGCGCGGTCAGGCCAATCCGTTCCTCGAGACGTTCAATCAACCCAACCCCAACGACTCATGTGAAGCGCGCGTGGCCGAGACCGTCACGCCGCAGGTGTTCACTCTGCTCAACAGCAGCGTGATGAGCGACCGCGCCATTGCGCTGGCGCTGCGTACGGAAAAGGAATTCGACACGCTGCACCTGCAGGTGAAACACGCCGTGCAACTCGCCTACGGGCGCGTGCCGGACAAGGTCGAGTGGGAGCGCCTCAAGCAATACATCACCAAGATGCGCGCCTATCACGCCGCGCACGAGCCAGCGCCGGTCAAGTACCCGACGGCCATCAAGCGCTCCCTCGTTGAGGAACTCACCGGCCAACCCTTTGAGTACGAGGAGATTCTGCCGGTGTTTGAAAATTACGTTCACGACAAAAAACCGGCCGACGTGAGCGCCAACACCCGTGCGCTGGCGGATCTTTGTTTGTTGCTGTTTAATTCCAACGAGTTTGTTTATGTGTATTAAACCCTAAATCCGAAATGCTAAGTTCTAAACAAATCCAAATGAATGAATGCTCAAAAGTGCGTCATTGTTTTAGAATTGGTTTTTCGAATTTGTTTAGGATTTCGAAATTAGCATTTGGAATTTCCCGATGAATCGTCGCAACTTTCTATACAACCTCAACGGCGGTCTGGGCGCCTTAGCGATGACCGACCTGTTGGCCAAGGAGGCCGCTGGCCCGCTCGCTCCCAAAAAACCGATGCACGCGCCCAAGGCAAAAAACGTCATCATGCTCTTCATGGAAGGCGGGCCGGGGCAGATGGACACGTTTGATCCCAAGCCCAAGCTCAATGCGCTGCACAAGACGGAGAGCAAAAGCACGCGCGGGTTGGAGACGGGTTTTAAGTTTTACGTGGGCAGTCCGTTCAAGTCGCGCAAGGTGGGGCAGGCGGGGTTGGAGATGAGCGACCAATGGCAGCACCTGCCGGAGGTGGCTGATGAGTTGTGCAATTACCGAGGCTGCACGGCGGAGTCGCTGAACCATCCCGAAGCGTTGTTTCATATGAACACCGGCAGCCGGTTGGGGGCGGATCCGGCGCTGGGTGCGTGGGTCAATTACGGGCTCGGCACGGTAAACCAAAATCTGCCCGGCTACGTGGTGATGACCGAGCTGGCCCTACCGCAAGGTGGCTCGCGAAACTGGTCCAACGGTTTTTTGCCCGGGCACTTTCAGGGCACGCGACTGCGCCCGACCGGTTCGCCCATCCTCGACCTGCACGCGCCGGCGCACAAGACGCGTGAGCACCAACGGGCGGCCCTCGATGAACTGGCTTTTCTCAATCAACGCCACGCCGCCAAGCATCCCGGCCACGCCGACCTCGCCACCCGCATGGAAAGCTACGAGCTGGCCTACCGCATGCAGGCCGAAGTGCCGGGCGTCATTGACTTGAAAGGCGAGCCCGAGCACGTCCGCGAAGCCTACGGTATGAACCGTAAGGAAACCGCCGAGTTCGGCCGCCAATGCCTCATGGCCCGCCGCCTCGTCGAGAAGGGTGTGCGCTTCGTGCAGATTTTCTCGGGCGGCTGGGACAGTCACGACTACCTGGAACGCGGTCACGCTTCCCGTATCCGCTCCGTCGACCAGCCCATGACCACGCTGATCAAGGATCTCAAGGAACGCGGTATGCTCGACGATACGCTGGTGATTTGGACCGGCGAATTCGGCCGCACGCCGGACAACAACAAGCGCGGGGGCGTCTATTCCCTCGGCCGGGGCCACAATGCTGACGCCATGACGATGCTCCTAGCAGGCGGCGGCGTTAAGCGGGGCGCCATCGTTGGCGCCACCGACGAGATCGGCGCCAAGGCCGTCGAGGTCGCCCATCCTATCCGCGACTTGCACGTCACACTCCTGCACCTCCTCGGCCTAGACGACAACAATCTCACCTACTTCCACGCCGGCCGCTACAAGCAGCTCAGCCAATTCGGCGGCCAAGTGATCAAGGAATTGATAGCATGAAAACACCACTTACTGTTTGTTTGCTCACACTCATTTCCGTTTTTGGCGCTGTTGCCAAGGATCGGCCCAACGTGCTCTTCATTATGTCGGACGACCACACGGCGCAGGCGGTGGGGGCGTATGCCACGGTGTTGAAGCCGCTCAACCCCACGCCCACGCTGGACAAGCTGGCGGCGGAGGGGATGGTGTTTGACAACGTGTTTTGCTCGAACTCGATTTGCACGCCGAGCCGGGCCAGCATCATCACCGGGCAGTACCCGCACGTGAACGGCGTGACCGATCTCACTGGGCGCGTTCTGCCGGCGAAGCAGACCTTGCCCATTCTGTTCCGCAAGGCGGGCTATCAGACGGCGATGATCGGCAAGTGGCATCTCAAGGTGGAGCCGAACTTCGATTACTACAAGGTGCTGCCGGGGCAGGGAAAGTATTTCGACACCGAGTTCCGTGTGCAGGGCGACAAGCCGTGGCCGAAGAACGTCTTGACCCACAAGGGCGAACATTCCTCCGACGCCATTACCGATTCCACCCTGCATTGGTTCAAGACTCAATATGACAAGGACAAGCCGTTCTTCATCTGTCACCAGTTCAAGGCGCCGCATGATTATTTTGAAAATGCGCCGCGCTACCAAAAGTACCTCGCCGACGTGAAAATCCCCGAGCCGCCCACGCTCTACGACGTGCCAAAAACCTTCGGTTCCATCGCTACGCGCGGGTATCAGGATGAGCTGTTGCCCCACATCGGCACCTCCATCGGCAAGCGCAACCCGCGCCGTTCCTATGCCGTCGATCTCAAGGAACGTTTCCCTGAGGAACTGCCTGCCGACTACGACGTGGCCAAGCTTTCCGAGCGTGAGACCACCGGCCTCGCCTATCAGGCTTATCTTCGCAAATACCTGCGCTGTGTGAAGGGCGTGGACGACAACCTCAAGCGCCTCTTCGACTACCTCAAGGCCGAGGGCCTCTACGACAACACCGTCATCATCTACACCGGCGACCAGGGCTTCTGGCTCGGCGAAAACGACTACCAGGACAAACGCTGGGCCTACGACGCCTCCATGCGCATGCCTTTCATCATGCGCTATCCCAAGGCCATCAAGGCCGGTGCGCGCTCCGACGCCATCGTGGAGAACGTCGATTTCCCCGCGCTTATGCTCGACTTCGCCGGCATCTCCGCGCCCGCCTCCATGCAGGGCCGTTCCTTCAAGCGCATTTGCGAAACCGGCAAGGAACCCAAGGGCTGGAAGCAGGCCGCCTACTACCGGTACTGGATGCACATGGCCCACCACGACAACCCCGGCGTGATGGCCATCCGCACGAAGACTCACAAGCTCGTCTACTACTACGGCTGCAACTACGACGGCGGCTACCAGACCCCGCCCGGCTGGGAGCTTTACGACCTGAAAAAGGATCCCGCCGAACTCAACAACGTCTACGACGATCTCGCCTACGCCAAGACCCGCGACCGATTGAAGAAGGAACTCGCCGCCCTGCGCAAGACCGTCGGCGACGACGGCAGCCATTATCCCGCCGCCGAAAAGGTCGTGCAGGAATTCTGGGACTACGACGCCGCCGACCGCGAAAAAGCCCGCCGGCTTTCCGGCGAGTACCTGAAGCGCCGTTTGCAGGAACTCAAGGACGGCAAGCGCAACGTCCGCACGTGGAAGGAGAATTGATGAGGCTTCTCAACTGGATCTTCGCGCTCGCGGTTTGTTTGCTGGCAGTCAATGCCCACGCTGCGCCCAAGCCGAACGTCCTTTTTATCGCAGTCGATGATTTGAATGACTGGATTGGCTGCCTTGGCGGGCATCCGCAGGCGCTGACGCCGAACATGGATCGCTTGGCCAAGCGCGGGGTGCTGTTCACCAACGCGCATTGTGCGGCACCGGCGTGTAACCCCTCGCGGGCGGCGGTGTTCAGCGGACTGATGCCGGCGCGCACCGGCGTGTGGTCGAACAACAGTGCGCGAATCGAGAAGGCGGCGCCCAAGGCGGTGTTGCTCTCACATGCGTTTCAAAACGCAGGCTACCAAACGCTGGGCACCGGCAAAATGCTGCACGGCACTGTGAAGAATTTGTTCGAGGAATATTACGGCGTGAACCAGCGGTGGAGTCCGTTCCCCAAAAACGCCGTGCCTTACAGAAAAGCCGAGTTGCCCAGCAAGGGAACGGACAACCCGCGCCACGTGCTTAAGGACAGCCGCGGGCGCATGGTAGTGCTGCCCATTAACCGGATGCCCTCGGATCGAAAGCCCAACTCGGTCGCCGGCGAGTCGTTCGACTGGGGCGGGTTCGATGTGCCGTACAGCGATTTCGGCGACACGCAAATCACGACGTGGGCCATCGACCGGCTGAAGCGCGGCCTAGGTAACGAGAAACCGTTCTTCCTCGGCGTGGGTTACTATCGCCCGCACATCCCGCTCTTCGCGCCGCAAAAATATTTCGAGCGCTTCAAGCTTACTCCCGGCAAACTGCCGCCGATTCGCAAGGACGACTTAAAAGACATTGGTCCCGCCGGGCGCAAGTGGGCGATTGAGGCCGTCACCGCGGGGAGCCACGCCACGGTTCTGAAGCACAAGCAATGGCGGGCGGCGGTGGAGGCGTATTTGGCCTGCACGACCTACGTGGATCACGAGATCGGCCGCCTGCTCGACGCCCTCGACCAATCCGGGGCGGCGGCCAATACGTGGATTGTCCTCTGGAGCGACCACGGCTGGCACCTCGGCGAAAAGGAGCACTGGGGCAAGTGGACCGGCTGGGAGCGCTCCACCCGGGTACCAATCATGATTGTGCCACCCAAGCGTTTGGCCAATCAGTTCGCCCCCGGCGGTTCGCGCAGCGCTCAACCGGTCGGCCTAATCGATTTGTTTCCGACACTCGCCGAAGCCTGCGACCTACGTCCTCCGAAAAACTTGGACGGCCAATCCCTTCTGCCGCTTCTGCGCGACCCCGCCAAGGCAACCGGCCGCGTGCTGACCACCACGTTCGACAAGGGCAACGTCTCCCACCGCACCACCCGCTGGCGCTACCTACGCTATGCCAACGGTGAGGAGGAGCTCTACGATCTGCAAAACGACCCGAACGAATGGACCAATCTCGCCGATGATCCCCGCTTGGCCAAGGTCAAGTCGCGCTTGGCCAAGCGCTTGGCTTCGACAGGGGAGTGAAAAGAGCGTTGTTTAAAATCCGGCGCCCTTGGTCTTGGTCTTGATGCGGCAGAGGTACATGTCCGAGGTGAGGTAAAGCACCGTTCCGTCGTTGCCCCAACCCACGTTGGCGATGCTCTCGCCGGTCACCAGTCTTCCAAGCAGCTTGCCTTCGGGGGAAAGAATAAGCACACCGCCGGCGCCTGTGGCGAAGACGTTGCCCTTGGCGTCGACTTTCAGGCCATCGCCGCCGCTACGCGGGACACGATCGTCTTTCGAGGAATCAAAAAAGGCTCTTGGCGCACCGAGGTTGCCTTCCTTGCCGACTGGGAACGCGCGCCAGACAGGATCGCGGCCATCGCTGTTGGCCACGTAAAGCGTGTTGTGATCCGGTGAGAATCCGATTCCATTTGGTCGGGACATGCCCTTGTACTGCAGTGTGACGGTGCCATCTTTCTGCAGCCGATAAACACCGCAAAAATCGATCTCACGCATGGGGTCGCTGGCACGCTTGGGCAGGCCGTAGATGGGGTCGGTGAAAAAGATGTCGCCGTTTTTGCGGATGGCCAAATCATTCGGGCTGTTGAGTCGTTTGCCCTGCCAGTGATCGGCGAGGGTGATTTTGCCGCCGCCATTGGTGACGACGGAGATGCGGCGGTCGCCGTGCTCGCACATCACCAATCGACCTTTCGCGTCCAGTGCTAGGCCGTTGCTTCCCGGTTCACGTCCGTAATCGGCCACTCCGGTGTAGCCGGCCGGTTTCATGTAAACCGAGGCGCCGACGCCCTCTTGCCACTTCATCACGACATTGTTGGGGATGTCCGAAAAAAGAACGAAGCCGCCGTACTTGTTTCCCGATTCAGGCATCCAGACCGGGCCTTCAGACCACTCAAAGCCACCGCAAAGTACCTCGATCTTGGCGTCCTTTGGGATGAGTTCGTTGACCTCCGGCTCGAAGCGGTCGATGCGCCCAATGTGCGCGAAGTTCGTCGTGTTTTGAGCGAGTACGGATGTGCCAATACAGGCTAACAGGAATATGGTAACGATGTTTTTCATGATTTGGAAAAGTTACTTTAACGCTGAGTAAGACATTAGTTTGAAATTGCCGGCCATTTGCGAATCCCCGGGATTAACCTGACTCATTAATACCCCGAAAAATTTCTCTTTCGGATCCACCCAAAACGAGGTGTAAAAGTAGCCACCGCCGTTGAATGTGCCTTGAGATTCCGGGCCGAGGTGTTTTGTTGTGTTGGCGATCACGCTGACACTGAGGCCCCCGGCATAACTCGAGTCTGGATCCGGTTGGTGAACACCACGCGAAATTATCTCCACAGTCTTGCGTCCCAAAAGTCGTTTGCCGTCGAGTTCTCCATTGTTGAGCAGCATCTGCAGGAATCGAGCATAGTCGTAAGTGGTTGAAATGATGCCGGCCCCACCAAGGGCGATTTTGTCTGGGTTCCGTTTCCACCACTCAGGTTTGTTGTTAGGCGCCCTTTCGTCAAAAACAGGTTCGTCAAATGGCTCCAGCTTTCTGTTCTTCGTGGTGTACACGGAGGCTACCCGGTTCCATTTATTTTTTGGGACAGCAAATCCGGTATCCTTCATCCTGAGTGGCTTGAACAACTCCTCCCTCATGTATTGGGCGAATGGTCGACCGTCGAGTACCTCGATCACCCGCCCGAGCACGTCCATGTTCATCCCGTAGGTAAATTTCTCTCCCGGTTCATGGGCAAGGGGTACAGAGGCAAGTCGTTTGATGTTTTCTTCCAGCGTGATATCTTCTCCGGGAAAGGCATCGATGATTCTCGCGCCAAGATAGCCGGCTCTCCCCTTAGAGGAAAAGATCGGATAGATGATGCCAGAAGTGTGCGTAAACAACTGGTTCATCTGGATCTTTTTTTGCGCAGGTTGAGTGACAAACGTCTGTTTTTCCTCGTTCCAAGCCTTGAAAATTGTTGGATTTTTGAATTCTGGAAGGATCGATCCAAGCTCGGTGTACATATTGAATTGGCTCTTCTCGTAAAGTTGCAGCGCAGCCACCGTGGTGACCAATTTTGACATGGAGGCTATCCGCACAAGTGAATCCGTCTCGAGTGGTTTTTTGCTGGCGATATCCGCCCAGCCAAAAGCCTTGTGATAGCCGATCTTACCGTCCTTCACGAGTATGGCGATTGCGCCGGGCACTTCCCCGCGGTCGATGCAGCCTTGGATCATGTGGTCAATACGATTGAGACGATCATTCTCAAATCCAGCCTTAGCTGGGCTGGATTGTTTTAGGTCCTTAGCGTCAATTGTACCGCTTAAAAGCAGGTGGCCTGCTAGAAGTAGAGTCGTTTTTTTGAAGAACAACATCGAAATGAGAAGCGAATTCAACACGAGTTTGACTGAACCGTCGAGCCAATCCAAGTCTGGCACGCTTGGCCAAGCGTTAGGCTGTTGTGGTTTCCGCTTGGCTGAGAGATCGCCAGGGCTCGTTCTGTTGAATGGATTTGTAAAGGCGCCAGACGGCGAATACCGAAAGGCCGATCAGTGGTAAGGCTACTCCGAAACTCATGCCGTAGCCGCCCTCGGAAGCGAGCCAATAGCTCAGCCCGGCGCCGAACATCATCGCGAAGACGCCCACGCAGTCCATGCAGGTATAGTCCGTTCCGCCGTGTGTCTTGCGGCTCCAGTCCATCATGATCGAAAACAGGGCCACGGTGGTCATGCCAGAGATGAAATGGTCGATCACGATCACCGGCAGAATGAATTGTGTCGGCGGTGCGGTGCCCTTGGCCGTGAGCAGCAGGTAGCCAAGCGCAGAGGCGGCCTGCAACCCGCCGAAGATCAACAACGAGTTCAAGCGGCCAAGCCGGTTGGCCAAGCCGCCGGCGACGATGGCACCGGCCAATGCCGCGATCGGTGCAGCGACCCCAAGCAGGAACCCGATTTGCTCGAAGCCCATTCCCCAATCCTTGAGCATCGTCGGCAGGATGGCGCGGATGAAACCCTCGAGCAATCGGAACGCAGCGATCAACGCGAAGATGCGGAGCACTTTCGGCTGGCGAATGAACTCGATGATGCCGCCCCACGACTTGGCCTGGGTCGGGCTGCTTGGCTGCGATGCAGTTCGAGTCGGGCGATTGAGTGCGATGGGGATGGTTGCCAGAATGTAAATCACCGCCATGGCGAATAGCAGGTTGCTCCAGCCAAGCGTGCCAAACAGCATCAGGATCAGGCCTCCGCCCAAGACGTAGCCCAGCCAGAATGTGCCGACCTGAATCGCGTTACCCCAGCCGCGTTCGCCGTGGCGGAGCAGCGTGATGGCGTGGCCATCGGTCGAGACGTCCTGCATCGAGCTGAAGACATTGATGAGAAGCACGCCGAGCACAAACATACCGATGGGGCCGCCGAGCTGCCATTGCGCGAGGCCGGCCATTACTCCGGCGGTGACCAGTTGCAGCGGGATGATCCACGAGCGGTACTTGCCCTGTTTTTCAGAGTGAAAGCGATCGACGAGAATCGTCCAGAGAAACTTCAGCATCCATGGCGTGTAGAGGGCCGGGTAAAAAAGAGCGATTTGCTCCAGCGGCACGCCGCTGTCCCGGAACACCACCGGGACTGTGTGCCGGAAAAAACCGTTGGGAATGCCCTGTGAAAAATAGAGGGATCCGATTACCCCGATCTTGGCTGCCGTGCCTCGGTCCATGCGGCCGGCGAGTGTTATATTGAAAGCCGGGTGTGGCAATCTTACTCTGCCGCCGTCATGAGTCTTTTTCGGTCAACCGGATTTGCGTTTGCCGTGGTCGCTGTGCTTGCGCTTGGCCAAGCGCGGGAGGCGGAGGCCAAGCGGCCAAACATTTTGTTTGTGATGGCCGATGACCTCGGCTGGATGGACCTCGCCTGTCAGGGTAACAATCTTGTGGAGACACCGCATCTCGACAGCTTGGCCAAGCAGGGGATGCGGTTCACCAATGCTTATGCGGCAGCACCGGTTTGTTCGCCCACAAGGGCCGCTGTGCTCACGGGGCAGGCTCCAGCCCGGCTTGGCATGACCTCGCACCTGCCGGGAAAATTTTTTCCGAAAGACAACCGGCCGCAACCGGCGGACATGATTCCGGCGATTGGGCCGGAGCATGTTACGATTGCCGAGCGCCTGAAGGAGGCGGGTTACGCAAACGCGTTCCTTGGCAAATGGCACATCGCGCCGAGCGTCGGAAAACAGGGCAGGGTGGCGGACGAGCATTCGCCGTTGAATCAAGGGTTCGACATTAACATCGGCGGCGCCTCGTATGGCGGGCCACCGAGTTTTTTCTCGCCGTACCGTATCGCGACACTGCCGGATGGCGAACCGGGGGAATACCTGCCGGATCGGTTGGTGAACGAGACGATCGGATTCATACGGGATAATAAATCGAAACCGTGGATGGTGCATCTTTGGTTTTACACCGTGCACTGGCCGATGCAGGCGCCGGAGGCGTTGTTGAAAAAGTATGAGAATCGCAAGGGGCCGGGACTGAACGACACCCGCTACGGCGCGATGATCGAGGCGATGGACCTGGCGATGGGCCGGTTGCTGGCATCGCTCGAGTCGCTTGGCCAAGCGGAGAACACGTTGGTCGTGTTTACGAGTGACAATGGCGGCTTCGCGGGGGTGTCGGATTGCCGGCCGCTGCGCGAATCAAAGGGGCACTTGTACGAGGGTGGCATCCGGGTGCCAATGATCGTGCGTTGGCCGGGGCAGGTGGCGGCTGGGGTAGTCAATCACGAGCCGGTGGTCAGCATGGATTTTTACCCGACATTCATTGAGATGGCCGGGCTCAAGCCAAGCGCGACCAAGCCGATCGACGGGGAAAGCCTCTTGCGGTTGTTTCGCGGACAGGGAAAGCCCAAGCGGTCGGAGTTGTTTTTTCATTTCCCAAACTACGCTTGGCACATGGGCAACAGGCTGGGCGGTGCGGTACGCTCCGGCGACTACAAGTTGATCCGCAACTACGACGACCAGTCGCTCGAGCTTTACAACCTCAAGTCTGACCTCGGCGAATCGAAGAATCTGGTCAAGCGTCGGCCGCGTCTGGCCAAGCGACTGGATCAAAAGTTGTCCGCTTGGCTTAAGAAAACCTCGGCAAAAATGCCCAAGCTATCCAAGCCAAGCGAAAGATAATTTTTTTTAACTTGCTTTTAGTCAAGTGCGAGCAAACTTTGCCCCGTGACGTTCATTCGTCGTTTCATCGCGTTAATACTGTTACTGGCCTGGGTGCCAGCGTCTTCGCACTGCCTGTTGGCAGCGGCATTGCAGAATGCGGTGGTCGATTGTTGTGCTGAGGCAAAGCAACAGTCGGGCGGTGAGTCACACCATGATTCCGGCTGTTGCCCATTCTGCGGCACCTTCCAGTCGGGTAAATACCTCACCTCTTCCAAGGATAAACAGGACCCCGGCAATGAGACGCAGTTAATCGTTTCGCCATTGTCTCAGCATTCGCTGAAAACGACCGCCCAAACGGCGCAGTCCTTCATTCCTCACGTAAGTCCGCCCGAGACTGCCAGTTGGCAGTTCAAGACCCGGTCGGCGCGCATGGGCCGTTCGCCTAATGCTTCCTTCTAGGAGCCGTTTTGGGTTCCGCATCCCGACACGTTGAGAGGCATGAGTGTGCCCATCAATACGCAAACATTGGTTTGCAAAAATTAAAAATAAATAAAAAGAAACAAATGAATTTAATTAAAAAAAGTGTGAAGAATTGGGCCGCCATAATGGTTGTGGTGGCATTGGGTGTGACATCAGCCTCGGCGGCGGATGGTGATCCGGACGCGAAGCAGGAGGTGCGAAATGTTGCCGCCGTCAAGTTGCTAAAGGAGCACAAAGATATGTCGCTGGTTTACGTCAAGGGACTTGTTTGCCCGTCATGCGCGATAGGCATCCGGGTCAAGTTGAGCAAACTTCCGTTCGTGGATTCTACTCGCTATAAGCGCGGCATCGACATGGACGCCAAGACGCAGTTACTTACGATCGCGTTACTTCCCATGGTTAAGGCGAATGCCGAGGAAGTTGAAAAGGCTATCACTGATGCTGGCTACGAGCCAGTTGAGAGATATTGGCTCGAGGGTGATAAACTAAAAACAACTACCTTTGCCTCCGTAAAGAAGTCAAAATAGTTATGTTAATTCGACGAGTGACGCTGCTCGGTGCTGCGTTTTCTTCTTTGATTGCTTCTGCTGACGAGCCGATCATGAACATGATGCCACGCTGGGATAATGGCTGGGGCGTCCAAATGATTAATGAATATCGTCATGAAAATGATCTACTTTTGGGCGATCGAATTGCTTACTCCGGTTTCAGTGAAGATGTTCATCTTTTACATTTTCAGGGGGTTTACACCTGGGATCGCTCCATTAGGTTGACCTACAAAATCCCTTATGTTTTGGATGCTCGACGTGAAATGCCTGATGGCCTCGGAGGTAAGCATATAGATCATGATAATGGTTTAGGCGATGCCACATTGGCTTTGCCATTAAAGAAATATTTCAACCTTGATGGGCGTAGTGGTTCTTGGACAATCAAACCACTACTGCGTGTACCTTTGGCTGGTGACGACAATTATGAAATCTATGATGGTGAATGGGGTGGGGGATTGGGTTTGAGTTACGAATTTGAAATGCCTCGGTTTGCGTTTTTGAGTTCTGTTAGCCATTGGGCTTTCGATAATAAAAAACCATCTGAAACTGGTTTTTCTCTGGATTTGGGTTATAAATTTTATCCTCTCGAAACAAATAGTCAGATTCTGTGGGAGACTGACTTTCTTTACAAAGAAAATGGAACTGAGACTCTTCTCTCTGGGCCAGCGTTTTATTGGAATTTTAATGATGTCACTCATATGAGATTGGAGTGGAAACATGATTTTCACAATCGCCAGGGCACGCTGGATCATGGCAATGGCGACCGTTTTCTGCTGAGTCTGGGTATGGTGTTTTGATTTTATTTTACGCTTGGCGAATCGTGAGCTGACTTGACCTGCCGTTTGGTCGATAGAAGAATCTGGCCTTCATGACCCGGTTGTTCGCCATTTTTCTTTTCAACACCATGATAGCAAACGCAGGTGTTGAAGAATATCTGCGTGACATCAAGCCGGTGCTCAAGGAACGTTGTTATGCCTGTCACGGGGCATTGAAGCAGAAGGCGGGGCTGCGTGTGGATTCAGCG
>DKGH01000116.1:38974-45279 GCA_002453165.1 Verrucomicrobia bacterium UBA6775
AAAACCTGCTCAAAGGAAGCAAGGGTGGGGATGTACTGGCGCTTGGCCAAGCGGAGCAGGGCGAACTACTGGCGCGGTTGACCGCGACGGACGCGGACGAACGCATGCCACCGGAAGGAGCGCCGCTGAAGCCGGAGGAGATCAAGGCCATCCGCGAGTGGATCGCAGCCGGTGCGCCGGTGCCGCAGAGCGAAACAGCTGAGGCGGCTCCGCGGGAGCATTGGGCGTTTCAGGTGCCACGACGCGTGCAGTTGCCGGGGAACTCAGGCAATCCCATCGATGATCTGCTGGAGGCCCGCTTGACCAAGCGCGGGTTGAAGGCCCAGCCTCCTGCCGAACGCACGATTCTCATCCGCCGCCTTTACCTTGACCTCATCGGGTTGCCGCCCACGGAGGAGCAATTGCAGGATGAACGACGTTGGGAAGCCACCGTGGAAGAGTTGCTCGCCAGTCCATATTACGGTGAGCGATGGGCCCGGCACTGGATGGATATCTGGCGTTACTCGGACTGGTACGGCCTTGGTGATGAGGTGCGCGACAGCCAGAAACAGCTTTGGCGCTGGAGGGACTGGATCGTCACTTCGCTCAATGAAAACAAAGGCTACGACCAGATGGTTCGAGAGATGCTGGCCGCTGATGAAATCACCCCGAGGAATCTGGAGGCGGTCGCGGCTACCGGTTTTTTGGCCAGAAGTTACTATAAATTCAATCGTACGACCTGGCTCGATAACACGGTTGAACACACTGGCAAGGCCTTCATGGGGTTGACCATGAATTGCGCCAAGTGCCACGACCATAAATACGACCCGATTGACCACCTCGACTACTACAAGTTCCGCGCCATCTTCGAGCCGTACCATGTTCGCGTCGACGCCATGCCGGGGGAATTGGATTTGGCGAACAACGGCATCACCCGCGTTTACGATGGGAATCTGGACGCCGCCACCTATCTCCATGAGCGAGGTGATGAAAGTAAGGCGGACAAAAACAGGAAGATCAGCGCGGCGCCCCCGGCATTCTTGGCGAGTGGATGGGAGTCTCCCAAACCGATCGATCTTCCGCTCGAGGCGTGGCGTCCGGACATGCAGGATTTCGTCCAAAATGGATATCTTTCACAGAAGTTGGCAGGGGTCGCTGAGGCTGAGGTTCAACTGAAAAAACTGAAACTTGATAAGGCGGCCCAAGAAAGAAAGCGGGCGAAAAGCGAAGGCATTCGGCCTGTTAGGGGCGAGGCGATCCTGACCGATGACTTCAGCGAGCCCCGGCCGGATCTCTGGACTGTTTTTGGCAGTGATTCGCGTTATCAGGACGATTCGCTTTCCATTACCAAACCTTCCCTCGACACGACCTACCTTCGCTCGAAAGTGAAGCACCCTCTAGATTTCGAACTGGAGTTGAAATTCAAAACGACCGGTGGGCAAAAATGGAAATCGACCGGTATTCGTTTTGACGTCGATGAGAGCGGAGACAATTCGCACTTCGTGTATACCAGCGTCTTCGGGGCCAAGGTGCATCTGGCTCACACCATCGGCGGAAAGGATGAGTACACTCAAGCCGTTGCAAAGAGGTCGATCAAACTGAACCAAATTTACACGCTCGGCCTGAAGGTACGTGATAGACTGATCAACGTTTCGTTGGATGGAGAATTTCTGTTCGCCTACACCCTGCCACGACGTCAACCCGGCGCCGTGCAACTTATGGCTTATGATGCTGTTACGGAGTTTCATGGAATAGATGTTTGGAATCTGCCTGCCCAAGTCGTCCTCGAAAAAGCAGGTGATGCTGTGACGGCACCGGTCACGGCCGAGACGATCAAGCTGGCGGAAGCGCGACTGGGCTTGGCCAAGGCGGAGTATGCTTTTGCCAAGGCCCGAGTTGATGCGGACAACGCCGTACTAAGAAAAGAGGGGAGCGGCTCAGCGGAGGCTGTGGGGAAAAGTCAGATCGAAGCTGGCTTGGCCAAGGCGAAAGTTGACCTATTCGACTCAAAAAAATCGGCCGAGGCTGAGAAGATAATAAGGAAACTCGAAGCAGATCTGAAATCGGGGAAATTCCCGGATCGTAAACCGTTGCCGTTCAGTCAGGTGTCCCTGATCAACACGCCGAACAAGGATGCCCTGCCTTCGGATGGCGGTTACCCGAGAACCAGCAGCGGACGAAGGACGGCACTGGCGAATTGGCTGACGCACCGCGATCATCCCCTGACGGCCCGGGTGGCGGTGAACCACATCTGGTTGCGTCATTTTGGGGCGCCGCTGGTTGAGACGGTTAGTGATTTTGGCTTAAGGGCGCCTAGACCATTGCATCAGGACCTGTTGGACTACTTGACCGTTGAATTCATCGAGTCCGGTTGGGACATGAAATACCTGCACCGCCTGATTCTCACGTCGAAGGCTTGGCAGCGCAGTTCATCCAACCTTGCTGCAGACAAGAAGACGCTTGCCGCCGATCCGGGTAATCTCCATTACTGGCGAATGAACGGTCGTCGAATGGAGGCGCAGGTTGTTCGGGACAGTCTGCTTCACTTGGCGGGTACGCTCGACTTAGCTCAACGTGGTCCTTCGGTCACGCCTTCCCCCGACGCCCGGCGACGCAGCCTCTATTTCTTTCATTCCAGGGACGGGCGTTCGAGGTTTTTGGAGACGTTTGACGATGCCGATGTGTTCGCCTGCTACCGACGCAGCGAGAGCATTGTGCCCCAGCAGGCGCTGGCGATGATGAACAGCCAAACAGCGTCGACCTCGGCGAAACAAATCGGGGCTGAATTCGAGACGAACATGAGCCCCGAGGCATTCGTCCGGGCTGCATTTTCTAAGATTCTTGCCAGGCCTCCGGTGCCAGTTGAGTTGGCCGAAAGCCTCGCGTATCTGAATGAGCAACCCAAGCGCGAGCACTTCATCCATGCACTGATCAACCTCAACGACTTCCTGATGATTCGATGACCCAAGACGACCCATTTGCGATGTCCAGGCGGGCGCTTTTGCAATCCACACTTGGCTTTGGTGCCCTGGCGTTGAACGGCATCATGGCCGCTGAAACGCAAAACCGGCCGGACGGCAAACCCCATTTCATGCCCAAGGCCAAGCGGGTGATCTGGTTGTTCATGCGCGGCGGTGTCAGTCACATGGAGAGCTTCGATCCCAAGCCTGCTCTGAACGAGTTTGCCGGAAAATCAATCAGCGAAACTCCCTACAAGAGCGTGCTCGATGCCTCGAAGATTCGGAAGCTGCGCATCCCAATCAAGGGCGATGCCAATGGACATACCCGTACGAAGATCTTTCCCATGCAGACCGGCTTCAAGCGATATGGCCAGTCGGGCATTGAGATCAGTGACTGGTTTCCAAACATCGGATCCTGTGCCGATGACATTGCCTTTATTCGTTCCATGTGGACGAGCGACAACAATCACGGTGCCCAGGTTCAGTTTCATTCCGGCCGACATTTTTTGGATCCGCGTGTGCCAACAATTGGGGCATGGATCAACTACGGCCTTGGTTCGCTCAGTGAAAACCTGCCGCAGTTCATCAACATCGGCCCGCGTTTTTTTGACAAGAAAGATGCCCACTACCTCGGCCCGGCCTATGATGCGGTCAACCTAAAGATCGATCCAAATAATCCCCTCGATTATGCCAAACCAAGCAACGGGATGACGGCCGCGGAACAGCGGAGGAATCTCGAGTTGACCAACAATCTAAACCGCTTTGCGGCGAATCAATACCCGCTCGACCCGGTCATCGAGGCCCGGATAAAATCTTACGAACTGGCATTTCGGATGCAGACTGCAGTTCCTGACGCGCTCGATTTTTCGCAGGAATCTTCTGAAACGCAAAAGCTGTATGGTCTCGATCAAAACGAGACCAAGTCCTTTGGCCAACAATTACTGGCGGCTCGGCGACTTTCTGAACGCGGTGTTCGGTTCATCCAGATTATGCACGGCGACGGCGCTGCAGGCGCGTGGGATAATCACTCGGGCTTGAAAAACGGGCACTCCAGATTGTCCCGTCAGGTTGACTTGCCCACGGCGGGCCTGTTGGAGGATTTGAAACGACGCGGACTGCTCGAGGACACCATCGTCGTGTTCGCTACCGAGTTTGGCCGCACCCCCGGTTCCCAGGGTGCCGATGGCCGGGATCACCATTCATTTGGCTTCAGCGTTTGGATGGCTGGTGGTGGAATCAAGGGAGGCGTAACTAATGGGGCAACTGACGAACTGGGCTACCACGCTGTCGAGGCTCCCCACTACGTGACCGACGTTCACGCCACGATCAATCACCTCATGGGCATTGATCCGCACAAGTTGGAAGTCCCCGGACACAAGCGACTCGAGATGGATTTTGGCCACGTAATCAAGGACATCATTGCCTGATGCCAAGCGCTCACTGGCTTGACCTGCCGCTTGGCCAAGCGGAGAATCCCTGCGTGCAACGACTCATTATTTTTCTGTTGGCGCTTGGCCAAGCGCTGAGCTTGCAGGCGGCCAAGCAGCCGAATATTGTGATCATAATGGCCGACGACATGGGCTTCTCGGACATCGGCTGTTACGGGAGTGAAATCAAAACGCCGGTGCTCGATAAGTTGGCGGCCAACGGGCTGCGCTTCACGCAGTTTTACAACACCTCCCGCTGCTGCCCGACGCGGGCATCTTTGCTGACCGGGATGTATCAGCATCAGGCGGGTATCGGCTTGATGACCGGCGACAACAATCTGCCGGGGTATCGTGGAGAGTTGGGGCGCGATGTGGTGACGATTGCCGAGGCGCTGGGCACCGGCGGGTATCGTCGGTATATGAGTGGCAAGTGGCACGTGACCAAGCACACGCGGCCGCAGGGGCCGAAAGACAACTGGCCGTTGCAGCGCGGCTTCGAGAAATTTTACGGGACGATCATCGGGGCGGGCAGTTTTTTTGATCCGGCCACGTTGTGTCGCGGCAACCAGTTCATCACGCCGGAGAACGACGAGGAGTATCAACCGAAGACCTACTATTACACCGACGCCATCAGCGATAATGCGGTGACGTTTTTACAGGAGCACGCGAAGGAGACGCCGGACAAGCCGGTGTTTCTCTACGTATCCTACACCACGGCGCATTGGCCGATGCATGCGTTGCCGGATGATATCGCACGCTACAAGGGCGTGTACGATGGCGGCTTTCAGGAGGTGCGCGCCAAGCGCTTTGCGCGATTGAAGGAGCTGGGATTGATCCGCAAGGATTTGAAGCTCTCGCCGCAGTCCGACGACTGGGAAAAGGCACCCCACAAGGAATGGGACATCCGCAACATGGAAGTGTACGCGGCAATGGTCGACAATATGGATCGGGGCATCGGTCGCATCGTGGCGGAGTTCAAACGGCAGGGCACGCTGGACAACACGTTGATCATGTACCTGCAGGACAACGGCGCCTGCGCCGAGGGCTTTGGTCGGTACAGCCAGAAGCCGTATCGCACGGATTACAAACCGCTGGGTAGGGACGGTTTTCAAACCAAGATTTGGCCACCGATGCAGACGCGTGACGGCCGGCCTGTCAAAAACGGCCCGGACGCAATGGCTGGCCCGGAGGACACCTTCACCGGAGTGGGGCGCGGCTGGGCGAATGTCTCGAACACTCCGTTCCGCGAGTACAAACATTTCGCGCACGAGGGCGGCATATCCTCGCCGTTCATCGTGTCGTGGCCCAATGGCATCGATTCAAAAAACAACGGCCGAATCGAGCGACAGCCCGGCCATCTTATCGACTTAATGTCCACCTGTCTTGACGCGGCCGGTGTGAAGCATCCGCGTCAATTCGGCGAACACAAGATTCAACCGGTTGAGGGCATGAGCCTGTTGCCGGCCTTTCGAGGTGGCAAACTTGTGCGCAAGGATGCGTTGTACTTCGACCACCACCTCAACGGCGCCGTGCGCGATGGAAAATGGAAGCTCGTCCGCTACGGCGACTCCGGCCGTAACGCCAAGCTGCATCCGTGGCAGTTGTACGACATGGAGATCGATCGCAGCGAACAAAACGACCTCGCCAAGAAACATCCCGACAAGGTCAAGGCCCTCGCCGAGAAATGGGAAAAGTGGGCCGTGCGCGCCCGCGTAAAACCCTGGCCATGGAAGGTGGACTGAGTGTACCAATGAAAAAACTGATTCTTAAACTATGTGTGCTCGCGGGACTGTTGTCCGGTGCGGCAGTCGATGCGGCTGACAAGGCCAAGGTGGTTTTTATCTCCGGAAAACCGAGTCACGGGCGGTTGTCGCATGAGCATCGGGCGGGAAACATGCTGTTGGCCAAGGCGCTCAACGAATCCGGACTGCCGGTGGAG
>DKGH01000133.1 GCA_002453165.1 Verrucomicrobia bacterium UBA6775
GTCCACCTTACGGAGAGTGATGGCAGTTGCCGCAACTAAATTTGCTTCCGTTCGACAACTGTTCAACGCGCTAGGGACGCGCATCTGCCGCTGCCACAGACAGCAACCCGACCACTGCTGCCAAAATCCAATTTCTTCTCAACGCCGTCATGAGGTGAGAACGTAGTTTAATTCTGCTCATCGATCAATTCTCCGCACATACCGCTTAGACAAGCGCTTGGCCTCGATCTATTTAACGGACTCGCTGGCTCATCCCTCATTTTTTGCGAGTCAAACGAGGTGGGCGAAGCGTTTGTCGTTTGCTAGCAGGGCGACGAGTTGCTTGATTTTTTGTGACTCGGACTTGGCGGCGACCATGGTGGCGTCGTCGGTCTGCACCACAATCGTCTCGCTCATGCCGACCAGTGCGATTGGGTTGCGATTGCGCGTGCGGGCGTCGAAGATGACGTTGTTCACGGAGTCGACCTGCACGAGGTCGGCCACGGAACTGTTGCCGGCCTTGTCGGCCCGGACATGGCGGGCGAGCGCCGGCCACGAACCGAGGTCGTCCCACCCGAACACGCCGTCCGCACAGACGATGTTTCGGGCGTTCTCCATGATGGCGTAGTCGACCGAGATTTTTTCCAATCCGGGATAGTCCCTGGCCAAGGCGGCGTTGAGCTTGGCCAAGCCGCGGATGCGCCGCCATTTTTCAGCGACGGTGAACAACTTGGGCTGCAGTCGCTGCAACTCGTTCGCGATGGTCTCGTAAGACCAGATAAACATCCCGGCGTTCCACCGGTAGTTGCAGCTTTTGAGATAGCGCTTGGCGGTGGCGAGGTTCGGTTTTTCGACGAATTTTTTGGCCGAGAAAAATGTCGATTTGAGTGCCTTTGCCGTGGCGGAACGCAGGTTCGTGCCGGTTTGAATGTATCCGTAGCCGGTTGCCGGCTCGTGGGGCTTGATGCCGATGGTGACCAGCGCCGGTTCGCGCTTGGCTAAGCGCATAGAGTCCAGCAGCACACTGCGAAACCTGGCCTCGTCCGGGATCACATGGTCGGCAGGCAGGACGGCCATCACGGCATTTTGAGAGCGGCCACCGACCAACGCGGCTCCCAGCGCCACGGCGGCACAGGTGTCCCGTCCACACGGCTCGCCGATGATGTTGCGATTGGGCAATTCCGGCAGTTGTTTGCGTACTGAGGCCGCCTGCACGGCGTTGGTGATGATCAGAATATTCTCCAGCGGCACGATCGGCTTCACGCGATCGACGGCCTGCTGGAGGAACGACCGGTTGCCCAACAACGTGATGAGTTGTTTGGGTTTGCGCTCGCGGCTGACCGGCCAGAACCGTTCGCCGCGTCCCCCAGCCATGATCACGATGTAGCGATCTTTTTTTTGCATGACCTAGCGGATTCCGGAGATAAGGTTGGCTGTAAAATCCCGGACGTGCTGCACGAGGTCGGGCGCCTTTCCCTTGACCGCGATCTGATTGACGATGGCACTGCCAACGACCACGGCCTCGGCGTGTAGTGCCACCTCGGCCGCCTGTTCGGGATTCGAAATACCAAAACCAACGGCGATGGGGATGTCGGTGTTAGCGCGAATGATGCCGGTCATCTCACCGATCGTCTCGGAGACGGTCTGCTGCATGCCAGTCACGCCCTCGCGGGAAACGTAGTAAATGAATCCCTTGCCTCGCTTGACGATCAACGCCACTCGATCCGGCGGTGTGGTCGGAGCCACGAGTAAGATCGGGCAAATGCCGGCATCGGCCATCAGCGACTCGTAGTTTTCCGACTCCTCCGGCGGCAGATCAAGCACGAGCAAGCCATCCACCCCTGCGGCCGCGGCATCGCTCACGAACTCTGCCAGACCGCGCTTGTGCAGGATGTTAAAATAAACGTAGAGGACGATCGGAATCTGCGAAGTCTCACGAATCCTCGCCACCGCCTCAAGCACACCACCCGGCGTTGTGCCGGCGTCGAGCCCGCGCTGGGCCGCCAATTGATTCACGAGGCCGTCGGCCAGGGGATCGCTGAACGGCACACCCAACTCGAGGACGTCGACCCCAACCTCATCAAACGCCAGTGCTAGGTCGTGCATGGCGTCCAGATTCGGATCACCGGCGCCAATGTAGACAACGAAACCCTTCTGCCCCTCCTGTTTCAGGCGTTGAAACCGTTCTTCGATTCGGTTCATGCACGGGCAAAATGCCAAATGTTGGCGGCCGAGGCAAGAAACGCGCTTGGCCAAGCGGAAACGAAGTGGCCAATTCCGGAATCGCCTTGGCCAAGCGTAGCCCGTATAACCGCCCCGTGCCCAACGGCGTGCCCGAGACCGAAACCCACCCAATCCAACTGCTCCGCCGCAGTCTGGCCAACGGGCGGCTTGGGCATGCGTACCTGTTTGTCGGGGGCGATATCGAAAGCCTTGAGTCGCATGCCGTCGAGCTGGCCCGCACCCTGAATTGCCAGACGCCCAAGGCCACCGGCGAGACCGGAATCCCGCTCGAGCCATGCCGCGAATGCACCGCCTGCCGCAAGGTCGACAGCCACAATTTCCCCGACCTGGACATTCTACGACCGGAAATGAAATCGCGAGTCATTGGTGTCGGCCAAATTCGTGGACTGATCCAAAAAGTCTCCCTCAAGCCCACGGAGGGCCGATACAAGGTGGCGATCATCAGCGGCGCGGACCGGATGCCGCCCGTCACCATCAACGCCTTTCTCAAGACGCTCGAGGAACCTCCCGAGCGAACGGTGTTCATGCTGCTCACGGCGCACCCGGAAAAGGTCATCGACACCGTATTATCGCGGTGCCTTCGGTTAAATTTCGAAGGCGAAACCGGCGTGCAACTGGACGCAGAGGACGAGGCGTGGCTGCAGTCGTTCGTCGGCATGACGGTACAGACCAACGAGGGGCTGATGGGGCGGTACCGGTTGCTTGGCAATCTCGTTTCACACCTTTCCGCCAAGCGCGACGGTATTGAGGAAATCCAGCAGGCGGCTTCTCCACTGACCCGGCACGACGACATCGAGCCGGCGCTCCGCAAAAAATGGGAGAGTGAACTCGAGGCATCGATAGAGTCCGAATACCGCGGCCAACGCAGCCAGTTTCTCGCTGGGCTGCAGTGGTGGCTGCGCGATGTCTGGCTGGCGGCGATGCAGCAGGGCCGCGAGCTGCTCCACTTTCAGGCCTGGGCCGATGCCTCCGAGGCGGTGGCCAAGCGGATCAGCGCCGAGCAGGCGCTGGAGAATCTTCAGTCGCTGGAGGCCACGCAACGCCTGCTCGAGACGACCAACGTGCAGGAGGCGCTCGCGCTCGAGGTTGGGCTGCTCAAGCTCAAGCTCTGACCCATCCCGATGTTCGCCGACACGCCAGAACAAAAGGATCGCGTCTTTTTGATTCTCACCGGGATCTGGCTTTTCACCGCCCTGCTCCTGTTCGGCAACCCGGTCATCCTCGACTATCTGCACCCTGTAAAAGACATCGGGATACCGACTCAATCGATTGGGGTCACTCCGGAGGATGATTCCAACGCAAGGCCGTACCTCGGAATCCTTGCCGTGCTTGGATTGGCCTGTGTGCTGGGTTTCTCGCGCTTGGTCAAGCCGAAGTTTCAACTACCCGCTACCCTGCCCATTTGGATTGCGTGGCTGCCGCTTGGCTGGTTTGGCTGGCAGTTGGCGTCGCTCCTCCAGACGGTCGATCGAGAAACGTCGATGGCCACAGTGATCCACTTTGGATCCTGTGTCGTGGCGTTTTACCTTGGGCTGTTTGTGCTGGCACGGATGCGATTGGCCAGGCTGGTGCTTTGGGGCGCGGCGCTTGGCCTGATGGCCAACTTGCTCGATGCAAGCCGCGAGCATTTCGGCGGGTTGGAACAAACTCGACGAGCGATTATAGAGCGAATTGAGTCCGGTAAACTTGACCCCGCAAAAGTTGCCCCTCACCTGCGAGAAGAAAAAAAGGATTTCCCTCCGGAGGTCGCTCAACAGATTGAAAAACTTCCGGCGGAGACTGCGGCCAAGATCCGGCAGTTCCCGGTGGAGATGGTGAAGCGCTGGTACAGCCCCCGTTTGTTCGGGCACATGTTTTACCCGAACGCACTCGCCGGGGTGATCCTGCTGCTGTTGCCGGTGTCGCTCGCGCTGCTGCTTGGCCAAGCGCGGTGGGGGCCGTTGCGCTTCGTATTGGCGCTTGGCCTGGCGGGCGTCGGGCTGGGCTGCCTGTACTGGTCCGGTTCGAAGGCCGGGTGGCTGATCGCGCTGGTGCTGCTCGGCGTCTGGCTGCTGCATTTTCCGTTTTCCACAAAACTCAAGGTTGGCCTCGCCAGCGCCGCGATGGTGATCGGTCTGACTGGGTTTGCGGTGAAATACGCCGATTATTTTGACAAGGGCGCGACGAGTGTCGGGGCGCGGTTTGGCTATTGGAGTGCCGCCGTGAAAACAGCCGCGGAGGAGCCATTCCTCGGCAGCGGCCCGGGGACGTTTCAAGTCGCGTACAAGCGTCATCGCGACCGGATGCTTGAGCGCTATCACGAGGATCAGATGCGCCGCAACCCCGGCACCGAGCTGGAGCCGAACGGTCCGCCGGAGGCCGAGCCAACACGGCTGACGCATAACGATTATCTGCAGCAGGCGAGCGACTCCGGCGTGCCCGGTTTTCTAATGTACTTGGCCTTTTTTGGCGGCGCAACATGGGTGCTGGCGCGGAGGCGCATGGCGGAGCCGGTGCACGTCGCGATGCGCCTTGGCCTGCTGGCTTGGGTGCTGCAGGGCGTGGTGGAGTTCGGCCTGTACATCCCGGCCTTGGCCTGGCCGGCTTGGCTGATGCTGGGCTGGCTGCTGGCAGTGCCGACAAATCAATTCGACAAAAGCCCGACAACTGAATAACAATCCGCGCGGACATGAAGGTATTGTTCCTCAACGGCCCGAACCTGAACCTGCTGGGCCAACGCGAACCGGAGATTTACGGCAGCCTCACGCTGACGGACATCGAAGACATGGTTCGTGAACACGCCAACCGGCACAACGTCGAGGCGACCTTTTTCCAGTCCAACCACGAGGGCGAACTGGTGACACAGGTGCAGCAGTCCGCCGGCAGCTACGACTACGTTGTCATCAATGCAGCCGCATACACCCACACCAGCATCGCACTCAAGGACGCCATCACCGGGGCCGGCGTAAAGGCGGTGGAGATTCACCTGTCCAACGTTCATGCCCGGGAGTCGTACCGGGAAAATTCCATGATCGCCAAGGCCTGCATCGGCTGCATCAACGGCTTCGGAGCCTCGTCATACATCCTCGGGCTGGAAGCCTGCATACTGCACCAGAAATCCGACCGCTAAACCATGGGACGCCGCTTCCAACTTTTTCACCCCACCCTGCTTGGCCTCTCGCTGCTGCTGGTTTTCACCACCGGCTGCGTGAACAAGCTTCGCATGACCGAGCCCACCCGGAGCCTCGGCGAGCAGTTGCTCGTCAGCACCTCGATCGACCGCTCGCTCTCCGAGCTCGATGCGGAAGCCATCGGCCGACTCAAGGGCTTCAAGGTGTTCATCTCAAGCGAGTATTTGAAGACCCTCGACCAGGAATATTTGGTTGGATCGTTGCGGGACCTGTTTTTGTCCAATGGCGTGCTCGTGGTAGATGCAGCCGAGGAGGCCCAAATGATTGTCGAGGTACGAAGCGGAGCCAACTCGCTGGACAGCAGCACCGCCACGCTCGGCATCGCCGAGGATCAGGCGCTGCCCAACCCGGTGACCGGCGCCGCCGTGGCGCTGCCGGAGATTTCCTTTTTCAAGCGGGAGAACAATTTTGCCGTGTCCAAGGTCGCGCTGGTCGCCTATCAGGCCAAGTCGCGGGAGCATATTTTCTCCTCCGGCACATTGATCGGCGGGGCGTACGACCGGCATTTTCAATTTCTGGGGATAATTCGGCTGCGTTTCACGGATGTGCCGGAATTACGGGCGATCAAGCAGCTAAAACGCCGTTATCGCTGAGTTGTTTGGCCAAGCGATTGGCCAAGATCACAAGATTGTGACCAAAAATCCCGTTGACCATCGGGCATTCGCTGATAGTCTTTCCGCCCCCGAAATCTCGGGATACCAGATCAATTTCTTTTTGTTATGGCAGTAAAAGTAGCAATCAATGGATTCGGCCGAATCGGCCGATTGGCATATCGTGCAATGGTGGAACAAGGCCTCGTGGGGAACGAGGTCGAGGTGGTCGCCGTCGGTGACCTCGTCCCGGCCGACAACCTGGCCTATCTCCTCAAGTACGACTCCACACAGGGCGCGTTCAAGGGGGAAGTCAGCCACAAGGACGACGAGACTCTCGTGGTCGATGGTGCCAACATCAAAGTCGTCAAGGCGCCCTCCCCGGCTGAGTTGCCATGGAAGGAACTCGGCGTGGACGTCGTGGTCGAGTCCACCGGCCTCTTCACAGATGGCGAAAAGTCCAAGGGCCACATCGAGGCAGGCGCCAAGAAGGTCATCATCTCCGCCCCTGCGAAGAACGAAGATCTCACTTTGGTGATGGGTGTGAACGATCACCTTTACGACGCGGGCAACCATCACATCGTCTCTAACGCCTCCTGCACCACGAACTGCCTGGCCCCAGTCGTGCACGTGTTGCTCAAGGAAGGCTTTGGCATCGCCGAAGGTCTGATGACCACCATCCACGCCTACACCGCGACGCAGAAAACCGTGGACGGCCCAAGCCGCAAAGCATGGCGTGACGGCCGTGCCGCCGCGACAAACATCATCCCGGCCAGCACTGGTGCCGCCAAGGCGGTGAGCCTCGTCTGCCCGGAGGTGAAGGGCAAGTTAACCGGTATGGCGTTCCGCGTGCCGACCCCGACCGCCTCCGTGGTCGACCTGACCTTCAAGACCGAGAAGAGCACGAGCTACGACGAGATCTCCGCCGCGATGAAGGCCGCCAGCGAGTCGTACCTCAAGGGCATCCTTGCCTACACCGAGGACGCCGTCGTGAGCACCGACTTCATTCACTGCGCCGACTCGAGCATCTACGACCAAGGCGCCGGCATGGAGTTGAATGAAAACTTCTTCAAGCTCGTGAGCTGGTACGACAATGAGTGGGGTTACTCCAACCGCGTTGGTGACCTGCTCAAGTTGATGATTGAGAAAGGCCTGTAAGGTTTGAATATGTCAGATTTCACGGAAGACATTTACGGCGATCTACCCCCGGTTGGCGTGGGGCAAGACGTTCCCGAGTTCAAGTTGGAGACCTACGAGCCGTCCAGCGGCTCGTTTGGCGAGGTCAACCTTGCCGACCTGAAAAAGGGCGGCAAATGGACGATCCTCGTCTTTTACCCGGCGGACTTCACCTTCGTTTGTCCAACGGAACTGGCCGATCTCGCGGCACAGGACGCCAAGCTGACCGAATTGGGGGCCAAGGTCGTCTCCGTCTCCACGGACACGAAGTTCAGCCACCTGGCCTGGTGTCAGTCAGAGAAACTGATGGCCGACGTCAAGTACACCATGGCCGCGGACACCACCGGTTTGGTGAGCAGCCTGTTTGGGGTGTACGACGAGGAAACCGGCCTCGCCCTGCGGGGCACATTCGTGATCAATCCCGAAGGCAAACTCGTTAGCAGTCAGGTGAACTTTTACAACGTCGGGCGCAACATGGAGGAGTTAGTGCGCATCATGGAGGCGAATGCCCACTGTGCCGCCAACCCGGACGAGGCCTGCCCGGCCAAGTGGGCGCCCGGCGCGAAGACCCTCACCCCAAGCGAGAATATGGTCGGCAACGTCTACGAGGCGCTCAACGACTAAAACAAATTCCGATACGTAAAAAGGCGACGCAAAAACTGCGTCGCCTTTTTTGTATCCGCTTGGCCAAGCGCTTGGCCAAAGGAGCGGGGACATTCCTGTCCCCGTGAAGATTCTTAACGGTATATGAGAACAAGAATGTCCCCTCTCCTTGAAAATCCTTTCCGTGTATTCTGTGTATTCCGTGGTTTGTCTAATGCCCCCGGTGTGCAGAGGACGGCTGGGACAGCCGTCACTACCTTGGCCTTACAACCTTCGGCGTTATTTGTTCTGCTATCGCTATTTTCCGCGCTTGGCCAAGCGCGGACTCAGCCCACGATCATGCCGGCAGCCACGGTGTTGTTGGACTGCTCATCAACCAGCACAAAGCTGCCTGTTGCGCGGTTTCGCCGATAGCGATCGAAATGAATCGGCGCACTGGTCTGCAGCGAGACACGGGCGATGTCGTTTAACCTCACCTCACGATCATCCTCGATCTTGTGAAGCGTGTTGATATCCACCTTGTATTTCATCTCCTTCAACAGGCACTTGGCCTCGTTGGTCGTGTGACGGATGGTGTACCGACCCCGCTCGACCAGGCTGGCGTCCGAGCTAAACCAGACGAGCATAGCCTCAATCTGCTGGCTGCTCTCGGGCGGGTTGTTTTGCTTTACGATCATGTCGCCCCGGCTGATGTCGATCTCGTCCTCAAGCGTGAGGGAAACGGACATGGGTGCGTAGGCCTCCTCAAGAGCCCCGCCGATGTCGTGTACGCCCTTGATGCGTGACTGGAATCCGCTGGGCAGTACGGTGATCTCGTCGCCCGGCTTGAACACGCCCCCCGCCACACGGCCGGCGTACCCGCGGAAATCATGGTACTCATCGCTGTGCGGCCGAATCACCCACTGCACCGGGAACCGAGCGTCCACATGGTTGTGCTCGTTGCCGATGTAGACCGTCTCCAACGTGTAAAGCAGTGGGCTGCCCTTGTACCAATCCATGTTTTTGGAACGGTCAACCACGTTGTCCCCGAGCAACGCACTGATCGGGATGAAGTCGATGTGTGGCACGTCGAGGCGTGAGGCAAATTCCTTGTACTGCTCGACGAGTTCGTTGAAACGGTCCTCGCTCCAGTCAACCAAGTCCATTTTGTTGATGCACACCACGATATGCTGGATTTGCAGCAGGCTCGCGATGAACGAGTGGCGGCAGGTCTGCTCGATTACTCCGTTTCGGGCGTCGATCAGGATGATGGCCAGATTCGCCGTCGAGGCGCCGGTCACCATGTTGCGCGTGTACTGAATGTGCCCCGGCGTGTCTGCGATGATGAACTTGCGCTTGGGCGTGGCGAAGTAGCGATAGGCCACATCGATCGTGATGCCCTGCTCCCGCTCCGAACGCAGGCCGTCGGTCAACAGCGCCAGATTCACGTTTTCGTCACCGCGCTGCTTGCTCGACTGCTCCACCGCCTCCCATTGATCTTCAAAAATGGATTTGCAGTCGTACAGTAGCCGCCCGATGAGCGTGCTTTTCCCATCGTCCACACTGCCCGCGGTGGTGAACCGCAGCAGATCCATATCCAGATAACCCTTCGTATCAGTGCTCATCGAATTCCTTTTCTAAAAATACCCTTCCTTCTTGCGATCCTCCATGGCGGTCTCGCTGCGTTTGTCATCGGCCCGGCCACCACGCTCGGTTTGGCGTGCGGCGGCGACCTCCTCGATGATGTCGTCCACGTTGTTGGCGACACTCTCAACCATCCCGGTGCAGGTCATGTCGCCCACCGTGCGGCAACGCACGTTGCCACTCTCCCACTGCTCTCCGTCCAGCAAAGTGATGTGCTCGCACTTGCCAAGCAGTACGCCGTTGCGTCGCACAAACTCGCGCTCGTGGGAAAAATAAATACTCGGCAACGGGATATCCTCCAGCTTGATGTACTGCCAGACATCCATCTCGGTCCAGTTACTCAGCGGAAAAATCCGAAAGTGCTCGCCAAAGTCCATCTTACCGTTGAACAGGTTCCAAAGCTCCGGGCGCTGATTTTTCGGATCCCACTCGCCGAAGGAATTTCGGTGGGAAAAGAACCGCTCCTTGGCCCGCGCCTTTTCCTCATCACGCCGGGCACCACCGAGGCAGGCATCGTATTGGTTTTTTTCGATCGCGTTCAGCAGTGCAGGGATCTGCAATCGATTGCGGCTCGGGTTCGGTCCAGTTTCCTCCTTGGCCCGCCCGGCGTCGATCTCCTCCTGTACACTGGCCACGACCAAATCCCCGCCAACATCGTTGGCCAGATCATCGCGAAACTGGATCGTCTCGTCGAAGTTATGACCTGTATCGACGTGTACCAGCGGGAAAGGCAGCTTGGCCGGCCAAAACGCCTTTTGCGCCAGGCGCACCATCACAATGGAGTCTTTGCCACCGGAAAACAGCAGCGCCGGTTTGCCGAATTGCGCCGCGACCTCCCGCATAATGAAGATCGATTCCGCCTCCAGTTGCTGCAGGTGGGTGAGTTGATATCCCTTTTGTTCGCTCATGTTGTTTCTTGGCCAAGCGCCACTCGCGGGCGCACGGCCTGATAAAGTTGCTCGAGAGATTCGCCCTCGGCTTGGTTGTCCGTGTTCAAAATCAGGTCCGCCGCATCCCGGGGTTCGGGAGCCTCGAACGACGAATCCCTGCCGGTGAAATTTTGCACCTGCCCGGCCTTGGCCTTGGCGTAGAGCCCTTTCACGTCCCGTTGTTCGCAGGTCTCAAAACTGCACTCGACGTACACTTCCAAAAAATCCGCTTGGCCAACGATCTCGCGGGCCAGCGTCCGCAACTCGTTCCGGGGGCAGATGAACGACGTGATGGTCACCACTCCCGCCGCGGCAAAGAGCTTGGCCACCTCGGCGATGCGTCGGATGTTTTCCGATCGATCCTCATCCGAAAAACCGAGATTGTTGTTCAGCCCGGTCCGGATGTTGTCTCCGTCCAGCACTTGGGTAAACACACCCTCCTCATGCAGTCGCCGTTCGAGTGCGGTCGCCAGCGTGCTTTTGCCGCTGCCGGACAGGCCGTATAACCAGACCACCAAACCGCGCTGATTCAAAAGCGCCTCCTTGGCTTCGCGGTCCAGCAATTGGCCAAAAGTCGGATGGATGTTTTCCGGTGTCGACATCAGATGGTGAAATCCGAATCCGTCCCCTCGTGCAGACCACACTCGCGCTTGAGCCCGAAGAAGCGCGTCTCCTCCTCACTCATGCCGTCCTCCAGTTTGCGCGTGGTGTGAGTGTCGCCGATGGAGATGTAGCCCTGCTCCCAAAGCGGATGGTACGGGAGGTCATTGGCCTTCAGGTAGTCGTGAACATTTTTGTCAGTCCAGTCGATGATTGGGTGAATCTTCACCCGGTCCTTGGCCAAGGCAAGCACCGTGAGTTTTTCGCGGGACGAACTCTGCTGGCGACGCAGACCGGCCAGCCAGGCGGTCGCGTTTAATTCGTCCAGCGCCCGGTTCATCGGCTCAACCTTATTTTCCTTATTGTACGCTTCGATGCCCTCGACCCCCTGCTCCCATCGCTTGCCGTCAATCGCCTCCTGCCAAGCTGGACTTCTCCTCGACCGGTAGACGCGCAAATTCACCTCCAGTCGCTTGGCCAAGCGCTCGGCGAATTCGTAGGTCTCCTGGAACAGATAGCCGGTATCGACAAATATCACGGGAATGTCGGGCCGCAGCTGCGTGACGAGGTGCAGCATCACCGCCGCCTGGGCACCAAAACTGGATGACAAAACCAACCCACCACCAAACTGGGCAGACGCCCAAGCCAAGCGCTCGGAAGCAGACGCCTTCTCGAGCCGCTCGTTGGTTTCGCACAGGTCAAAACCAAGATCGGCGGTTGCATTGCTGGTCAAAGTAGCACTCAAATTAATTTACCTATACCCGATAGGTTTGGTTGAGATTAGGTGAAATCGCCCTGCTGTCAAAGGTTTTTTGAATTTTTTTGGAATAAAATCGACTAAAAATGCTGCACCATGCCGTCTGATTTCATTCCGTCGAGGATCATCCCGACTGTTTTTTCGACGGCACCCTCGTTTTGTTGGACGACTTTTTGAGCC
This sequence comes from Verrucomicrobia bacterium UBA6775, assembly GCA_002453165.1. Classification (GTDB taxonomy): domain Bacteria; phylum Verrucomicrobiota; class Verrucomicrobiia; order Limisphaerales; family UBA1096; genus UBA1096. The sequence continues at coordinate 11,852 of DKGH01000133.1, forward strand.
GCTTGGCCAAGCGCCTGGCGCTTGGCCGGATCGGAAACCAGGCTGTCAAAGGCTTCCTCAAGCTCCTGTTCATCAGCGACTTGGATCGCTGCTTCGTTGGCCAGGAATTTGCCTGTAATCTCGGCAAAGTTGCCCATGTGCGGGCCAAACACGATCGGCTTGGCCAAGCCCGCTGGCTCAATCGGGTTTTGCCCCCCCTGCGCGGTGAGGCTTTTCCCTACGAAAACTGCGGTGGCTGCCTCGTAAAAAAACTTTAACTCGCCGGTAGTGTTGACCAGCAGACACTCCAAACGGCCTTCCTCCAGCGGCTCCATGTTGTTCCCGACCTCGTTACGGAAGAGAAACCGGACACCCAGCTTGGTCAGAGCATCGCCCACTTCGCGTCCGCGCTCGTGGTGGCGCGGAACCAAAATCAGGAACAGGTTGGAATGCCGTTCACGCAGGCGCTTGGCCAAGCGCGCGAGGATTTCCTCCTCACCGGCGTGTGTGCTCCCGCCCACGATCACCGGTGCCTCAGCCGGGACACCCAGTTGGCGGAGCATCCGTTGGACATCGGTTCGGTTCTCGCGAATGACGTTCGCTCCGTCAAACTTGCAGCTACCGAATACGTTAACCGTTCGTTCAAGGCAGCCCAGTTCCTTCAGCCGTGCGGCGTCGGCTTCGCTCTGAGCCCCGACCCCGGTGAACCCGGCAAACAGACTGCGAAACACGAACCCAAATCGCCGGTAGCCCTTGAACGATTTGTCTGAGATTCGGGTGTTGACCAGAAAATGAGGCACTTTTCGCACCTGCAATCCCCACAGGAAATTTGGCCAAATCTCCGCCTCGACCAGAACGACCGCCTTGGGCTGGATGGTCGCCAGTGCACGCCGGACATGGGAACGGCGATCGATCGGGTAATAGATTTTGCTGACCTCGGCCGGGAGTTTTTTGCGTAGCTCAGCCATGCCGGTGGAGGTGGTCGTTGAGACTACGAGCTTGAGATTGGGCAACCGCGGGGTGAGCGCCTTGATGAACTGCACGCATATATTGACTTCGCCCACGCTGACCGCGTGAAGCCAGATCACGTCGCGGTTGGTGATGGACTGCTTGAACTTCGTCGAGTATCTGCCCAGTCGCTCACCGAAGCCCTGCTTCCATCCGCCACGCCGTCTCATGCGGAGAAAGTAATACGGCGCCGTCAGGAAGAAAAATGCATCAAATAAAATGTTATAAAAAACGCGCACCCAGCCGGGTCTTTGGATGATTTTGTTTCCCCCTTCCAAAACGCGGCGGAGAGTGCCACGGTTTATGGATGAAGGCAATTTTTGAAACTAATCTATGATCGCCCTGTAAGCTGGGTGACTCCGAACAGGTTCCCATACCTTATCCGTTTTCAAATCGCCAACCTCCATCCCCAGCGGCTTGTCCCTGAGTGTCTCGAGTACGTCGATGCACTCGTCCTTCATCCCTAGTCTCAGGTAAATCTTCGCGAAGTCGATGTGGACCCGCTGAGCGGTGATTTTGTTTTTGTCTAGCGGATAAAGCGCGACGGCCTGTTTGCCCCGCATGAGCGCCGCCTCTTTTTCCCCGCGCATGGCGTGGATCGCCCCAAGCGCCATCTGGATTCGCGCATCGATCGGGTTTTCGTTCGCCATCTTTTTGAGCATCTCCTCGGCGGCTTCGAGTTGCTGATTCATCTTTACCGTGTCCCCTGCCCGTCCATGGACGTATGCCCGCGCCAAAGACGTCGGAATGATACGATTTTGGGTAAGCATTGCCTCTTCTCGAATTGAGTTGATCACTTCAAGCGACTCCTGAAATTTCCCCGCATCAAACAGCAACTTGTTTTTGTGGTGAAGGTAATGTTCCTCGCCGACAACTTTTTGAGCTTTGCTGATGGTAGCCAGCATAAAGTCGGTGTCACCAGTCTTTGACCAGAGTGCGTCCAGTTTGAGGCTCCGGTAATCGACCGAATCAGGCTTGAAAACAAGCGCCCGGTCGAGCACTCGCAATGCATCATCCCAGCGGTTGGCGACCGTGTAGGTAAAGCCCATCTCGCGTAGGATGAGATCCGACTGCGGGTTCAATTCAAGTGCCTTTTCCATCGTGGCCAATGCCTCGGGAATTTCCCCCTTCGCACGCTGCACCCAGGCGATGTCCTCGAGATGCTGGGAGGAACCGGGTTCCATGGATTGCGCGGTTTCGAACTCGTTGATCGCGGCGTCAAACTCGCCCAGCCCCCAATAGTGCAGGTAGCCCTTGGCCGTGTGGGCCATGGGAGACTCGGGCGCCAGAGTCACGGCCTTGTCGACCATTTCGCGAGCCTGTGTCAAACGGGCATCCGTGTGATCGTTGCCGGACCAATAATAGCCCAGATGCGCCAGCGCCTTGATGGCGTAAGCCTCCGCGAAGTTGGCGTCCAATGCGATGACCTTGTCAGCCAGTGACAGGTTCAGATCCAGCTCCTTTTTGTCGATGTGAACGATTCCCCGCTGAAGCAGCACGAGGTATTGCTCGTAGGCCTCGATGTTTTCGGTCGGCCTGCGGGAGATGCGTTCCTGCTCCTCCGCCGTCAGGTTGGATTTCAGGTAATTGGCAATATTCGTCGCGACCTGCGTCTGCACATCAAACAACTCGCTGAACTTGCCGTCGAACGTCTCCGCCCAGATGTGCTTGTCCTCCCTCGCATCGATCAACTGCACCACGATTCGCACTTGGTCGCCCGCTCGTTGCACCGACCCCTCCAAAACGTGGGCCACTTTGAGTTTGCGGGCGATCTCCGGCGAGGTGGGCCGTTCGTTGCCCTTATAGGCCATGACCGAGGTTCGACTGATCACCTTCATGTCCCCAATCTTGGACAGTGTCGCGGTGATCACCTCAGTGAGACCGTCCGCAAAGTTTTCCTCCGAGGCGCCCTTCGCAAAGTTATCGAACGGCAACACCGCGATGGACTTGGACGGAATCGCGCTCAGATCCATCGTTTCTCCCGGCTTCAGAAAAACGAACGCCAAAAAGCCCAGCACCAACACGAGAAAAACGGCCGCAATCGGCAGAACCGATTTCTTCCCGGAAGCCGACCCAGCGATCTCCACCTTGCCGTGGCTCATCCCCACCGGCAGCCCGTCATTGGTCACGCAAAACACTTCAAACTCGATGTCGATCCCCTTGAGCTTGGGAAAGCCGATGCTCTGCGTGCTTAGATCGGCGTGGTGCGCGATGTCCCGCTGCACCTTGTCGGAGATCGCGATGCCGCCCTCCGGCGAAACCGTCTCCACCCGCGACGCAATGTTCACACCGCTGCCGAGCACATCGTTTTCCGTCTGGACTACGTCTCCCTGATGGATGCCGATGCGCAGCACCAGCCCTTCCACCCGGCGCATCTCCCTTTGAATCCGCACAGCACAACGCACGGCATCATATGAACTCGGAAAACTCAGCAGCAGCCCGTCGCCCATCTCCTTGAGCCATTGGCCACCGAACTCCTGCACGAGCGGTTGCACGATCTGCTTTTGCGCAGCAAGCAACTCAAGCGCCGTGACCTCGTCACCGGATGACATCCTGGAAAATCCAACGATGTCGGTGAATACGATGGCGGCCAAGCGCCGCGTATGTTGTGGGGAATCCACGGGTTTTGCTTTTTGTCGCTTGGCCAAAGCCTACCCGCTTGGCCAAGCGCAGAAAAGCCCGCAGGCGTAATCGGCGTTACGTGTCCTTGCCAAGCGGGGCGGCTTTCCCGTAGGTTTCCCGCCGCTTTCGGGATGAAGGTATTTGTTAACGGCAAGTTTTACAGCGAGCAGAACGCCAAAATTTCGGTGTTCGACCACGGACTGCTTTACGGCGACGGGGTGTTCGAGGGCATCCGCGCCTATCACGGCCGGGTATTCAAGCTCAAGGAACACATCGACCGCCTGTTTTATTCCGCCAAGGCCATCCTGCTCGACATTCCGATGACGCATCGGCAGTTGATGGATGCCACAGTGGAGGCCTGCCGTAGAAACAGCATCACCGACGGCTACATTCGGCTGGTCGTCACCCGGGGCGCCGGCACGCTTGGCCTGAACCCCAACCGCTGCTCCAACCCGCAGGTGATCATCATCGCCGACAAGATCCAGCTTTACCCGCCAAGCCTGTACAAGAAGGGCATGGAGATCGTGACGGTCGCAACGACGCGTAACCATCACAACGCAGTCAATCCGGCGATCAAGTCTCTCAACTACCTCAACAACATCCTCGCCAAGATCGAGGCCAACACCGCCGGTTACGAGGAGGCCATCATGCTCAACGCGGAAGGCTACGTGGCCGAGTGCACCGGCGACAACGTGTTCATCATCAAGGGCAACCAGATGTACACCCCGGCACTGTCGTCCGGCGCGCTGCATGGTATCACGCGGCAGACCGCCATCGATCTCGTCGGCGAGATGGGCATCCCCACCACGGAACCGAACCTGACCCGGTACGACCTGTACAACGCCGACGAATGTTTCCTCACCGGCACCGGTGCGGAGATCGTGCCGGTGGTAAAGATCGACGAGCGCGTCATCGGCAACGGCAAACCCGGCCCGGTCACGAAAAAACTGGTGAAGGCCTACAAAGAACTCACCAAAGTAAACGGCGAACCGATAGCCAAGCGCTGAGCCACTCAGTGAATGGAATCCCAACGGGATTCCACAATATAGCCCAAGGTTGAAATCAACGGTTTCTACCTTGGGGTTACACACCAATACAAATCCAACCCTGTCAGGGTTGAACAATTTCACCGGCAACAAAATGGAGTTCCACTGTTGCGCAACCCCGTCAGGATTGATCGGCTTTTTCCACATGACACAAGGTAGAAACTACGTTTCAACCTTGGGCTGCATCGTTCAATCCCTTCGGGATAG
>DKGH01000219.1 GCA_002453165.1 Verrucomicrobia bacterium UBA6775
TATTACGGGCTGATTTCGCACCTCGACCATCACGTTGGCCGCATACTTGATTCGCTAAAGGAAACCGGGCAGGCCGACAACACCATCGTTGTTTTGGCGACCGACCACGGCATGTCGAAAAGCAGCCACGGTGCGAGCGGCAAAAACAATGCCTATGAGCACACCTCGCGGGTGCAAATGGTTTTCAGCGGGGGACCTGTACCCAAGGGCTCATCGGATGCATTGGTTTACCTTTATGACATTTACCCGACGCTGTGCGGTCTCGCCGGGTTGCCTGTGCCGGAAGGAGTCGAGGGCAAAAACCTTGCGAATCTCATTCGCGGCAAATCTGAAAAAGTTCGAGACCACCTGTTCACCGCTTACATGCGGGATCAACGCACGATCCGCGATGATCGGTGGAAACTGTTCTACCGCAAGGGCGAGGATCGGGTGGCGTTGTACGATTTGAAAAATGATCCCCACGAATTGAACGACTTGGCCAAGCGCCCCGAGCATGCCGAGCGAATAGCCGAACTCAAGGTGGCCTTGGCCAAGGCACGGGCAGAATACGGCGACACCGACGAGGCCGTGGCCCGCCTGATGCGGAGCCGCGGAGGTCGTGCCGGAGGTCGTGCCGGTGGCAGGCCAAGCGGACGTCCCAGTGGTGGCGGGCGAGGGCCGATCGCCGAGTTGTCGCGTATTGAAGCCCCGGCCTTGGCCAAGCGCTTGGCCAAGGGATTCATGGCGCACGCCAAGGCCAAGGACAGCTTGGCCAAGCGCGAGTTTGAATCGGCATGGCTCGGTCTTTACTTGAATTGGAAGGGGGACGATTCTGCTGCTGGTCGACGTGAGTTGATAGCCGGTTTTGCGACGCTCCTCGGCACTGAGTTGAACCGTCAGGGGGCGCCTGCACCCGACTCATTTACGGCGGCTCGGGCGTTCAGTTACTCCACAGACAGTAACGGCGACCGGGAAATCACCCCGGAGGAGGTGCAGACTGCAGTAAAAAAATGGTCGACTGAAGGCGACAAAAATAAAGACGGAAAACTCGACAACACCGAGACAGCCACCGTCATCGAGGGCTTCTTCAAAAACCTCCCAGCAACCAGTGGGGCCCGTGGCACCCGCCGCCCAACCGACCGAAGGTGACCGGCGGTTTCCCTAAACAGATTTCTTTCATCACGGGGCGTGCTCCAGTAAAACGGGGCGCGTAGCAAAGATGGCAAAAATTGTCTATGGCATTTCCGGCAGTGGATCCGGGCATTCCTCCCGGGCGCGGGAGATGATGACGCATCTCCGGGCACAGGGGCACGAGATTCTCGGCGTGAGCTATGATCGTGGTTTCCGGAATCTCAAGGACGATTTCGACATGTTCGACGTGCCGGGATTGCACATCGTCGCGATCCAGAATCGGGTCAGCAAACTGCAGACGGCGATCAAAAATCTCAAGTCGCTGACCGGTGGCATCTCCAAGTTTCGTGAGTTCAAGGAAACGGTTTTTAACTGTTTTCAGCCGGACATCGTGCTGTGTGATTTTGAACCGTTGACCGCCTACATGGCCACGCACCGCGACCTACCGCTGGTGAGCATCGATAACCAGCATCGCATGCGGTACATGGAGTATCCCTGCCCGGCGCCACTGCGAAAGGACGCGCTCGTCGCCGAGACGGTGATCCGCGCCTTTGTGCCCAAACCGGATGTCTCCCTCGTGACCACGTTCTTTTTTGGCGATGTCAAAAACGATCGCACGCTGCTGTTTCCGCCCATCTTGCGGCAGGCGGTGTTCGACGCGAAGCCAAGCGACGAGGGGCACATCCTCGTTTACTTCACTCAGGAGTTTGAGTCGTTCATGGGAATGCTCCGGGAATTCCCGCGCGAACGATTTCTCGTCTATGGCGCGGGACGGGAAGGGGAGGAGGGCAACCTGACATTTCGGCCATTCAGCCTCGACGGATTCCTCGCGGATTTGGCCTCGTCCAGAGCGGTGATTTCCACTGCGGGCTTCACGCTGATGACCGAGGCGCTGCATTTGCGCAAACCGATGCTGGCTCTGCCGATGGGCGGCCAGTTCGAGCAGGAGTTGAACGCGCACCTGCTCGACGATCTCAACTACGGCAAAAACGGCCGCACGGCGGACAGCGAATCGATCGGTGATTTTCTCTATCGACTACCTGAGTATCAGGCGGCACTGGAGAGTTACCCCGCGCAGGACAACAGCGCGATCCTCGCCAAACTGGACGAGCTGTTGGCCGACGACTGCACCCTTGCTAGAGAGTACCACGAAAAACGCCGTTCCAAAGCGGAGCCAAGTGATGCCGAATAAACCAAGCGCTTGGCCAAGCGGACTAACCCCTGACCCCTCACCTCTTTACCCTTCAGGGACAAATCCCTTGTAATAACAGTAACGCCTGCGATGCTCGGCTGGTTATGAAATCATTGATTAAGTGCGTTCTCACCCTCGGCGTGGTTTTCGTGGCGCTTGGCCAAGCGCCCGAGGCACAGGAAAACAGCGAGCGAAAGGTCACCGACTACAAGAAAATGGCCGGGCTCGACCTGACGCAGTTCACCGAGAAACAGCAGGCAACCATCCTCAAGCGGGCCAACTCGGAAGGCTGCGATTGCGGCTGCAAAATGACCGTGGCCGAGTGCCGCAACGAGGACTCCACCTGCAGCAAGGGCGCCCGGCTCGCCGAGGCCATCATCAAGGACGTCACCGGTGTCTTCGTAAAAGTAAAGTTACCCCAGAAGAAGACGGACAACCGAATCGGCCAGCCGCTCGACATGAAGTTCACTGCGGTGGACGGCACCAAGGTCGATCTCACCAAGATGAAGGGCAAGGTTGTGTTGATCGATTTTTGGGCCACATGGTGCGGTCCCTGCATCGCCGAGTTGCCAAGCGTCAAGAAGACCTACAAGAAACTGAATCCGAAAGGATTCGAGATCATCGGTATCTCGCTCGACACCAAGGAGAGCGCCCTCAAGCGGTTCATCAAAAAGGAAAACATGCCGTGGCCGCAGTTCTTTGATGGCAAGGGCTGGAGTAATAGCCTCGCCAAGAAGCACGGCATCCGTAGTATACCCGCCATGTGGCTGGTGGATAAGCAGGGCAACCTCGTCGACCTTAACGCCCGGGCGAATCTCGAGCAAAAAGTCGAGGATTTGCTTGGCGCCCCTACGCCAGAGGTGAAGTAATTTTTGGAGCGCACCGGCAGAACGAAGCGGCGACGGCGCTTTCCCGGTTGATTGGATTGGTTGTAACCGCGCACACAGAACCGGGAATCGCTAAACAGATCAAAGCGGTGTCGCGCTGCGCTTGCCACCGCACTCCATAATTGGCCAAACGCTCGTTTTGATCTTTAACTTGTATCGTAACCCATGATCGATTCTCCCATCCGGTCGCCCCGGGCCAAGCTCGGCGGCCTGCATCATCTTGGGCGATTGTTTGACAAGATACGAAGCGACCTTGCCTGAACGCTGCCGAAGGAATACCGCGAAAACCTCGGCTTGTCTTTTGGGTTGGACGGTTTCCTTTGCGGCTTCCTCGGGGTGAAATTCGAGGGCGTCCGCCAGAAGGTTTTCGAAGGATTGAGCGATGAAGAGTTGGTCGAGTGGTGTTTTGCCAACGGCCTGCGACCGAACCCGATGCAGCGGCGAATCTGGAACGGGTTTTCCGAAAAATTTGGCTGGCGCGATATGGCAACCTCCGTCATCGAAGCCTCCAAAGAGGAGGATGGACTGGAGAAGCGCGAGGATATCCTCACCGCCTTCGACCTCATCGACGAGCAGGAAGGCCGTGGAACCAAGGAAGAAGGATGAATATGAAAATGAAAACCATGCGCATTTTGGAGGGGGAGGATTACTTTCGACTTTCGAAGACTATTCTCACTTTTGTGAAATGTTATTAAACCGTGGAGAACACAAGGAGGGGCGAATTTTAAGCGAAGCAAGCATCGATCAAATGACGCGAAAATGGATAGAGATTCCTGAAAGCGATGGTTCGAATTCTAAGGATTTGAGTGGATGTTATTACGGCTTTGCGTGTTTTGTTTTGCAAAATCCAGAGTTGGATCGTGGAAACTCAAAAAGGGCATGTTCGGTTGGGCGGGCTACAACAACACTCATTTTTGGATCGAACCTGAGAAAAACCTTTACGGATTATTCATGACACGAGCGCGGGAATTTGGATGGGACATTCCAATCGCTTTGCGAAAAACCGTAAATTCGATTGTCGAATAACTCGCTTGGTCAAACGGCATGCGCAGGGTTGTTTTTGGGTTGAATGGAAAATCCACTTGCAAGGGTGGGGGAGGTTTGGCAGGGTGCGCTGCCCTTTTCGGGGTGCGCCCGTAGATCAACTGGATAGATCGCATGGCTACGAACCATGAGGTTGGGGGTTCGAATCCTCCCGGGCGTACCATTTTTTTCCTCCTTTTTTTCGTTACTTTCGAATAGTTGTCCGATCGGATAGCCAGATCATGTCCTTGTTGTTGGGCGAGGCAACGTTTAGCGGCATCGGTCGATTGTTGATCGGTTTGATGGTGCGGTGATCGAGCCACTTTTTTATTTCTGCATGACCATCGGCGAAGCTCAGGCCGGCGGCGCTGTTGTGGTAGCTGGCAGGGTAATCGATGATCCGGGCTGAATTGGGGCTGCGCACCATTTGGTTTGCAAACCCACCTGCGTTGATGCTGTCCGGGTGTTCATCCAGCAAAACGTAGAGGTTGGACGGACCGGGATTCAGCAGGTCGCCGGTCTTGATGTAGACCTTGTACTGGCTGCCCGGCAACCAGACTCCCGGGCCCCCCATTGCCTGACTCATGCCCATGCTGCGGATGCGCAGTTGCCTCTTCCCCTTGATCGTCACGTAGCTGGTGTCGGCCGGGCATTTGTAGACCGCAGCCGAGGGCAGGTACGGGGCGAACTTGGCGCGCTTGGGATCGAGCAAGGTCCGGATGTCCGTGTTGTCTCGATTGCCCGGGTTGTAATCCAGCCAGCCGGCCACCCACGCATATTGTTCCGTTCCCGAGTTGCCGGGCTTGGTTAGGATGTCGTCGTTGTCGTCCGGATACATGAGGTGGGCCAACTGAAGCTGCTTCATGTTATTCATGCAAGAGATGCCCTGACCCTTGGCCTTCGCCCGGGCTAGTGCCGGCAGGAGCAGTCCGGCAAGGATCGCGATGATGGCGATGACAACCAGCAACTCGATCAACGTAAATCCGCTATGACGGTTTGAAGATAAGTTCTCAATTTTGGTGGACATGGTGTTCAGCGTCTATCTGATCTGGAATGCGTACAGCTTTGTGTTTTGTAGCTTAAAGCGTAGGCGCACGGTCTGCCCCTTCAGCGAGCCAAGCGAGGATTGTTTCCACCCGGGTTGCAGTCTCAACCGGTCGTGGCCACGGTACAGCTTGGCGTTTGCCCCGGAAAACGCCGGCAGCGCTTGGCCTGTTTCATCCAAAATCTCCACCTTGAATGAGCCGCGGTGTGCGTCGATGTTTAGTTCGAGCGTGTCGCCCTCGATTTCGAACGGCTTGGTCTCGACCGTTCCCGCTTGGCCACCGGCTTGCAGATAAAAGAAGCCGTCGAGCCGCAGCTTGGCCAAGGCCAGACGGGCATCCCATTTACGCGCCCCCCAGCGTTCGTTGGTGGCGAGGTAGTAGACCCAGTGTTCGTCGTTGTGGGTGATGATGTTTGACGGAGGCCGCGCACAGTCCTTGTCGAAGCTGCCGTCCGGCCCGCGCGGAATCAACGGCTTGCGTGGATAGGTCGCCACCGAGAAGTCGTAGTGGATCGCGTCACGCGAGGGCGACATGTAAAATTCCCACACACCCCGTTCGTGACGCTTAAAAAAATCCTGTTGACCTTCTGGCACGGGGCGGTTGGTGGCGGCGAGGACGTCGGTTAGCGCAAACCATATCCCCTCGTAGTACCACATTGGGAAGGTGTGAATTTGGTAGACGGGAATATTTGTCCCGGAGATTTGGCTTTTGTCGGGGTCGTCCAAGACGAAGGTGCGCAGCGTCTTCCAAGCGGTGGGGTGGTTCATGAGGTCGTTCCCTTTTGCGTGTTCCATGATGCGCACACCGCGCAGTTCGCCCACGCCACCGCCCGCAGCAAAATCCTGCCGGCAATGCAGCAGGTATTTTTTGGTGAGCGGATTCCAGTGAATCTGGTTGTTGGTGTCGGCGGCACGTCCGGTGACCGGCATCCCTTTGTTGTAGAAACTCCAGTTGATGCCGTCGGCGGAATAACCCAGGCGGGTGCGTGCGTCCTGCCCGCCCATGTTCGGGTAAAACGCGATCTTGTATTTTTCGGCGTGGCCAAACGGCAGGCTCGGGTCGATCGTCACCGTGATGCCGTCGAGACCGATGTCGAGGAGATCCATCGATTTACCGTGACGCAAAATCGGGAGAGGTGCGTCCCAGTTTATGAGATTGCTTTTACCGTCCTTGGCGACAAGGGGCTTTGTCCAGTTTAGGCCGTTCTTGGATTCTGCATACGCGACGCCACTGCCGGGGCGTTTGCTGGACATGTACCACAGGCGAAACATCTGTTTGCTCTCATCCCAATGCGGCGAGAAAAACCAGCCAAAACAGGATTCACCGAACTCGTAGCCGGAACCCCCATCCGGTCCGTCGTGCACTTTGCCCGTTTGAAAGTCCGTGGGCAACGTGGGCTCTAGCAACACGCCGTGCTTGGTTGCTTGACCGACTTTGCGGGTGACATTGGTCAGGCTGTCGATAATGAAATCGTCCGCAAACAACTGTTTTTGTTGGCCGACAGAGATCTGTTCTGCGCAGCATTCGCTCAGATCTCCGAGAACAACAAAAGCCACGCTCAAGGTTAAGATGGATTTCACGCTGCGCCGAGTTTCACAACGAATACGAACCGGTTCAAGCCCTCCGGTAATTCGTTGGAAAAAAGGCTTTTCAAGCCGGGCGGCTCGGGTAGCCTTCTGCGCATGAAGTCCCGTCCTTTATCAAGACGTCGTTTTCTCGAGGCAACCGCCGTTGCCAGCGCCCCGTTCATTCTGCCGTCCGGCATTCTGTCGGCCAAGGTGAAGCCCAACGACAAAATCTCCGTTGGATTCATCGGCATGGGCATCCAGAACCGCGGGTTGCAGAACCGTTTCATGGCCGATTCCAATGTGGTTGCCGTTGCGGTTTCTGACTGCGACACCACCCGCCGCAACTCCGCCCGTGACCGCGCCAACAAGCGTTACCAAAACAAGGACTGCAAGGCGTACAACGACTATCGCGAGGTCATTAATCGCAAGGACATCGACGCCGTCTGCATCGCCACGCCGGATCACTGGCATGCCATCCAGACGGTCGAAGCTGTCAACTCCGGCAAGGATGTCTACTGCGAAAAACCGCTGACCCATAATGTCCACGAGTCGGTTCAGGTCATGAAGGCTGTGGCCAAGAAAAAGGCCATCCTGCAGACCGGCTCGATGCAGCGTTCCTCACGCGAATTCCGCGTGGCCTGCGAACTCGTGCGCAACGGCGTGATCGGCAAGGTCAAGAGCATGGCCGTCAACATCGGCAACGCCGGCATCCCCTGCGATCTGCCCACCGAGAAGGAGGAGCCGGGCCTCGACTGGAACCGCTGGATCGGCCCTGGCCCGATGCGCGGCTACAACTCCGTCCTCAGCCCGCGCGGCAATCACGGCCATTTCCCGAACTGGCGCAGCTACAAGGAGTACGGCGGCGGCATGGTCTGCGACTGGGGCGCACACATGATCGATATTTTGCACTGGGGTCTGGGCGTGGATGACAGTGGTCCGGTGGCCACCATCCCGGCTGAAAACCCCAAGGCGTTGAAGGGCGCGCAGCTCGTTTACGATGGCAACATCCCGATGATGCACGGCACCGGTATGGGCTCGAGCTTCTACGGCTCCGAGGGGCGCGTCGAATGTCACCGTGGCCGGATCGGCCTCTGGCTGGGCGACAAGTTCATCGCAGGCCGCACCGGTGGCGACCGCAACGTCAACCTCTCGAAGGAACTCGACAAACTCGAATCCGAGTTCCTCAAGGATGCCAAGGTGAAGCTGTACCGCAGCAACGGCGGTCACATTCCGGACTTCCTCAACTCCATGCGCACACGCAAGAAGCCCTGCACGCACGAGATTATCGGCGCGCGCACCTCAATCGCGTGTCACCTGCTCAATCAAACTTACTACAACCACACGGCGATCAAGTGGAACCCGAAGAAGAACACCTTCGCCGCCGGTGGCGACCCCGCCTGGTTGACCCGCGACTATCGCGGCGAGTTCAAGGTCTGACCTTGGCCAAGCGCAAAGGACGCACAATCTTTCAAACACGGAACGAGAATTCGTTCCGTGTTTTTTTGTCTCTGCCTGGCTAAGCGGGACTACAGGAGCGGGGACATTCCTGTCCCCGAATAAGAAGGGTATTTGAGCAGGGGACAAGAATGTTCCCTTCCCTATGCTCCGCTTGGCCAAGAGTAAGGTAGGGACGGATGTCCCCAGCCGTCCTTCATCAACCGATCCAGCACTTGGCCAAGCGCACGGATGACGCTGGCGCGAGTCCGAATACTCCGTTTTCTTGAAACTGAAAACTTGAACACTGCCTCCGGTTTCTGTATCCGTCTGCGCGCGCGGGGAACCCTTGGACAACCCTCACGGGGTTCGTAGCCGCTTTCACTGCCGCCACTTCCGGCGGTGGTTTTCATTCCCCCCGCTCACCTTGTGAAGGCAGATCATATTCGAAATATTGCGATTATCGCGCACGTGGACCACGGCAAAACTACGTTGGTGGACGAGTTGCTGCAGCAGAGTGGCACGTTCCGAGACAATCAGGTGGTGGCTGAGCGGGTTATGGACTCGATGGATCTCGAGCGCGAAAAGGGCATCACGATCAAGGCCAAGAACACCGCGATCAATTGGAAGGATTACACCATCAACATCGTCGACACACCTGGCCATGCCGACTTCGGTGCCGAGGTCGAGCGGGTGATGAAGATGGTCGATGGCGTATTGCTGTTGACTGATGCCGTCAGCGGGCCGCAGGCGCAGACGCGCTGGGTGTTGCGCAAGGCGCTTGGCCACGGGCTCAAGACGATCTGCGTGGTCAACAAGATTGACCGCGACACCGCGCGCCCGGAGTGGGTGCACGACAAGGTGCTGGAGTTGTTCCTCGAGTTGGGAGCGGACGAGGATCAATTCAACGCGCCATTCCTCTATGGCAGCGCCAAGATGGGGTTTGCCGATCGCTCCCTCGAAGGGCCGCGCAAGGACATGAACGACCTGTTCGAGACGGTCGTCGAGCGCGTGCCGCCGCCGGTCATCGAGGAGGCACCGTTTCGGATGCTTGTCAGCAACATCGACTGGGACGATTACGTCGGCCGGATGGCCATCGGCCGGATTTTATCCGGCGACGTCAAACAGGGCGACCAGATCAACGTGCTGCGCAAGGACGGTTCAAAACAGAAAGCGAAGATCATCAAGCTCAAGCAGTTCGCCGGGCTGCAAACCAACGACGTCACCTCAGCGACTGCGGGCGACATCGCCGGGTTGGCCGGTTTCGACGAGGTGGACATTGGCGACACGCTGGCGTTGGCCGAGGATGCCGAGCCGCTGCCGTTCGTGGAGATCGACCCCGCGACCGTGCAGATGGAATTCTCCGTGAACGACGGCCCGCTCGCCGGGCGTGATGGCAAAAAGGTCACGTCCCGCGAAATCCGCGCGCGGCTCGAGCGCGAGACGCAGTCGAACATTTCCATCAGCGTGCACGATACTCCAGAGAGTACCCGCTTCCTCGTTGACGCCCGCGGCAGCATGCAGATCGCAGTGCTGCTCGAGACCATGCGGCGCGAGGGCTACGAAGTGCTTGTCTCACGACCGACCGTGTTGTTCCGTGAGATTGAGGGCAAACGCTGCGAGCCGTACGAGCAGATTTGGGTCGAGGTGCCGGAGGATCATCTTGGCACCGTCATGGAAAACCTGAGCAAGCGCCTGGGAAAAATCACGAACATCGAGCATCACTCCGCCGGCGTGACTGTCTCCGCCGAGATCCCGACGCGTGGACTGATCGGCTTCGAGAGCGACCTCGTTACCCTCACCAGCGGCAATGGCGTGATGAGCCATCTGTTTTTGGAGTATCGCCCATACAGCGGCGAATTGGTCACACGGCAGACCGGCACGCTGGTCAGCATGGAAAACGGTACCGCGATGGCCTACGCGCTCGATATGCTTCAGGCGCGAGGGAGCCTGTTCATCTCACCGGGCGACAAGGTTTACGCCGGGCAGGTGGTCGGTGAAAATCCGCGGCGAGACGACCTGCCGGTGAACCCGACCAAGGCCAAGCACCTCGACAATATGCGCTCCTCCGGCGCGGACAAGGCCATCCTGCTCACCCCGCCGATCAACTTTTCCATCGAGCGCGCGATCGAGTACATCGCCAACGACGAACTGGTCGAGGTAACCCCGAACCACCTGCGCTTCCGCAAACGCATCCTCGACGCCAACGACCGCCGCAAGGCCATCAAGCGAGCCAAGGACATCGCCGCCGCAACGGCATAGCCAAACCGATTGACCCGTGCGGACTCGCAGGTCGTCCTTCCATTTTGGGCTGGCTTGAACGTGGAGGGACGAGCCTGCAAGTCCGAAAAAACCGCCGGAGAGAATAGTCTCCATCCCCATCTGCTTGGCCAAGCGCTTGGTTGATTCAGCCTTCCTCCTTCAACCTTCCGCCCTACTTCACCACCATGGTGCCTTTCATGATGATCCAGTGGCCGGGGAAGGTGCAGAGGTACGGGTATTCGCCCGGCTCCTTGGGCGCGATGAAGCGGAGCGACTCGGCGGAGAGCGGGGCGACCATGCGCGTGGCATGCATCACCTTTTTTGACTTGGGCACGTACTGGCCGCGCTGGGCTTCCTTGGGATCCTTGGCCATCTCGTTGGCGGCCTCTCCGATCTCGGCCTCGGCACCGGGCGCGACAATCACGATGTTGTGCGCCGTGGCATCCGGGTTGGTGAAATCGATTCGCACGGGCTGGCCGGCCTTGACCTCAAAGCGTGTGACGTCGAAAAGCATGCGCTCCTTCACGGCCGCAATCTTGACGACCTTCAGCCCCTTGCGATTGTCGAACTCCGCATCCCGTGCGGAGTAGCGTTTCTTGGGCGACATTTTTTGCCGGAGCGTGAACGCAGCGATGAATTTGCCGATCCCGGGATGTTTTGCCGTGGCGTCTGCGTTGCCGCTCCAGAGCGGCTTGATGGTGTGCGAACCCAGAGCGGCGTTGATGGCATAACTGAGATGGCCGATGTTCGGCTGGTTCAAAATTTTCACCAGCGCCTCGAGTGCCCAGGGGGTACCGATGTAGCTCGTGGCGATGGCAGTCTCCATCCGGACGAGCGTGCTGGGATCGCCGGCCAGGCGGTCGAGAATCTGTTCCTCGTTTTTGAAGTGTGCGTGCCAGTAGCGGAATTGATGCGCGGCGGCGGCGCGGGCATGGTGGTTGTCGCACTCGAGCAACTCGACGAGCAGCTTGGTGTTGACGGCCCCGATGCCGCGATAAAGCCAGATGGCCTCGATTTGGTGGTGTCGATGGCGTGGGTCAGTTGGGTCGAGCTTGGCCACCCAGGCGTCGAGGGCTGCCTTGGTCTTGGCCGGGTCGCGGTCCCGCAACTCGCGCTTGGCCCAGTAGCGGTAGCGGTACTCGGGGCGCTTCAGGATGTCGAGCAGTTGGCCAAGCGGCGCACCGTGAATCTGCGGCATCTGCTGCGGCTTGGCCCCCTTGGGCATGATGCGGAATATACGGCCGCTGACCCGATCTCGGCGTTCATCGCGCAGCGAGTATTGGGCGTGACCCTTGACCGGGTTGTACCAGTCGCAAACGTACATCGCTCCGTCGGGTCCGTAGCGCAGATCGACCGGAATGAAACTAAGATTTTTTGAAAAAACGATGTTGCCGACGTACTCCTCGGTGAAGCCAAAGTCGGACTCGTTCCAGCGATGGAACTCGACACGGTTAGTCGGCTTGTAGCGTACCTTGACGAATCCGCCCTGCATCTCCTCCGGCCAGTTGGGGAAGTCGACGAATTCCTGGCCGCAGGTGCCGGAGTAGGCGTGCAGGCCGACCGGTCGCGGATGTTGATCGGGGTAGGCCGGGTCGAGCGCGTGGAACGCCTGTGCATAGATCGGGTAGCTGGCCATGTGTTGGCCCCAGTCGTCGAACGTGACGCCCCACGGGTTGGTGCTCATGTGGGTGCCAAACGCAGTTAGCCGATGGCTGCGCGGCTCGAACCGAAACCAGCCGCTGTCCCGCTGGCGCACCGGGCCGTAAGGCGTCTCCACCTGACTGTGATGAAAAATTCCCTCGCGGAAAATCAGGTCGCCGTCCGGTGTCCAAGTGAAATCATGCAGCGCATGATGGGAATCCTCGCAGCCGAAACCGGTGAGCATTTTTTCTCGGAAGTCCGCACGATCATCTCCATCAGTGTCCTTTAGGAAAGTGAAATGCGGTTCCTCGGAGACATATACTCCGCCGTGACCAAACTCGAATGACAACGGGATGTGCAGGTCATCGGCGAAGACGGAGGTCTTGTCCGCGCGGCCGTCGCCGTCGGTGTCCTCGAGGATGACGATTTTGTCGTTCGGCTCGTTGCCGGGATAAACGTGCGGGTAGGTGGTCGAGCAACTGACCCACAGTCGCCCTCGCGAGTCCCAGCGCATCTGGATGGGGCAGGCCAATTCCGGGAAATCGGTCTCGGAGGCGAACAGTGTCACATTAAATCTCGGGTCAACTTCGAACTCGCCCAACTCAGCCTCGGGCGAAAGCAGCCGATTCGCGCCGCGGCTCTGCTTGGTCGCGGGCAACGGCGGCACGTTCGAGTCATCGATCTTCGCAGACACTTGTTTGCCCGCCGCGATATCCCAGATGCGCTGATCGCGATTGGCGGTCATGATGTCGAAATTGCGCATTGCCGGGAGGAAATCGAGATAGCCGTAGCTACGGTTGCGCCCGCCGGTGTAGTAAAACGTGTTCACCGGCCGGAACCGGCGGAAGAATTGTTTGTTCTTCTCCAGCACCGCCGCGCGGATTTCCTCGTTGACGACCGGAACTGGCTTGTCGAATGCCGCATCAAAAACCAACCTGCCAAACAGTCGGTAACCGGCGTCGTTGAGATGACAGCCGTTGAATGTGAGGTCAATTCCGGTGGGAAGCATCGCCTTGTTTGTTGCATCGAAAACGTTGATGAAACCGACTTGTTGCGCCTTAGCCACCTCGCTCATGGCGCGGGTGTAGAGCCGGATGTTTTTGTTGTTTTTCGCAGCGTCGACCCCGGTGATGTTTTCACTGGCGATTGGCGAGAGCAACACGAGTTGCGGCCCTCTTTTGCCGTTGAACGCCTTGGCCTTGGCCGCCTGCACAAACTCAGTGAGCTTGGCCTTGAATTCGCCCAAGCCGTCCGGTCCCGCGAACGATTCATTGAATCCGAACGCCGCAAATATGATGTCGGCCTTGACGAAAACCAAATGCTGATCTGTATCGGCGAAGTTGGCCGGGCGCGGCTGGTGGTGGAGCGAGTCCGCCGACCACGCGAGATTGCGTACCGTCAACCGATGAGCCGGATAAGCCTGTTGAATGAGCGTCTCGAGGTAGCCAAAATCCTGTGAGCGATCGAGCAGCGTGTTGCCAATGAGCGCGATGCTCATGCCCGGCTCAACCTGGAGCGGAAGTTGGGTGTCGACAGGTGAAGTGGCCTCCGGCCGAGGCGCAGTTTTTTCAAACAGCGCGTATCGTGCGAGGTCCGGACTTTCGGTCGGGGCCTTTTTACCGCTTGGCTTGTTGCGGCCATCCACAGGCTGAGCCAACAGCGCTTGGCCAAGCGCAAGGGAAACAAAAAGAATACTGAGATGAAAACGCATCACTTGGCCGGCGATGGAACACAGAAAACCGGGCTGCGTCCAGCGTTTGAGTCAGGGAGCAAGGATCGGCAGATCGGGAAAGTAGTGCCGAAGATACCCTCGATCAACCGCTGCCAGACGATCGGCCTGACGCCGTGCGTGCGCGGCGATCAGAAAGTCCGGCAGGATATGTGTTCGAGACCCACCCGCCTGTCGATATGCCGTGTGAATTTCTCCCGCAAGATACGCCGAAGTCGGTTCAAGTTGTTCGTACCGAACACCGATCTTTTGCAGATTTTGTAGGGTGTGGGTGGCGGATGTAAATGCCGGGGAGATTTCGGCGAATACAATTGGGCAGACGACTAGTTCGCCATCTTGGCCTGCACGCCAAAGAACTTGCTGCCAGCTTTCGAACCCCGGCTGACGCTTGATCAGGCACCATAAAACCGACGAATCAATCGCGGTTTTCATCACCGGTTTTTTTGGGGAGCTCGACCGGGCCTCGAAGTTCGTCGAGTAATTCCGGTACAGTTAGCTCGGGGAATGAATCCTTTGTGTCCTTGCCAAACTCATCAAAACTATTCCATTCCAACGCGCGCTTTGCACTCAGGTGGGGCGCGTTTTCATCGAATTCAAGCACCGTGCCTGTTTTTAGTCCGAGTTTATTGCGTAGTTTAATCGGGATCGTGATTTGCCCCTTGGAAGTCATGGTTGCCTTCACAGGAGAAAAACTATCAAAAAAGTAAGGAAAGTAAAGTAAGGAAAATAATTCTTACCTTTGCTTCGCGCTTGGCCAAGTCTTATTCCATCATTTATTCGGATCGCGGTGGAAGCGCTTGGTTTTGGTGATCCAGCGGAGGCCTTCCATGAGATGCTGATGGCCGAACTTGGTGGCGAGCGATTTCACTTCGTGGCCGAGCTCGGTGTAGAAAAAGCGGCCGCCCTCATACTCTCGAATCCAGCTCACAGGATGATCCTTGCCCATCGGCTTGCCACCGCGGGTCTTGAAGTAATCGCGGACCGGGTCGTAGCTGGTTTCGTCGATTCGCAGCAGTACCTTCACGCCGGGCAGGCCGGTGACGGATTTGTCGTGGTTGGTCCAGTCGGCGGTGTAGTAAAACTCCGGGCCATAGCCTTTCACTGACGGATGATCCTTGTTTTCCGTATCTACGATGAGCTTGGCCTTGACGAAATCGGAGTCGCTGTTGAAGTCGCACCCGACGAGCTTGGTCCACCATGGCCAGGTGTTGTGATGCACCGCCGCCGCGTGGAGGGCCATGATGCCGCCCCCGGCCTGATACCAGTCCTTGAGTTGTTTGCGCTGTTTTTCGTTGAGCGAATTACCGATGTCGGTGGTGCTGTTGAAGATCACGGCCTGATAGAGGTGCAGCCGGGAAAAATCCTCCGGTGACTCGGAGACGTCAAACTGTGCGCCGTATTTGCCGCCGAGTTGGACGAGAAAACTGTTCAGTTCCGGGATGGCCGGGTGACGATACCAGGCGGTCTTTGAGAAAATAAGGACGCGCGTCAGTTCGTCCTTGTTGGGTTTGCCATCGCCGCGGTCGTCGCCGTCGTGTGCGTTCAGTCGGGCGTTGGTCGATCCGAGGAGTAGTAAGCCCGCGAATGAGGCGCCAACGATTCGAGTTTTGGAAAACATGGGGGCGATCATCCGGTTTTAACTTCGGCTTGCAAGCCGATTTGATGGCGTTTTTGTATTGAAAAAATGTCATATCTTAATATTATTTCCGAATTCATATTGTTGTCATGGTAGAACTTTGCAAAAAAATCTCCGAGTCGAAAGCGTTCACCAACTTCATCCTCTGCGTCATCGGTGCGGCGGCAGTGGTGGTGGGCATGCAGACGTACAAGGCGTTCGAACTGGAACATCGTGCCGTGCTGGACACGCTGGACGCGGTGATCCTCGGAATTTTTATTTTCGAGGTCGTCATCAAGATCGTGGCACAGGGGAGGCAACCGCAAAACTATTTCAAGGATGCGTGGAACATTTTTGATTTTTCAATCGTGGCGGTGTGCCTGTTGCCGATTCAGTCAAATGACTTTGTCGCCGTGCTACGCCTGGCCCGCGTGCTGCGTGTGTTGAAGCTCGTCTCTGCGATCCCGCGACTGCAGGTTTTGGTTGGGGCGGTGCTGAAAAGCATCCCGTCTATCGGCTATGTGTTCCTGCTGGCCACGCTGCATTTTTACATCTACGGCTGCATGGCCACGTTTCTTTACTCCGAAAACGACCCGGTGCACTTTCGCAACCTGCAGACCTCGATGCTGTCGCTTTTCCGGGCGGTGACGCTGGAAGACTGGACCGATCTGATGTACATCAACATGTATGGCAGTGCGAATTATGGTTACGATGCGTCGACGTATGAAATGTTAGCCGAGATGGGCATTAGCCAGGACGAGGTGAAGTCGAGTGCATCGCCCTTCACGGCGGCACTGTTTTTCGTGAGCTTTATTTTGACCGGCGCGATGATCGTGTTGAACCTGTTCGTAGGTGTGATGTTGACCGGGATGGAGGATGCCAAAAAGGAGCAGGAACTGGCGAGTCGGCTGGAAAAGAACGGGGAGGAGCAGATTGACCTGAAGGAGGAGTTCGCCAAGCTGGACCAGCATCTGCAGGAGTTCACAACCGAAATGGCACAGCGGCTCGAGGTGCTAAATCGCTTGGCCGAAAAACAAAACGAGAAGCCAGGTTCATCGTAGAATCGACTTGTGCCGGGACGATTTCCGCAGGAGAATTCCCCCGGTTTAGAACGACATGACAAAGATTAAACAAACCATGTTGGCGGCGGTGGCCGGTATGCTGCTCGTGAGCGGCTGTGCCACGGAGCCGGGTAAAAAGACGGCAGTTGGAGCCGGTGTTGGTGCGTTGGTCGGTGCGGCTGCAGGCGCGGTCATCGGCCATCAATCCGGTGAACGCGACAAGGGCGCCCTTGTGGGTGGCCTCATCGGAGCTGGCGTGGGCGGCGCGGTTGGCAATGCCAAGGAAGCCGAGAAAAAAAAGGCAGCAGCGCCGAAGCCCCCGAAAAAGTAACACCAGGAAATCATTGATTTTTCCAAGGAGAGCCTAAGACTGGCTCTCCTTTTTTGTTTATGAAGGTTCTTTTCGTTCACGCACATTTCGACGATTATGAGTTTTGCACGGCCGGCACGTTCGAGGTGTGGCGACGAAAACTGGGCGCTGATTTTCAGGCCAAGGTCATCGTCTGCACCGACGGCAAGGGCGGGCACCATCGGTTGTCCCGCGAGGAGACCGCCCGTGTACGGCTGGAGGAACAGTTGAAGTCCGCCGCACTTGGGCAATATGAGTTCGAGCAACTCAGACTGCCGGACGGTGAACTGCCGAGGGAAGCCTGCCTGCAGGTGGACGTGCCGTTATTGGCGGCGTTGTGGAAGGCGATTCGCGACTTCGAGCCGGACTACCTATTTGCGCCACCCGTACCGAATGACCCGCTGGCGGGAATTCACGTTGACCATGTCGCGGTGGCAGATGCGGTTCGGCGGGTGGCCTACATGATCAACGTACCACATGCATTCACGCCGGAGTATCCCTGTGACGACCCCGAGCCACCACCGTGCAAGGTGCCTGTGATTCTCAACGCGTACGATTCGTACATGTTTGGAGAGAACGCGTTTGACCTTGTGGTGGATGTCAGCGAGGCGTTTGAATTGATGGTCGAGATGAGTTGGTGCCACCAATCGCAGGTCACCGAGTGGCTGCCGTGGGTGGGGCGGCACGACATGGACTACCCGAAGTCGATCGACGAATGGCGTGTCACCCTTGAGCGACGGTATGCCAAGCGCAACGCGGAGCTTGGCCTGGGCGACCAGCCGATGGCGGAGTTTTTCACCGTCACTGCCTGGGGGGAGATTCCTACGCCGGAGCGATTGAAGGCGGACTTTCCGAACCTCATCACACCGCCCGAGGTCGAGTCGCGCTTGGCCAAGCGTCTGGCCCGCTGGCAACTCTAACCAAGCGCTTGGCCAAGCGGACGTTAGGGCTTGATGGAATTTCGGCTCTTTTTATACTGGGCGTGGCATGGGGTCACTGGATCAATTTGAGAGTGCGTTCAATGCTGCGGCAAAGGAGATGTTCAGGCCGCAGCTGGTTGCCATCGGCCGGGTTTTGATCGTTCACGATTTACCGGAGCCGTTGCAGGATGATTTCCTCTACTTGGCCAAGGGCTTTCTGTCTGCACTGGAGCAGGGGGGCAAGGTGGAGTGGGAGTTGTTCGGTGGCTCGGAGCGTTTTGCGGTGAAGTCGGTGCTGGATGCGGTCGAATCGTATCGCCCAGAATTGATCGTGACGTACCGGCATCTTCACTGTGACGCTGCGGATTGGCCGTACGGACTCGGGGCTCATGTGGATGTGCTGACGCAGGCGACGACCACCCCGGTGTTGATCCTGCCGAATCCGGATCGCGAAAATCTCCCCAACCATAAGTTGAAAAACACCGACCGCGTGATGGCGGTGACGGATCACTTGGCGGGCGACCATCGATTGGTCAGCTATGCGTCTGAGTTTACCGAGCCGGGAGGGACTCTTTATCTGTCGCATGTTGAGGACGCTGCGGTGTTCGATCGGTACATCCGCGCGATCACCAAGATTCCGGACTTGGACACCGACACAGCCCGGGCGCAAATCAAGGCACGGCTGTTAAAGGATCCGAACGATTACGTTGAGTCCTGCCGCGCGGGGTTGGCCGTGCAAGCCAGGGGGATTCGGGTCGAGGGACGGGTGAAACTGGGATGTCGGCTGTCGGACTACCGCGAGTTGATCGATGAAAACGAAATCGATCTGCTGGTGATGTACACCAAGGACGAGGATCAGTTGGCAATGCACGGCGTGGCGTATCCTCTGGCCGTGGAGTTGCGCGAGACACCGCTATTGATGCTGTAGGAGGAGGTCATGGATATTTCATTGTTAGCTGCTTCAGATCACGGCGCCCACGCGGTGGAGCCGTGGATCACCTACCTGTTCAGCGGTCTGCTGGGGGCGATGGTGGTGTGCCTTGCGTTGGAGGAAAAAATCCACGCGAAGAAATCGGTGATCGTCGGCGTGACGGCAGTGATCGCACTTTTGCTGGGCGCGTTTACCGGCATCCTGCCGTTCGGTCCGGTGGATCTGCCCAATGGACACAAGATGAACTTGCCGGTGTTTATCCCGGGCATCGAGTGGGGGGTGGTGACGATCATTCTTGGATCCAGTTTGTTTGTGGATGTCACCAGTAAATCCGGTTTGTTTACATTTATCGCCATCAAGTTGACGAAAATGTCGAAAGGCGATCCGCGGCGGTTGCTTTGGTTTTACGGCGTGATGACCGTGGTGTTTAGCGCCGTGCTCAATAATGTCACCGCGATGATCATCGTCGGCTCGCTGAGCGCCGTGTCGCTCGGCAAACTTGGCCAACGGGAGAAACTGCTTGGCTTTTTGTTGGTGGAGGGGCTGCTGACCAACATCGGGGGGCTGCTCACGCTGATTTCATCCGTCCCCAATATCATCGTCGGCACCACGGCGGAGATTGGATTCATCACTTTTTTCCTCAAGGCTGCGCCGTACGTTGTCGTGGCGACCGCCGCCACCATCGTGATGGGGGCACGGGTGTTCGGTATTGAGTCGCTCAAGACCGACGAGGAACGGGCTGTAGCGCTTGGCCAAGTTTCGAGTTTTGACGAACGGGACGGCATCGAGAGCATGGGCTTCTTTTGGTTTGGGGCCGCGATGCTGCTGTTGTTCATCTGCTTTATCGCGTCGGCCTCGTTCGATGGTTGGCCAATTGGTAAGCTGGGAATGGGCTTTGTGGCGATGATGTTCGCCGTGATCATGCTGTGCAAATTCAAGTCGAGCGTCGGCAAGTTTTACAGCGGCATCGACTGGGATCTGCTGTTCTTTTTCGTCTACCTGTTCGTCGCCATCTACGCGATGGAGCAGGCCGGCGTGCTGGAACTAATCGGCAAAGGCATCGAGCCGATCATCGTAATGGGCGCCAAGCTGGGCGGCGGCCTGTTACTGGTCTCCTCCGCCGTGGCCAGCAGCGTGACCGACAACATCCCGCTCGCCGCGGTGCTGTCAAACATCCTCAAGTCGATGGATCCGGCCGTCGACCCCCGCATGTGGTGGTCGGTAATCTTTGGGGCGAATCTCGGCGGTAACCTGACACCAATCGGCTCGGCGTCCACACTCGTGGCAGTGACCATCATGCACAAACATGACCTGAAAATTTCCTTCATGGGCTTCGTCAAAAAAGCCCTCCCGTTTGCCATCCTCCATATCATCCTCGCGACAGCCTACGTCCTCTTCGTCCTAGAACACCTGCCGGGGTAAAGGTGAGTCAAATGGGTGAACTGGTTGCGGTGCTTTTCAGGATGACCAAACGATTTTGACCGTATGAATAATCGTTGCAGAACGCGGCCTGTTAAATCACGCTTGCCGGCAGCACAATCTCAGGCGATGAACGATTTGACGAACATAGACGGATTCGGTGGGGTGAGCCGGCGGGCGATGTTGCAGCGATGCGGCATGGGCGTTGGTGCGCTTGGTTTGTGGAGTTTGTTGCAGCAGGAGGGTCTCGCCGGGACGAGTACTTTGTCGCCTAAGCGGTCGCACTTTGCGCCCAAGGCCAAGTCGGTAATCTGGATTTTTGCCAACGGTGGCCATAGTCAGGTCGATACGTGGGATTACAAGCCGGCCTTGGCCAAGCGCGATGGCCAGACGCTTGACGGCTTCGACCGTTTTACCGGCTTTTTCGCCAACGCCGTCGGTGGCCTGATGAAAAGCCCGTTCGAGTTCAAACCGCACGGCCAATGCGGCAAACATATCTCATCCATTTTTCCAAACCTCTCCCGGCACGCAGACCGGATGGCGTTCGTCCACTCGGGACACACGGAGAGCAACAACCATTCGCCTGCGCTGTTCATGATGAACTGTGGCCTGCCGAGAATGGGGTATCCCTGCGTTGGATCGTGGGTGACGTACGGGCTTGGCAGCAGCAGCGACAGCCTCCCGGCTTTTGTGGTGATGAGTGATCCTAAGGGGCGCGGATTGCCCAAGGGCCACGCGGCCAACTGGGGTGCCGGTTTTTTGCCCAGCGTGTATCAGGGCACGCACTTTCGCCCCTCCGGTGACCCGATCGACAACCTGTATCGCCCGAAGGAGATGACAGCTGCGCAGCAGCGTCGGCAGCTGGATTTGCTGAAACAACTCAACCGGCAGCATCTCCAGACGCGTCCGTACGAGGAGGAACTGGAGGCGCGTATCGAAAGTTTCGAACTGGCTTACCGCATGCAGAGTGCCGCGCCGGATGCGTTAAACGTCCGGCAGGAACCGGAACACATTCAGGAGCTTTATGGCCTCGAAGACGACCGCTGCAAGCACATCGCCGCACAGTGCCTGACCGCACGCCGGATGATCGAGCGTGGTGTGCGTTACGTGCAGATTTACAGCGGCGGCATGGAGAATCAACGCAGCTGGGACGGTCACAACGACATCAAGGGCAACCACTCGCAATTCGCTGGCGAGACGGACAAGCCGGTGGCTGCGCTGATCACCGATTTGGCCCAGCGCGGTCTGCTCGATGAGACGCTGATCGTCTGGGGTGGAGAGTTTGGCAGGCTTCCGTTGGCGCAAAAGGGCAGCAAGCCGGGGCGCGACCACAATCCGCACGCGTTTACAACGTGGTTTGCTGGTGGTGGCATCAAAGGTGGCGTGAGTTACGGCGAGACCGACGAAATCGGGCACAAGGCCGCAGTCGACAAGGTGACGGTGAACGATCTGCACGCGACCATCCTGCATCTGCTGGGAATGGATCACGAGCGTTTGACCTACCGCTACAACGGCCGTGACTTTCGCCTCACCGACGTTTCTGGCAACGTCATCCGCGAAATCATAGCCTGATGGTTTATTCGGACTCGCAGGCTCGTCCCTCCTTTTTGCGCTTGGCCAAGCGCTTGGTTTTTAACTCATCGTTTCAACGGGGCGGTGGAGTGGTGAAGCACCCATTTGTAGTCCGCGGCCCTGCCTCCGATGGAGCCGGCGTTCGGATAGTCGAGCCGCATGCGTTTTAGGACCGGTTCTTCCTTGGGCGCAGGGTCGGTCCATTTTTTTGTCTCCGCATGGCCATCCGCGAAGGCGTAGCCACAGCCGCCGTTATGGTAGTTGGCCGGGAGATTTCGCCAAAACTGAGTGGTGAAGGGGTACAGCACGAAGCCGCCGTTGTTGATGCTGTCCGGGTGTTCGTCGGCAAAAATCCATAGCTTGGAGGGGGAGGGATCGATGATGTGCGAAAGGGTGTCGTACTTGCGCCAACCGCGGCCGTGGATGCTGGAGTTGTTCATGTTCATCGAGGGATCGTAGAGGCCTCCCTCGATGAAGCCGTTCATCGAGACGCTACGAACGCGCGGCAGTTGCTTGTTTTTAATCTTCGCGGTGTACGTGTCGGATGGGCACTTGTAGATGCCGGCCGACTGGGTGTACGGGCCGAGCTTGGGATAAAAGTCGCCCATCACTTTTTTTGAACCGATCAGGTAGAGGACGTTGGTGTTGTCGCGGTTGTTTGGGCGAAAATCGAGGAAGCCGTTGATCCAGCCGCGGGGATCCTGAATATGCTTGGCGTTGGGCGGCAGCTTGTCCTCGTAGTCGCCGACGTACAGCTTCCATGCTGTGAGCAATTGCCGCTGATTGTTCAGGCAATAGATGCCGGTGGCGTTGCCCTTGGCCTTGGCCAGGGCCGGCAACAACAGGCCGGCGAGGATCGCGATGATGGCGATCACGACCAGCAATTCGATCAGCGTGAAGCCCTTGGACAAGCGCTTGGTCAGGCGGCTATTTCGCGATGTCGAAACAGATGAGGTAGTCTTCGCTTCGCACATAAAGTCGTTTGTCGGAGAGGATCGGTGCGGCCCAGCAGGGATACTTTAACTCCGGCACCTGATGCCGGCCGAGTTCAACCGGCTTGGCTGGGTTGGCTTCGAAAAGCCCCAGCAAACCGCCTTCGCCAAGGACAAACAGCTTGCCCTCTGCCAGCACGGCTGAGCCACGGCCGTAGACGTTGGGCTGCTTGGTGGTATAGGCGCGCCAGCGTTCCTCGCGGCTCCATTTGACCTCGCCGGTGGCCAGTTCCACGCAGCGAAACAGCGAGTCCGGTTCGTTACGGCCGCTGAACGCGTAGAGGTGGCCGTCGTGCAGAATCGGTGTCGTCCAGTGAATCTCCAGCGCCGCCTCGGCCCGGCGGTTGGCCTTGCGCCGCTGGTTGGTGCTCCAGATTTCGGTAAACGATTTTCCGTCCTCGCCGACCTCGAGCAAAAACGAGCCGACGCCGTAGTAGGCGGCAGAGCAGAAAACGCGGTTGCCGGAGACCACCGGGTTCGCGGCGTTCACCGACTCGTTCACGCGCGAGCGAAACCAGCGGCTGAACAAAACCGAGCCGTCCCTGGGATTCATCCCGGCCAGGCCCTGTCGCGTGAGGCTGAACAGCATCCGCCTGCCGTTCACGGTGGCCAGCGTTGGCGTGGCGTAGCTGGCCAGTTTTTCAAAACGGTTCCAGCGCACGAGCGGTTCGCCTGGCCAGCCGGTGGCCGGCTTACCCTCCCACGTTTTTTGGCCGACACTTTCCCATACAGTTTTGCCGGTGTCCTTGTTGAACGCGACCATCGTGGAGTTTGGCTGGCCGCCGACCATCACGATCAGCAGATCACCCTCGAGCACCGGCGAGGCACCGACGCCAAAGAACGCCTCGGGGATCTGGAATTCCTCTGCCGTCTTTCGCTGCCAAAGCGGCTTGCCGGTTTTCACGTCGAGACAGTGCAGGACGCCCTCGGCACCGTAGGTGAAGCAGTGCTTCTCCGTGAGCAACGGCGAACAGCGAGGGCCGTTGTTGTAGCCGAACGGATCGCGATAGCGGGTGGGGTAGCTGTGCTGCCAAAGCGGCTTGGCGGTCTTGACGTCAAATGCCTGGACGATCTCCTCGTTTTTGACGCGATGAAACAAAACCAGCCGCCCGTCCCGAATGGCCGGCGCGCTGTAGCCGGTGCCGATCTGTTTTTTCCAAAGCACCTTGGGGCCGCCGCTTGGCCAAGCGCTGAGCAGCCCGGTTTCTGGGGATATTCCATCCGAAGTTGGCCCAAGAAAATGTGGCCAATCCGCTGCCTGACCCCTGGCCAAGCCAAGCGCTGCGACCAGAAGAAGCAGGGGAGCACACGCGGCTCGCCGGACGCTGGTTTGTTTGTTTTTGGTGAGCCGCCAAAAAACGCACGCGAGCTGCGTGCGTCCCCCATCGCTGCCGCGGCGTTTTCCAGATTTACTGAAAATGATGAACACCCGTTTTTTTTAGGCGAATGAACCCAAACTTGAAACTTCAAACTTGAAACTTGAAACTATATCCCCCGGTTCATCTTCCAAAGCAGGACGCAGCCGATGCCTTGGAAAAGGAAGTTGGGCAGCCACATCCACAGGTGCGGTGCGAGGGCGGGGGAGCTCTCGAGCGCTTGGGCGAGGATGATCAGCCCATAGTAGATGGCGACCAATCCCAGCGCAAAGGCGATGCCGATGTTGGTCTCGCGTCGGTTGCCACGGATGGCCAGCGGGATGCCGATCAATGTGAAGCCGATGCAGGCGAACGACAGGGCGACTTTCTGGTGCAGTTGCACCCGGGCCGGGGTGGCGTCGGTGCCGGGTTGTCTGGCTTCCGCGATCCGTTGGCGCAGTTCGCTGAAGCTCATCTCCTTTAGCTTGGCCGAGCGCTGGGTGTTGATCTTCTCCTTTTCGCCAAGCGCCATCGGCCCGTACTTTGAGTAGACGAACGTCCGTTCCTTGCCTTCGTTGAACTCAAATCCGTCGACCGTCTTGAGTGTGAGCATGATCTGCTGCGTGTCCGGATTGACCTCAAGCGCAGCTTGCTCAGCGTTCATGCGCATTCGCAACTTCTGGCTTTCGTCGTATTGATAAATGGTGACATCGTGCAGGCTGTTGCCGTCAACGCGATCGACATAAACGCGGTAGCCGGGGAAATCAGTGTAGCCTTTTTCCTGTATCAACGCCGAGGCCCGCTCCAGCCCGTACTCGAAGATCATCGTCTTGTACGCCGCCCGGCATTGCGGGCCGATCTGCAGGTTGATCCAGCCGCAGAGCATCGACATCACGATTCCGATCAGCAGCACCGGCGCGGTCAGCGAGAGCAGGCTGATGCCGCCGGCACGGGCGGCTGTCAATTCCTGGTCGGCGCTGAACCGCCCAAAGACGAGCAGCGTGGACGTGAGCATCCCCATCGGGAGCGAGTACACGAGCACGAACGGGATCAGCAGGCCGATCGCCTTGAAAAGAAAACCGGGTGAAACCTGCCCGGACGCCATCAGCGTGGCGATCTCCTTCAACAGATTGCCCAGCAGGAGAACGAACGTGAAAACCAGCACCGTCATCAGCAGCGTGGCCAAAGTTTGTCGGGCGAGGTACAGGTGCAGGGTTTTCATTGCGGGTTCGGCGGGTGCGAACGCGCGACATTGTTGGAGCCGCTCGGCTTAGCACGCAAGTTTTATGCGCCCAAACCCATCGAGTCATGGGGATTTCAGCAATGCCGCTTGGCCAAGCGGTGGCGGCGCGAATTACAAAACAAATCGCTTGGCCAAGCGCTTGGTGTTGGGTCATGCTGCGCGCGTTTTACGACCAAACCCGATGAGCAAAACAAACCCCAAACAACCCGAATCGACACCCCCGCCAGACGACCACGAAGAGTTCGTCCACGAGGATGATACCGTCATTGGCCACGCGCTGAAGTGGTCTGCCATCGCAGCCGTTTTTTTAGTCGTCGCCGGCTTCGTGGCGTACACCGTGCTCAAGCCGAAGGAGGAAGTGGTTCAGGCGGTGAATACCGATGTGGTCGCACCGGAGCAGCGCGAGGTGCCTGCCGAGGAGTCTGTGCCGGAGTCGAAGTTTACCGATATCACGGCGGCAGCCGGGATCGATTTTTTCCATAACAACGGCGCAATCGGCGACAAGCTGCTGCCGGAATCGATGGGCAACGGCGTGGCGTTTTTCGATTTCGACGCGGACGGCGATCAGGATCTGCTGTTCACCAATGGCACCTGGTGGCCGTGGGATTTGGAGAAAAAACCGGAGCTAAAGCCGACCACGGCGGCATTGTATCGCAACGACGGCAAGGGCGCGTTCGAGGACGTCACGGCCGGTTCGGGGCTGGAAGTGCCGTTTTACGGGATGGGCGCTGCGATTGGCGACGTGGACAACGACGGACTGCCGGATGTGTACCAGACAGCGGTCGGTGGCAACCGACTTTTCCGGAATCTCGGCAACGGCAAGTTTGCTGATGTCACTGCCGAGGCCGGTGTGGGCGGCGGTGAAAAAGAGTGGAGCACCAGCGCGGCGTTTGCCGACATCGACAACGACGGAGATCTCGACCTGTTTGTGTGCAACTACGTGCGCTGGTCGCGCGAGATCGACTTCGAGGTGAACTACACACTCGTGGGCGTGGGCCGTGCGTATGGGCCGCCGACGAATTTTGAGGGCACGTTTCCGTCGCTATTCCGAAACGACGGCAATGGCAAGTTCATCGACATCTCCGCTACTGCCGGCGTGCAGATTCGCTCGAGCGCCACGAAGGTGCCGATGGCCAAGTCGCTCGGAGTGTCGCCGGTGGATCTCGATGGGGACGGTTGGGTGGATTTCATCGTGGCCAACGACACGGTTCACAACTTCGTTTTCAAAAACAAGAAGGACGGCACGTTTACCGAGATGGGTGGCATCAGCGGCATCGGGTTCGACAACAACGGCAAGGTACGCGGCGCGATGGGGATCGACGTGGCGCGGTTCCGGAATGACGACTCGCTGGGAATCGGCATCGGCAACTTCGCCAATGAAATGACCGCGCTGTATGTCTCCACACCAAACAATCAACTTTTGTTTACCGACAACGCGATCACTGAGGGCGTCGGGCCGGACAGCCGGCTGCTGCTGAAGTTTGGGCTGTTCTTTTTTGACTACGATCTCGACGGCTGGCTCGACCTGCTGACGGCCAACGGTCATCTCGAGGAGGAGATTACCAAGGTGCAAAAAAGCCAGTCGTACGCGCAACCGGCGCAGTTGTTCTGGAATTGTGGCGGCACACCTGCGATGGGCGGGTTTGCCACGGTGGACAGCACGAAGGCAGGGGAGGATTTGTTCAAGCCGATCGTTGGGCGCGGCTCGGCCTATGCGGACATCGACGGTGACGGCGACCTCGACGTGGCCTTCACGCAGCTCCATGGCAAGCCGCTCTTGCTTCGCAACGATCAGGCACTTGGCAACCACTGGCTCCGGGTGAAGCTGACCGGCAAGGCAGCCAACCGTGACGGCGTCGGGGCGATGCTCAAGCTCAAGTCGGGCGAGACAACACAGTGGCGCCTGGTCACGGCGGCGCGCAGTTACCTGTCGCAGTCGGAGACTGTGGCCACGTTCGGGCTGGGGCAGGAGGCCAAGCAGGCGGAGCTGACGGTGGTCTGGCCGGGTGGCGAGGAGCAGACTGTGGCCGTGCCGAAACTCGACACCACGCTGGTGGTCGAGCAGCCGTAATTTACAGCCCGGCCTTGACCTGCTCGGCGAGCACTTGGCCAAGCGCTTGGGCTTCATTTAGGCCGCCAATCACTTTTCCTTCACTGAAGGAGGTGCCGTCGCCGAACGAGATGCCGGGCATGTGGATGGTCTCATTTTTTACCTCCGCATGGGCAGCTACCGGGCTTTGACAGCCGCCGCCTATCGCGCTGAGAAACGATCGCTCGGCTTCGGCGCAGACCTGAGTGTTGAAATGGTTCAGCCGCTGGCAGAGCTTGGCCAAGCGCTCGTCGTTTTCTCGAATCTCGATACCGATCGCGCCCTGTCCCACGCAGGGCAGCATGTCGGCAGTTTCGATTACCGTGGCACAGAGACCGTCCGGGACGGCGTCGCCTCGGAGGAAGCCTTCCCGGCCAATCTCAAAATTCAGTCGGCGCAGCCCGGCATGAGCCAGAACGGTGGCATCGATTTCCGCGTTGTTGGCCAGTTTCTCGAGTCGGGTGGGGACGTTGCCGCGAATCTCAACCACCTTCCAGTCGGGTCGAAGCCGGAGGAGCTGGGATTTGCGGCGCGGGCTGCTGGTGGCCACGGTAAGTTCGCCGTGTAGATCACAAATACTCAGCCCGGGGTCGAAGCCCCTTCGCTGTGAGTGGCCGGGCGACCATTCCTCGACATCGTCCGCGGCGGCGGCTTTTTCGAGGGACGCCCGATCGCGATAGACAAGCACCTCTCGTGGATCTTCGCGTTTGGTGATGGCGCCGAGGGTGAGGCCGGGTGGCAGTTCCGTGGGCAGATCCTTCAGGCTGTGCACTGCAAGATCAGCCTTCTGCTTGACCAGCGCCACCTCGAGTTCCTTGGTGAACAGGCCCTTGGGCAGCGATTGCCCCGGCTTGACCCCTTGCGTCTGCAGCTTGTCACCGGTGGTCTTCATGATCTTGATCTCGAAGGTCAGTTTCGGGAATGCCTTGCGACACTGGTTGAAAATCATGTTCGCCTGGGCCAGCGCGAGGGCACTGCCGCGGGTGGCGATGACGATGTTGTTTGTGTCGAACAAGAGTTGTTGAAGTGTTCAGGCTTCGGCCTGTTCTTGGCGAAAACCAAGCTGGGTTCGGTCGGGGCGCGACTTGAGTCCGTCGAGGAGTTCATCGCGTTTTTCGGCGATCAGTTTTTCGCAGTGGGCCAGCTCGGCCTTGCGTTGCTCGAGGTACTGACCGGCGATGGTTTGCAGATCGTCAATGTTGTAAACGTAGACGTTTTCCAGTTGGTTGCAGTCGGGATCAATATCGCGCGGCACGGCAATATCGACCAGCAGCAGCGGCCGATGACCGCGCTCGCGGAGCAGCTCCTGTATCTTGTCGCGGGAGAACACGTAGTGGGCCGCGGAGGTGCTGCTGATGATGATGTCTATCTCCTTGAACTCCTCCTCCCACGTGTCGAACCGAATGGCCCGGCCCTCAAGTTCCTCGGCCAGCGCAACGGCCCTGTCATGCGAACGATTGGAGACGAGCACACTGCTGGCGCCTCGGCTTTTGAGTGCGCGCGCAGCTTTTTCGCTCGTGTCACCGGCGCCGATGACCAGCACCTGCTGTGATTTGAGCGAGTCAAAAATCGATTCGGCCAATTCCACCGCAACCGAGCTGACCGAGATGCTGCCCCGTTGAATCTGCGTCCCGGTACGAACGAGCTTTGCCACGTTGAACGCTTTCTGAAACGTCTTGTTTAACCAAGGGCCGGTGGTCTTTTCCGTAAGGGCAAGCCGGTAGGCCTGCTTAAGTTGGCCAAGGATTTCGGTCTCGCCCAGCACCATCGAGTCTATGCCGCATGAAACACGAAAGAGGTGGTCGACACTTTGCGGATCACGCAGCGTGTACAGGGCTTCCCCCGGTTGCTCCTCAATGCCATGAAACTCGCATAGGAATTGGCGCAGAGCTTGGCCAAGCGCCTCGTCGGTATCGCTCGAGGCCGTGTAAATCTCCACGCGGTTGCAGGTGGAAATGATCACCGCCTCGTCCGCGATGCCGCGTTCCCGCAGTTGGCCAAGCGCCTCGATCAGCTGCGCCTCGGAAAACGCAAAGCGCTCCCGCAACTCAACCGGCGAAGAATGGTGGCTCAGACCTGTGACAACAATGGGCACGATTTACTGGGTGGGATTATGAATACCGGACAGCAGGTTGGTTCCCCAAAAAGTGAGAATCACGAACCCAAAAGCAACGATGGCTGACCAAGCGTAACGACGCCCACGCTGGTCAAATCGAAGGTGCGAGAGCAGCAATCCCCCGTACATAGCCCAGACGAGGAATGACCAGATAGTTTTGGAATCGCTCCAGAAAGGGGTCTGTGGCTCCACAAACGCAGCGCCAATACCAACGCCAATCGTGAGTAACGCTAATCCGACGACTAGCGCGGTTGTGATGATTTTTTCCAATCGCTGGATGGGGGGCAGCAGTGCTAACAGCGCTATTGCCCGGTGGGATTTCAAATTGCGTTCCTGAGTTAGGAACATACTCCCGGCTGTGGCGCCCAGACCTAATGCGCCATAGCCCAGCAGAATGATAGGAACATGGAGACTGAACCAGTCACTGGAAAAGTTGGGTTGATTGTCAATGTACTCGGTGTCCAGTCCTGGCCACAGTGCAAACAGCCCGAAGCCGAACAAAAGCGGCGATGTAAATACACCGAGAAACCGCAGCTTGGGAAGTAGACCAAGCGCGAGACTGCCGGCCGTGATCGTCCACAGCACAAAGGCGGTGGCCTCGTACAGGTTGTTTACCGGGCATTGGTTTAGGGAAAAGCCGCGCTTTGCCATGGCAACGGTGTGTAGCGCGAACGCGATGGCGAGCAGACCGTAATGAATCCAGTTGTCTCGTTGAAAGCCCCGCCGCCAAATGAAAATGGAGTACAGCATGCCGATGCCGTAAACGACAACGGCAGACAAAAACCATAGACGGGCAGGTTCCACAATCATGGGCGGCTTGGCCAAGCCGCGCGGGCCGGGCAGTATAGGCCCCGTCCCCGCCGTATCAACTGAAAGTTGAGATTCGGCAACTTGGCCAACCGCTTGGCCAAGCCGGTTTTGCATGTTCATCGCTTGGCCGGTTCATTAGGCTCTGCCGCACATGAATCAGGTGGCACTCATCACGGGGGCATCGCGCGGGATCGGCCGCGGGATCGCGCTCGAGCTGGCCACGGCCGGCTGGGACTTGGTGATCAATTACGCCGGAAACCGGGCGGCGGCCGAGGGCACGGCCAAGCGCTGTGTCGAGCTGGCCGGTGAGGCAGGGCACACGATTAGGGCTGAGATTTGTCAGGCGAACGTTGGCCAAGCGGAGGATCGCGATCGGTTGATCGAGTTTACTCGCGAGCAGCTTGGCCGCCTTGATCTCTTGGTCAACAATGCCGGCATCACCTCCATCGGGCGCACAGATATTCTTGAGGCCACGGAGGAGAACTGGGATGCACTCATGGCGATCAATCTCAAGGGGCCGTTTTTCCTCAGCCAACAGGCCGGCCGCTGGATGTTGGAACAGCGGGAGGCGGACAACTCTAGGCGCGGCAAAATCGTGAACATCTCGTCGATCAGCGCGCACACGGTGTCCACCAATCGGGGCGACTACTGCGTGGCCAAGGCCGGTCTCGGGATGGTGACGAAGTTGTTTGCCGCGCGGCTGGCAGACCTCGGTATCAATGTGTACGAGGTGTGTCCCGGGGTCATTGCCTCC
The DNA here is from genome assembly GCA_002453165.1 of Verrucomicrobia bacterium UBA6775. Classification (GTDB taxonomy): domain Bacteria; phylum Verrucomicrobiota; class Verrucomicrobiia; order Limisphaerales; family UBA1096; genus UBA1096. The sequence goes on from DKGH01000219.1 coordinate 31,119, forward strand.
GACATGACCGCACCGGTGCAGGCCAAGTACGACAAATTGATCGACGAGGGGCTGACGCCCATCCGCCGTTGGGGCGAGCCAAGCGACGTCGGCAAAGCGGTGTTGGCGCTGGCGCAGGATGCGTTCCCTTTCACCACGGGCGAGGTGATCAATGTGGACGGGGGGTTCACTATTCGACGAATTTAATATGGCGATCAAAATCAACCGGAAGTTGACCGCAAAAAAACTCGTTCCCAAGTTGGAGCGATTCTTCGACCTGTCCGGCCGGAAAATTCTGGCCATCGAGAAAAGTTGGCGCTCGGCGAAGGGCACGCCGGTTTTCACCGAGAAGGGGCAGTACACCACCCGCGGTTGGACCGAGTGGACGCAGGGATTCCAGTTTGGATCGGCGGTGCTGCAGTTCGACGCGACCGGCGATGAGCGGTTCCTGAAAATCGGCCGCCGGGGGACAGTGAAGCACATGGCCTCGCACGTCTCGCACATCGGCGTGCATGACCACGGGTTCAACAACGTCTCGACCTACGGTAATCTGCGCCGCCTTATGCGGGAGGGAAAGATCGATGCCGACCCACGCGAGATGGATTTTTACGAGTTGGCGCTAAAGGTCTCGGGTGCGGTGCAGGCGGCTCGCTGGACGACGATTCCGGGCGGCGGTTACATCTACTCGTTCAACGGTCCGCACTCGCTTTTCATCGACACGATTCGTTCGCTGCGGGTGCTGGCGGTGGCGCATAAGCTTGGGCATTCATTGATGGGGGAAAAGGACCGGAAAATCTCCCTACTCGAGCGGCTCATCCAGCATGCCGAGGCGACGGCGAATTACGGCGTTTACTACGGTGAAGGCCGGGATCATTACGACGTTCGTGGGCGCACGGCGCACGAGAGTGTTTTTAACCTGAACGACGGTAGTTACCGCTGCCCGAATTCGCAGCAGGGTTACTCGCCGTTCAGCACATGGACGCGCGGTCTGGCCTGGGCGCTGTGCGGGTATCCTGAGCAACTCGAGTTTTTCATGACGCTGAAGGACTCGGCGCTCAAGCCGTTTGGTGGCCGGAAAAAACTGACCGCGATGATGCTCAAGGCGGCCTGTGCCACCGCCGATTTTTATCTCGAGAACAGCTGTACGGACGGCATCCCGGTCTGGGATACCGGTGCTGCAAACATTCATCGCCTTGGCAACTATCTGTCCAAGCGCTCCGATCCGTACAACGACTTTGAGCCAGTCGATTCCTCGGCGGCGGCAATCGCGGCGCAGGGGCTGATTCGTCTGGGTAACTATCTCACAAACGCCGGCAAAAAAGCGGAGGGCACCCTTTATCGCCAGGCAGGATTAACCGTGGCGGCAACGCTGCTTGAGGAGCCTTACTTGTCTATCACTCCAAAACATCAGGGGTTAATTTTGCACTCGATCTATCATCGGCCTAACGGCTGGGACTACATACCGCGCGGCCAGAAAATCCCGTGTGGCGAAAGCTCGATGTGGGGCGATTACCACGCCCGCGAACTGGCGTTGATGTTGTTGCGGGAGGCGCGGGGCGAGAGTTACCTGACGTTTTTCGAATTTTGATAGTCGATGGCTGAGCCGTTCAAACTGACGCGAATCCCGAGGCTGAAAACACCGGAGGCGTTTCGGGATCACGTTGCCATACTTGGTATCGATCTGCCATGTGACGACACGATTCTTTCCGCAGGGGAATCACCTTTGACTTCCTCGCTGGATCGAGTTTCGTTGAATGGCAAGACTGCGGGAAATCGAATCGCGATCCACCCGATGGAAGGCTGGGACGGCACGACCACCGGTGGAGTAACGGAGGAAATGCAGCGGCGCTGGCAACGGTTTGGCGAGAGTGGCGCCAAGCTAATTCTCGGCGGTGAGGCCATGGCGGTTCGGCCCGACGGCCGGGCGAACCCCAACCAGTTGATCATTTCTGCTGACAATCAGGCCGGTATCGCGAGGCTGGTCGAGACTTTGCAAACGGCGCACCTCGAGCGCTATGGTACGACCGATGACCTCGTAGTCGGTATTCAACTCACGCACTCGGGGCGTTTTTGTCGGCCAAACGAAAAAAACAAATTCGAGCCGCGCGTGGCCTATCGACACCCGATTTTGGATGCCAAATTCAAGGTCACCGATGACAGTCAGGTATGGACGGATGACGAGATCGAAGAGTTGATTCGCTGCTACATACGGGCTGCACGACTCGCCGCGGATCTCGAGTTGGACTTCGTCGATATCAAGCATTGCCACGGCTACCTGCTGCATGAATTTCTGAGCGCCCATACCCGGCCGGGGCGGTACGGCGGCTCGTTCGAAAACCGCACGCGAATTCTTCGTGAGATCATCGACGGCATCCGAGCCGATGGAAATGACATCGACATCATTGTGCGGCTGAGCGCGTTTGACTTCGTCCCATTCAGGCCCGACCCAGAAATCTCCCAGTCCGGAAAACTCGGCCCCGGCATTCCGGAGGACTATTCCCACTGCCTGCCTTACCGGTACGGCTTCGGTGTCAATCCGGACAACCCAGTCGAACACGACTTGGCAGAGGCGATTGAGTTTGTTGGCCTGTGTGCTAAGTTGGGCGTCAAACTTGTTAATCTTAGCGCAGGCTCGCCCTACTACAATCCGCACATCCAACGCCCGGCGGCGTATCCTCCGTCGGACGGCTATCAGCCGGCGTACGATCCGCTGGTCGATGTCGAACGGCAGATTCAGGCAGTCAGGCGCATTCGCGATGCCGCCCCAGTGAATATCGCCATTGCTGGGTGCGGCTACAGTTACCTGCAAGACTACCTGCCGCACGTGACGCAGTATCTCGTCCGCGAAGGCTGGGTCGATGTCGTCGGGCTGGGCCGGATGGTGCTGAGCTATCCCGACATGTTGCCGGACGCTATGGCCAACGGCACGCTGGCGTCGAGGAAGATCTGCCGG